>PLOC01000003.1 GCA_003141955.1 Chloroflexota bacterium
AAGAGAAGCCCGCCGGAGCGCGGCGGGCTTCGAGCGAGCGGCTACCTGGCGGCGGCGCCCTCGCGGGTGTCGACGCGGGCCGGGTGAGTGGCCTCCCAGGCTTCGATGGCCGGAAGCTTCGAGCGGACGTAGCCGATCTCGTCGGTCCCGGCCAGGATCATCGTTCGCGCGAACGGGTCGATCGCAAAGGCGAACGACTCGCCCGAGGGCAGCGTGACCGTCTGGGCTTCGAGGTCGACGATCCACTCGCCGTCGGGGGCGGTGGCGACGAGCGCCTGGAGCGCCGCGAGCCGCTCCGCGGAGACGACGATCGGCAGCAGCGCGTTCTTGAGCGCGTTTCCGCTGAAGATGTCGGCGAAGCTGGTGGAGACGATGGCTCGGATTCCCCAGGCCCGCAGCGCCCACGGCGCATGCTCGCGCGAGGATCCGGCGCCGAAGTTGTCGCCGGCCAGCAGGATCTGGCGGCCGGCATTCACAGGCTCGTCGATGAACGAGACCGGCTCGCGCCGCTTCCCGTCCGGCGTGAAGCGCCAGTCGAAGAAGAGCGCGTCGGCCAGGTTGGCCTTGTCGGTGATCTTGAGGAAGCGGGCCGGGCAGATCTGGTCCGTGTCGATGTTGGCGCGGGGGATCGAGATCACGCGGCTGGTGACTCTTGCGAAGGGCTCGGACATGTCAGTGGGCCTCCACGGCCGAGGACTGCGGGGCGGCGACGAGAGTTCGCGGGTCGGTGACGACGCCGGTGACGGCGCTGGCGGCCGCGGTCAGGGGCGATGCGAGGAACGTCCGCCCGCCTTTGCCCTGGCGCCCCTGGAAGTTGCGGTTCGAAGTGCTGATGCCGTACTCGCCGGGCTCGAGCTGGTCGCCGTTCATGGCTATGCACATTGAGCAGCCAGACTCGCGCCACTCGGCGCCGGCCGCGCGGAAGACCTCATCGAGGCCCTCGCTTTCGGCCTGGGCCTTGACCTGCTGGCTGCCGGGGACGACCAGCACGCGGAGGCCGTCTGCGACGTGGCGGCCGCGCAGCACGGAGGCCGCGGCGCGCATGTCCTCGATCCGGCCGTTGGTGCACGAGCCGATGAAGACGACGTCGAGCTTGCGCCCGGCGATCGAACTCCCGGCCTCCAGGCCCATGTAGGCGAGCGCGCGTTCGAGGTCGTCTCGGGCGCCCGGCTCGACGTCCGAAAGCGCCGGAATTTGGCCGGTCACCGCCACGCCCATGCCCGGGTTCGTGCCGTAGGTGACCATCGGCTCGAGCCTGTCGCCGTCGATGACGATCGTTCGGTCGTAGGTCGCGCCTGCGTCGGTCGGCAGCTTGCGCCAGCGTGCGACGGCCGCGTCCCAGGCCGCTCCCTGCGGAGCGAACTTGCGGCCCTTCAGGTACGCGAACGTGGTCTCGTCCGGGGCGATGAGGCCGGCGCGGGCGCCGCCCTCGATCGACATGTTGCAGACCGTCATCCGCTCTTCCATGGACAGGGCCCGGATGGCGCTGCTGGTGTACTCGAAGACGTGGCCGGTGCCGCCGCCGATGCCGATGCGGGCGATCAGCGCCAGGATGATGTCCTTGGCGCCGACGCCGGGCTGAAGCCGTCCGGTCACTTCGACCCTGAAGGTCTTCGGCTTGCGTTGGAGCAGAGTCTGCGTGGCCAGGACCATCTCGATCTCGCTCGTCCCGATGCCGAACGCCAGCGCCCCGAAGGCGCCGTGCGTGGCGGTGTGGGAGTCGCCGCAGACGATGGTCATACCCGGCTGCGTCAGCCCGAGTTCCGGCCCGATCACGTGAACGATGCCTCGCGTCGGGCTGCCCTTGCCGTGGAACGGGATGCCGAACTCGCGGCAGTTCTCCTCGATCTGGGCCAGCTGTTTGCGGGCCAGCTCGTCGGCGATTGGGAGCGACGGGTCCAGCGTCGGGATCGAATGGTCCGCCGTGGCGACGGTCTGACCCGGCTTGCGAATCTTCAGGCCGCGCTCGCGCAGGCCGGTGAACGCCTGCGGGCTGGTCACCTCGTGGACGAGGTGAAGATCGATCGCGAGGATTGCCGGCGCGCCGGGGTCGGACGCCACCACGTGGTCGTCCCAGATCTTCTCCAGGATGGTGCGCGGTTGCTCTGCCATGTTTCCACTCGCGTTCGATTGTCCCGCCTCACAGCGGACGGGGCCATCGAGGTTACCAGATGAAGGCAAACGGGCGCCGGGCGGCTTTCGTCGGGCGGCCGCCGGCCGAGTTCGCGGGTCGCCCCAGCCGCGCGAAGCTCCTCAACACTCATGGAGGGAGTGGTAAGTGGAGCTGAGCGGCCGGCCGTTGCCATCCCGAGGGTCGCCGTGGGCGTCGATTGACCGTTCGCAGCTAACAGCCGCCCCTCAGGGGCCGAATCCGTATGGCTGAGCGGCCGCGGATCGACCCGCGGCCTCGCCAGCCGCACTTTGCACTCTCTCCATGCGTAATGGGGAATTCCCGGCCGGCCCCGGCCATTCGGGGCCGCTCTCGGGAGCGAGCGGGCCGTTCGAGCCGGTCCGAGCCGCTCGCCCGGCTCGGCGCGGCCGCCCGCGTGCCCGCGTGCCCACTCCGCCGCCCACTCCGCTCGCGCCGCGGGCTACTCCAGCTCGAGCGACGCCCGCAGGCGGATGTCGCGCGACGAGGCGCCGACCTGGATCTCGAACCGGCCGGGCTCGATGCGCCAGCCGCCGCCGGCTTCGTCCCAGTAGGCAAGGTCGCGATCCTGGAGGGCGAAGACGACGTCGATGCTCTCGCCCGGCGCCAGGTGCACTGCGGTGAAGCCCTTCAGCTCGCGCGGCGGACGCCGGACCGACGACTCCAGGTCGGCCACGTAGACCTGGACGACTTCCTTGCCGGGGCGGCCACCCACGTTGCGCAGCCGAACCTTCAGCTGGGCCGAGTCGCCCGGGGGCAGGCCGTCGGCCGTGACCTCCAGCGACTCGAACTCGATGCGGGTGTAGCCCAGGCCATGGCCGAAGCAGAACCTCGGCTCGATCCCCGCGGCGTCGAAGTGGCGGTAGCCAAGGTTGACGCCCTCCGCGTAGACCAGTCTTTCTTCCGCGCCCGGCGTGGTGCTGAGCGCGGGGTAGTCGCACTCGCGGGCGGCGATCGTGAAGGGCAGGCGGCCACCCGGCTCCGACTTGCCGAGCAGGACGTCGGCCAGGGCGTTGCCGAACTCCTGGCCCGGCAGCCACGCGTACAGGACGGCGGCCACGCGATCCGCCCAGGGCAGGTCCATCGGGCAGCCGGCGTTGACGACGACGATGGTCCTCGGATTGGCCGCGGCCACGCGCTCCACGAGCTCGTTCTGGCGGCCGGGCAGCGTGACGGTCCTGCGGTCGCGGCCCTCGGATTCCCAGGCCTCGTCGTTGCCGACGACGATGATTGCCACGTCGGCCGAGGCGGCCGCGGCGGCGGCCCGAGCCAGCTGATCGCCTGCCTGAGGGGAGCGGCAGCCGATGTTCAGCTGACACGGGGAATGAGTCGCCGAATGGAGCTCGGCCGCGACCAGGACCGGCTCGCCGGCCCGAAGCTCGAACGTCCCGCCATCCTGGCTGCCTTCGAACAGGGCCGTTGGGATGTCGGCCGCGGGCCGGGCGTCCCACAGGTCGGCCGCCACTGCGCCACCCACGAGCAGCCGCCGGCCGCCGAAGCCGCGCAGCTCGATGTCATGCGGGCCGCTCTCAGCCGGGGTGAGCCAGCCCGACAGGCGCACGGCGAAGTCGTCCGCCTGGACGCCCTGGGGCAGGTCGCCGAATACGTGCAGCTCGCTCGAGTCGACATGCCATCTGGCGACCGGCTCGCCGGTCGGCTCCTGACCTCGGAAGAACTCGACGGTCAGGCCGGGCTGGCCGTGGAGGTCTCGCACAGCCATTGCGGTCAGGGGCGGCAGAAACAGGTCGATACGGCAGCCCGGTTCGTGGACGATCTCCACTCCCGGAAGCGCGGCCCGAAGCCCCTCGATCGGGGTGACAGTGGGCGGGGCGGCGATGTGCGCGGCTCCGCCTCCCTGCGCGCAGGGCTTTGCCGCATTGGGCCCGATGACCGCCACCGTGCGGATGCCGGCCGGCGCGAGCGGCAGAATGCCGTCGTTGGCCAGCAGCACGAACGACTCGGCTGCGGCGCGGCGAACCAGCGCGGAAGCCGCCGCGTCGGAGAGGTGCCAGGGCTTCGCGGGATCGAGCGGCGTGCCGCCGTCGGCGCCTGGCCCGGCGGTCGCGCCCTCGGCGCCCTCGACCCGATTCGCGGCCAGCGCTCCGACGCGCGCCGCGAGAAGCAGCATCCGGCGCGCCTTGTCGTCCAGGACCGCTTCGCTCACCTCGCCCCGCCGAACCGCCCCGGCCAGCACCGCGCCGAAGAAGTGGGGGGGCCCGGGCATCTCCAGGTCTAGCCCGGCCACGGCCCCGGCCACCGTGTCATCGGCAGCGTGCCAGTCGGACATCAGCACGCCGTCCCAACCCCACTCGCCCTTGAGGATCTCGCCGACGAGATGATCCTGGTCCACGCAGTGGATTCCGTTCACGAGGTTGTAGGCGGCCATGATCGACCACGCCCCGGCGTTCACGGCGGCCTCGAACGGGACCAGGTAGACCTCGCGCAGAGTCCTCTCGTCGACCCGGCAGTCGACCGAAGTTCGATGGGTCTCTGACTCGTTGGCGACGTAGTGCTTGGGCGTGGCGGCCACCCCGGTCGACTGCATCCCCTCGACGTAGGCCGCGCCGAGCATGGCGGCCAGAACCGGGTCCTCGGAGTAGGCCTCGAAGTCCCGACCGCCCAGCGGTGAGCGGACCAGGTTGAGCACCGGCCCGAGCATGTAGTGGACGCCGGCTGACTTCGCCTCCGCGCCGATCCTGGCGGCGACCTCCCGCACCAGATCCACGTCCCAGGACGCGCCGAGGGCGGCGCCGCAGGGCGTGCAGGTGGCGGTCGAGCCGGCCGGGAAGGTCATGCCGCGGACGCCGTTCGGGCCGTCCAGCGTGACCATCGGCTCCAGGCCGATCGAGGGCGCGCCGGCGGCGTGCCAGGCGTCGATCCCGGCCGTTAGCCCAGCCTTTTCCTCGATGCCGAGGGCCCGGAGGAGCTCGTCCAGTCGTTCGGGGCTGATCGGTCTATGGGGGGCGGAGCGGTCGACCTGCATGTCGTGTCCTTCTGGGGGCGATGGCGCCTGAAATCGTAGCCCAGCCGCGGAAGGGGTGGTCGTCGCAGCGGTCGTGGCCTACCCTTGTTCGGCGTCCAGCGCAGCCGGGAAAGGGGCAGGGCATGGCGACCACGAAGAAGGGTGAGGACAACGGTCGAGCTGGCGGAGGAATCCCGGCTTCGAACGCGGGCGGCGCCTGGGGCCAGGGCCTGCCCGCCTACCCGGACTGGCTCCAGCCCTACCTGCCAGCGATGCACGACGGCTTCAACGGGTTCAACAGGTACGTCAGCGTGCCGGCCCTGAAAGCCGGCATGGGCAGGTTCGTGTCGAACCCGCTGACGGGCTACCTGATGATCCTGCGGACCCGCGGCCGTAGGAGCGGCGAGATGCGCGACGCCCCGCTCGGCTACATGATCGTCGGCGACGCTGTGTACGCCATGGCTGGCTTCGGTCGGGAGGCCCACTGGTTCAAGAACATCCAGGCGGACCCCCGGGTCGAGGTCATCCTCCCCGGTCGCGCCTTCTCGGGCACGGCCGAAGAGGTCACGGACACGGCCGAACGCCTGGCCGTCCTGCCTCCTCTTCTGCGCAGCATGGGCGGAGGCGCTGCGGCGATGGGCATGGGCAATGTCTGGCAGATGACGCCTGAGGAGATCTCGGCCAGGTTCGACGGCCTGCCTCTGGTCCGGGTGCGGGCCACCGGCATCGCTGCGGGCCCCGAGGATCCGGGCGGCTGGTTCTGGGTCGTGCCCATCCTGTTCACGGGCTGGTGGCTGGTGCGATGGATACGAGGCCGCGGGCGCGCGCACAAAGCCCGGCGGGCGGACCGTTGACCGGGCCCGGCGGGACGTCTAGCGCGGACGGCGAGCCGTCGAGCCGACGCGGCCCCGCGCAACCCGGAGCCGGCGTCTTTGGCGCCGATCCGGCTCGTCGCCTCTTTGCCCGGGTCGCGTGCCTGGTCGTGGCTGTCATCGGCTGGGCCAACGTGGTGATCCTGGGGCGGGCGATGCTGTCGGCGTCGCCGCCCGAGGCTGGCTTCGACCTTCAACTCCTGCTCGACGCTGGCAAGCGCGTCGCAGCCGGCGGCTCACCGTACGACCCCAACGCGGTCGCGGCCGGGCTCCAGGCTCGCGACCTTTTCTTCTCATACCCGCCGGTCGTGGCGCAGATCTTGGCGCCGATCTCGGGTTTGCCGACGTGGCTCGTCCTGGCGGGCTGGTGCCTGGGCGCTGCAGCCGGGCTGGTCTTGATGGCTGCGCTCCTGCCGCGCTGGCCAATCGGCCGGCCCGCCCGGCCGATCGCCGACCTCTCTCTTGACACTGCGCTGCTCACACTCGCCGCGGCGCCGTTCTTCTTCCCGTTCGCGGTCGCGCTCCTGTTTGGCAACGTGGATGCCTGGTTCCCGTTCCTGTTCGGGGCGGTCGCGCTGACCCTCGCGTCGGGTCGCGCCACTCCTTCGCGCCTGACGTCGGCGGCCGGAGGCGTGGCCCTTGCGGTCGCCTCTGCGGTGAAGCTGCACCCGGCCACGATCGCCGTCTGGCTCGCTGCGGAACGACCGGCGCGGCCCGGCCTCCGTCGGCCCGGCCTCTTCGTCATCTGCGCGGCCGTCGCGGCGGGCGCGGCGATCCTGGCATTCAGCCTCGCCGTTGGCGGCGTTGGCCCCTGGCGCGAGTACATCGACTACCTTCGGGCGAGCGGAAATGCCGATCTGGCCTCGTCGGTGAACATCGGTCCGGCCAGCCAGCTTGCACTCCTGGCCGGCGACTCGAGTCTGGCTCGCCCGCTCGCGGTCGTTTTCGGCGTGATCGCGGTCGCCGCCACGCTCGCGTCCGCGAGGCTCTTGCGAGACCCGCTGGAGAGCTTCGGCTGGGCGGTCGTGGCCTCGCTTATCGTGCTGCCCGTGACCTGGTACCACTATCCCGTGGCGCTGGTACCGGTCGCGCTGGCGGCCTGGACTCGCAGCCGCGGAACGCCGCGCGGGCGCCGGGTCACCTGGGCGTTGATGGCGGCTCTTTTCGTGAGTGATGTCGCGATCGTGTTGCCGGTGGCGCTCTGGCTGGCCGTGGCGGTGCTGTTCGCCGCGGTTCGGTGGTCGCGCCCGCAACCGGGCCTCGAGCCTGCTCCGGACGCCGCACCGACGCCTCAGTCGGTTTCGGGCGAGGCGATCGCTCAGGTGCCGGTGCCCAGATGAGCATGTCCCGATCCGTCCGGGGGCACGGTGGGAGTTGGTCCGCAGACCTCATCGCGAGTCGCGTCGGTCGCCTGGTCCGGAGGGCGCTTGCCGAACCGCCGAGTCCACCGCTGCCTGGCGCCTCTCTGGAGCCCGGATTCCGGCGTCGCTGGCTGGGGTTCTTCCTGCCCGGCGCGTTCATCCTGTTTTGGGTGATGACCTTCGCCGTCGGCTTCAACTCGCAAATAGTGGGCTTTGACGCTCGCATCTACTACGACGGCTCGGCTGCCTGGCTGGCCGGCGGGAACCCGTGGACAACGGGCGCGCTCCTGGACGGACATCTGTTCAGCTATGCGGGCTTGCCCCCGACGGCGATCCTGCTTGCCCCGATGACGCTACTGCCTGAGGAAGCGTTCCTCTGGCTGTGGCTGGTTTTGTCAGTCGTGGCGGCGATCGTGATCGTTCGAGCCCTTCGCTTGCCGGTCATCTGGGTTGTCTACCCGCCTTTGGCTATGGGCTTCATGTCGGCCAATCCGAATGTCGTTGTCGTAGCGCTCCTGCTTGCCGGCGCAACATGGGGCGGGGCTCTGGCCTCGGTAATCAAGATCGTCGCGATCCCGCCGCTCGTCGGCGAGCGCCGCTGGCGGGCGCTCCTGCTGGCGGCCACGGTCATGGGCGCATCGGCGATTCTGCTTCCAGGGCTGTGGTGGTCCTTCCTGCATCAGGCCGGGACGGTCCAGAACGCCATCAATGCCGAGTCCAGCGGCGGTTTCAGTGCCTGGGGCAAGCCGTATCTGCTCATCCCCACGGTCATCTCGCTCGGCGTCCTGGCGTTGCTCGACGTGCGGGCCGCTGCCTGGCTGGTCGTCCCGGCTCTGTTTCCGACGGCGCAGTACCACTACGCGATGTTCGCCCTTCCGGTCGACCCGTTCCTCGCCGCCTCCATGGCCTTTCCGATGTACTGGATGCCCCCACTCGCGACCATCGGCTACACGGCCGTGCGAATCGGCATCGTCGCGTGGCGGAGCTCAGGGCGTGCGAGCCCCCACCGTCCCGAGGCGCTCGGCAACTCCGAATAGGGTCGTGCGTCCGAATTCTCGGACTGCCGCCGCGAGAGGCCCAGGGTAACCGCCGAATCGGCGAGCTCCGCGCGGCCGACCTACAATCCGACTCGCCGTCCCGCCAGAACGCCCGGCGGCGCGCCCGGTCGGGCGCCAGGAAGCCAGCAGGGAAGCCAGATGTTCGATCGACTCGGCCGGCTCGTGCTCAAGCTCCGATTCGTGTTGGTCGCCGCATGGGTGGTTGGCGCGATAGCGTTCGGAGCCCTGGGCCCTTCGCTGGCGCAGGTTGGGTCGGCCGACGAAACCAGCTTCCTGCCCAAGAACGCGGAGTCGCTGGCTGCGCTCAACGTCCTCGCGGCCGCCTTTCCGAGCGACTCGGCGCCGTCGACGGCGCTGATCGTCTTCTCCCGCCAGAGCGGCCTGACCGACGCGGACCGCGCCGCCATCGAAGGCCTGAGCGCCTGGTTCGAAGGGACGAGTCGCCCGGCGGCCGTCCTGCGCTACGTCACCGCCGAGGGTACTCCCAGCCTGGCCACGATGTTCCGAAGCACGGATGGCGTGGTCGAGCTGGCCGAGGTGGAGTTCGACTCGCCCTCGTTCCTGCCGCGGACCAACACCGCGATCGACGCCACACGGGCTCATCTCGCCGCGCCGGGCGTGCTGCCGGCCGGGCTCGTGGCCCAGGTCAGCGGCCAGGCCGGGATCGGCCGCGACTATCTGGGCGCCATCCAGCAGGGCACGAATAGCACGACCCTGGTCACGATCGTGCTCGTCGTCGTGGTGCTGCTGCTCATCTACCGCGCGCCGCTGG
Organism: Chloroflexota bacterium; assembly: GCA_003141955.1. Lineage (GTDB taxonomy): Bacteria > Chloroflexota > Limnocylindria > Limnocylindrales > CSP1-4 > Fen-1039. Next base: position 9,175 of record PLOC01000003.1, read on the forward strand.
CGGCCCTGGTGCCGCTGGCCACGATCGGCTGCGCCTTCCTGGTCTCGCGCGGCCTCCTCGGCTTCCTGGCCCAGGGCGGCTGGCAGCTCTCCTCCGTCCTCGACTCGTTTATCGTCGTGCTCGTCTTCGGCGTCGGCACGGACTACACGATCTTTCTGATATCACGATTCAGAGAGGAGCTGGGCCGCAACAGCCACGACGACGCGGTCCGCGTCACCGTGAGCCGTATCGGCGCCGTCATCGCCGCCTCAGCGGCGACCGTCATCGTCGGCCTGAGCTCCATGATCGTCGCCAGCTTCGGCATGATCCAGACGACCGGCCCGGCCCTGGCCATCACGATCTTCATCACGCTCCTGGCCGGCCTGACCCTCACGCCGTCGCTGCTGGCGATCTTCGGCCGGCGGCTCTTCTGGCCGCTCCACGAGCAGACCAGGACTGCCGGCTCGGACGACAAGGGTTTCTGGGCGGCGGTCGCCCGGCGGATCACGGACCGCCCGGGGCTGCTGGCTACGATCGTCCTGGTCGCGCTGGCGGCGCCACTTCTGGCGCTGCCCCAGCTCAAGCAGAACTTCGACGTGTTGCAGGAGCTGCCCAGCAACGCTGAATCGCGGATGGGTTTCGAGATCCTGAGCCAGCACATGGCCGAGGGCCAGTTGATGCCGGTCAACGTGCTGGTCGAGGTGCCGGGTGGGAATCTGGCCAGTCCCGCGGAACTGACCCTCATCGGGCAGCTGGAGCAGAAGATCGCGGCGGCGCCGGACATCCAGTCGGTGAGCAGCGTCGTCGACCCGACGGGCCAGGGCAAGGTTTCGGACACCCTGAAGCCCGCGGTCCAGCTGGCCTCCATGGCGCAGGCCTTCGCGCAGCCGCCGAGCACGGACCTCAACGTCCAGCTGAGCGACGCCTCTCTGGCGGGGATCGAGTCCACGGTCTCGTACGTTGGCGGGTTGGCCGGGGCTTATCCAAACGTGGCAGGCACGACCCTCACCGCCGCCGAGGCGGATCTGGCCACTCTCCAGCAGAGCGTTGTGAACGGGCGCAGCCAGGCCAACGCGGCCAACCAGCTCGGCGCACTTGCCGATCAGCTGCAGGCAGCCGCCACGTCCGGCTCGTCCGCCTCGTCCGGCGACGTGGCCACGCAGCTGGCTCAGCTGAACACGTACCTGAACGAGCTCGGCGCGGCCGACCCGGCCCTGACCTCGACCGCTGCGTTCAAGGCGGCTGAGAGCGCCATCCCGCAGGTCGCTGCCACCCGCGATGCCGGGGCCTTCGTGACGCTCGTCTCGGCTTTCCGCCAGATGCAGACCTGGTTCGAGGCCCAACCGACCGTCTTCTACTTCAGCCCGACGACCACGACGCCGACGGCCGAACAGCTGGCCGCCCAGCAGGCTACGGCCGCTGCGCGTGTCCGTCTTCCCGATGAGTTGGGCCAGCTTGCCGCCGCGTTCGGCGCCGGCGACCTTTACGCGCCGCCCGATCTGGCGGCGGCCTATGTCTCCAGCGCCGGGAACGTGACCCAGCTGTACGTAACCACCACGACCAACCCGTACGACACGGCCTCCTTCGACGCCGTTCGCTCGCTGCGGACGCTGATGGCCGGCCAGGCGGCCAGTTTCGGGCCGGGGGCCACGACGTACGTGGGCGGCGTGACCGCCGAGTATGCGGACGTGCAATCGACGATTTCGTCCGACTTCCTGCGCGTGGCCGTGATCACGATTGTGGGCATCCTGATCGTCCTCATCCTGCTCCTGCGGGCCTTCGCCGCACCCGCGTACCTGGTTCTGACCGTGCTGCTTTCGTACTCGGCCAGCCTGAGCCTGTCGGCGTTCCTAATTCAGACCGTGTTCGGCCAGCCGGGGATCAACTACTTCATACCGCTCATGGTTTTCGTCCTCCTGGTGGCTCTCGGCTCCGACTACAACATCTTCCTGATGTCGCGGGTCCGGGAGGAAAGCGCCGCTCGGCCGCTGCGGCAGGGGATACGCGCGGCCTCCGCCCGCACCGGCACGGTCATCACCTCGGCCGGCCTGATCCTGGCCGGAACGTTCGGGGCGCTGATCACGTCGCCGCTCCAGCTGCTCTTCCAGGTCGGGGTCACGGTCGGGCTGGGCGTGCTGATCGACACCTTCATCGTCCGAAGCCTGCTGGTCCCGGCCATCACCGCCTTCATCGGGGAGTGGGCCTGGTGGCCGTTCCACCGGCGAGGGGCCGGACAGTAAGAGGGCGCGCCGCGACTGCGAGGTGGACCAGCGCGGTCGATGCTGCCCAGCCGGTGGGCAGAACGCGCGAATGGGCGACTAACGGGGCCGATTGCCCATCAGGCGGGCATATGCGACAACCTCCGGTCGACGACTGGCTGATGGCGTCGGATCTGCCCGGAGCCTGGGGCAAGTTTCGACATCGGCGGGCGCCGACGGATTCCTCGGGAGTCGTTGCGATCGGAGTTGCCCTGTTGGTGGGCAGGATCGACCGGTGTGGCAAGCCTCCGCCGCCCTGCGTTGCCGACATGCCCACCAGGTGGGCACCTCAGTCCGCGTGAGCCCGAGATCCAGCACGTGCATGTCCATCCGGGCAGGATCGACGCGGTGGCGGTCCGGCGGCGACCGGCGGTGGCCGCCCTCCGCCGCGTCCCGCAGCCATGATCTGCTCCAGTCGCGCGTCCGGCGGGCGATACCTCCGGTACCATCGTCCCACGGTCCCATTACTGGCGCCGGGGACACGGGTTGACCTGTGCTGATACACTCGCCGAACACCGCTCCGCTATGAGTCGGTGTAGTCGCTGTTACGGAGAACCAGGTTGGGTCTGTTCAACAGCAGGAACCGCCGCCACGTCGCCATCCTCGTTCGGACGGATGGTCGTCGCGTGCAGGTCCCCACCGACAACCTCGGCCTGGTCGACGTGTCCCTCCTCGGTCTACTTCGCACCATCGAGTTCGGTATTGAGCGCGTATTCGTACTCATTACCGGCTCCCGGCGGGAGGCTGGACGCAGGGACAAGCGCTGACGACGCAAGCCCGAACGACCAGAACCCTCGCCGGCAGGCGAGGGTTTTTTGATGGTCCAGACACACCAGGAACCGTAAGTCGAGAGCCGAGCACCGCAAGCAGACGAGTGCTAGCGAAAGGAAGGGCGAAGCGATGGGGACCACGGACGACGGACCGGGCCGTTCGCCGACGGCGATATCGGGCCAGACTCAGGCGACGAGCGGCGCCGGGGCGGCCAGAGGGACCGGTGCTCGCGGCGCGGCCAACGGCGCTCGCGGCGCGGCCGGAGACTCCGCTGCCGAGCGCGGGCGGATCAACCACATGCCGGGCGCCGGAACGCCGCGCGCAGAGGCGATTAACGCCGGCCGGCGCGAGATGCTGACCGACAGCCACCGCCTCCACGTCAAGAGCCTGGCGGAGCGCGGCGCGAAGCGGCCTCGCATCGGCGCGGATGCGGTCTGCGAGGCCCTCCTCCGCCAGGGCGTGGAGGTCTTCTTCGGGTATCCGGGCGGCGTCGTTTTGCCCTTCTACGACGTCCTCGGCGACTACCCGGAGCTGCGCCACATCCTCGTCCGTCACGAGCAGGGCGGCGCCCATGCCGCCGAGGGTTATGCCCGCGCGACGGGCAAGGTCGGCGTCTGCCTGGCCACGTCGGGCCCGGGCGCCACGAACCTGGTCACGGGCATCGGCAACGCCATGCTTGACTCGGTCCCGATCGTGGCGATCACCGGCAACGTCGTCGGCTCGCTGCTCGGGAAGGACGCCTTCCAGGAGATCGACATCACGGGTATCACCCTGCCGTGCACCAAGCACAATTACCTGGTCCGCGATGCCAACGAGATTCCCCGCGTCTTTGCCGAAGCGTTCCACATCGCCCGCACCGGACGTCCGGGCCCGGTCCACATCGACCTGACCAAGGACGCCCTGATGGGGGAGTGCTCGGCGGAGCACCCGGACAGCGTGGACCTGCCCGGCTTCAAGCCCACCTTCGAGGGCCATCCCCGCCAGATCAGGCTGGCGGCCCAGGAGATCGCGAGGTCCGAACGCCCGGTCATCCTGGCCGGCCACGGAGTCCTGATCGCCGACGCCACCGAAGAGCTGCGCGAACTGGCCGAGAAGGCCCAGATCCCCGTCGCTCACACGCTCCTGGGCGTCAGCGCCATGGACGAGACGAACCCGCTCAGCCTGGGCTTCGTCGGCATGCACGGCTGGAAGCACGTCAACAAGACGATCCAGTCCGCGGACCTGCTGATCGCCCTGGGAATGCGGTTCGACGACCGCGTCACCGGCCACGTGCCCACCTTCGCGCCGTACGCCCGAATCGTCCATGTCGACATCGACCCGGCCGAAATCGGCAAGAACGTGGCCGTCGAGATCCCGATCGTGGGCGACATCAAGCGCGTCCTGGTGGCCCTCATCCCGCAGGTCGAGGCCGTGGCGCCGGAAGCGCGCGCCGCCTACCTCGCGGAGATCGCCGCCTGGCGGGCCGAATCGCAGAAGACGCCGTGGCACGGCTCGGGGGCGTGGCGCAATGGCCAGCTCTCGGCCGACTTCGTGGTCAGCCGCATAGGCGATGCCACGGGGCACGACGCGACCATCGTCGCCGACGTGGGCCAGAACCAGATGTGGACGGCCCGCTACGGCGGCTTCCGCCGTCCGAACAGCCACATCAGCTCCGGCGGGCTCGGGACGATGGGCTACGGCCTGCCGGCCGGAATGGGCGCCGCCGTGGGACGGCCCGACAAGGAAACGTGGTCCATCGTCGGCGACGGCGGCCTGCAGATGACCGTGCAGGAGCTGATGACCCTGGTCCAGGAGCACATCCCGCTTCGGATCGCGTTGCTCAACAACCACAAGCTGGGCATGGTCCGGCAGTGGCAGGAACTCGTCTACGCGGGCAACTACCATTCCTCGCATCTGCTCGGCCCTGACTGGTGCAAGCTGGCGGAGGCGTACGGCGTCGCCGCCTTCCGCGCCGACTCACCCGAGCAGGTCAACGGCGCGATCGCTTCGGCTCGCGCCGTTGACGGACCGGCGCTGATCGAGTTCTGCATCGCCCAGGAGCAGAACGTCTTCCCGATGATGCCGGCCGGCAAGGGCCTGTCGGATCTGCTCGAGGAACAGTTCGAGGAGCCCAACCAATGAGCCCCACCGGTTCGACCCCTGGTGGCAGCGCCGATCCGGCCCACCCGGCGCCGGCCCACACCGCGCCGCCCGCGCGGGCTCTGCCCGGCCACGGCGAGGCGCACCGTCACGTCCTGGTCGCCATCGTCCTGAACAGGCCCGGCGTCCTCAACCGCGTCGCCAGCCTGATGCGGGCGCGCAACTTCAACATCGAGACCCTCGCGGTCAGTCACACTGACCAGCCGGAGGTCAGCCGCATGACGCTCACGCTGCGCGGAGACGACATGGCGGTCGAACAGGCGGCCAAGCAGCTCTACCGGCTCATCGACGTGCTCAAGGTCCAGGACGTCACGAGCGATCCGACCGTCGAGCACGAGATCGCGCTGATCAAGGTCCGCGCCGACGACCGCAATCGCGGCGAGGTGCTGACCATCGCGGACATGTACAAGGCCAAAGTCGTGGATCTTGCGGCCGAGTCGCTGATCGTGGAGGCGACCGGGACCGAGGCCGAGGTGGACGCGCTCATCGCGCTCCTCCGCGGGTTCGGGATCAAGGAGCTCGTCCGCTCGGGTACCGTCGTCATGTCCCGGGGTGCCGGGTCGATCGAGGAGGCAGTCAAGCGATGACCGCGCGCATGTACTACGACAACGATGCAGATCCCAAAGCCCTCGCCGGCCAGAAGATCGCCATCATCGGCTACGGGAGCCAGGGCCACGCCCACGCCCAGAACCTGCACGACTCGGGCTACGACGTAACCGTCGTCGAGTCCAACCCCAAGGCCCGCGCCCTCGCCGAAGAGGCCCGTCTCAAGACGGCCGACATCGCGGACGCGGTCAAAGCCGCGGACGTGATCATGATCCTGGTCCCGGACACCATCCAGAAGAAGGTGTTCGAGACGTCGATCGAGCCGAACATGCACGCCGGCCAGCTGCTCATGTTCGCCCACGGCTTCAACATCCGCTTCGACCGAATCCGCCCGGGTGAGGGCATCGACGTCGGCATGGTGGCGCCCAAGGGCCCCGGCCACCTCGTCCGCTCCGTCTTCGAGCAGGGCGGCGGCGTGCCCGCTCTCTTCGCCGTGGAGAAGGACGCGACCGGCACCGCGCGTGCCCGCACCCTTGCATATGCGCGCGGCATCGGCGCAACCCGAGCCGGCGTTCTCGAGACAACGTTCAAGGAAGAGACCGAGACGGACCTCTTCGGCGAGCAGGTCGTGCTGTGCGGCGGCGTCACGAGCCTGATCAAGAACGGCTTCGAGACCCTGGTCGAGGCGGGCTACCAGCCGGAGCTGGCCTACTTTGAGGTCATGCACGAGCTCAAGCTCATCGTCGACCTGATGTACCGCGGCGGCATGAACTTCATGCGCTTCTCGGTCAGCGACACGGCCGAGTACGGCGACTACGTGTCGGGCCCGCGGATCATCGACGCCCGCGTGCGCGCGGAGATGAAGAAGGTCCTCGGCGAGATCCAGGACGGCACCTTCGCGGCGGCATGGATCGCCGAGAACGAGGCCGGCCTGCCGAAGTTCAAGAAGATGCGCGAAGCCGGTCGCGACCACCAGGTCGAGCAGGTCGGCGCCCGCCTGCGCAAGGCGATGCCCTTCCTCAATCCCGTGGAAGTCGTCGACGGCCAGCCGCAGGCTTCGGCAAAGTCCAAGGACTGATCGCACCATCGGTCGGGGAGTCCCCCGGGTCCGTTCGCATCTCTGACACGACGCCGGCGGCGCGAGCCGCCGGCGGTGTCTCCGAACTAATGGAGAAGCTCCCGTGACAACGCCAGGCCAGCCGCTGGATTCAGTCGCCGCTGCGGCGAGCCGAGGCCAAGGTGGATCGAGCACTGAAGGCGAGCGCACTTCGAACGTGCGTGAGCCGAGGAGCGCAGATCCAACGCCGGCATCGGCCGACCCAGGGGCGACGTATCGCCTCGTCGTCGTTCCCGGTGATGGGATCGGCCCGGAGGTGATTGCGGGCGGCCGGCGCGTGCTCGAGGCCGCCGGTCGGCTCTTCGGTTTCGGCTTCGAGTGGCAGAAGGTGCTGATCGGCGGCGTGGCCATCGACGCCTACGGCATGCCGCTGCGCGACGAGGACATGGCCGCGTGCGCCGCCGCGGACGCCGTCTACTTCGGCGCGATCGGCGATCCCCGGTACGACGATCCAAAGGCGAAGGTCCGGCCGGAACAGGCGCTGCTAGCCCTGCGCAAGGGCCTCGGTCTGTACGCCAACCTTCGGCCGGTCACTGTCCAGCCGGTGCTGCGCGGCAGTTCGCCGGTCCGCGAGTCGCTGCTCGAAGGCGTCGACATGCTGATCGTGCGCGAGCTGACCGGCGGGCTCTACTTCGGCAAGCCGTCGGGGCAGAGCGACGGGCCCAACGGCCGCGAGGTCGTGGACACGCTTTTCTACACGGAAGGCGAGATCCGCCGCGTCGTGAAGCTGGCCTTCGAGCTGGCCCGCGGGCGCCGCAAGAAGCTGACCAGCGTCGACAAGGCAAACGTGCTGTCGTCCTCCCGGCTGTGGCGGACGATCGTGGAAGAAGTCAAGCCCGAGTACCCCGACATCACGGTCGAGCACCGGCTGGTGGACGCCTGCGCCATGACGTTGATCCAGCGGCCCGCCGTCTTCGACGTCATCGTCACGGAGAACCTCTTCGGCGACATCCTCTCGGACGAGGCCAGCGTTCTGGCCGGTTCGTTGGGGATGCTGCCGTCCGCGTCCATCTGCGAGCGGCGGACCGCCTACGGCCTTCACGGCCTGTACGAGCCGATCCACGGCTCCGCTCCGGACATCGCCGGCAAGGACGTCGCCAATCCCCTCGCCACGATTCTCTCCGGCGCGATGATGCTGCGCTGGTCGCTGGGCCAGCCGGCCGCCGCCGAGGCCATCGAGAAGGCCGTGGCCGACGCGCTGGCCGGCGGCTACCGCACGCCGGATCTCGTCGCCGCCACGGGCGAGCAGCCAGGCGACAAGAAGGTCGGAACTCAGGCCATGGCCGACGCAGTCGTCGCCGCGCTCGAGGCGGGCGCCGTCTCGGCTGCCGGCGCCGGAACAAAGGGGGCCGCCCAATGAGCGACCGCGTAATCCTCTACGACACGACGCTGCGCGACGGCACGCAGCGCGAGGGCCTGGTCGTCTCGCTGGCGGACAAGATCAAGATTGCCCGTCGACTCGACGAGTTCGGCATGGCCTACATCGAAGGCGGCTGGCCGGGCTCCAACCCCAAGGACGTCGACTTCTTTGCGGCCGCCCGGTCGATCGCCTGGAAGAACGCGAAGCTCGCGGCCTTCGGCTCGACGCGGCACCGCTCCAACCGCGCGGAAACCGACCCGAACCTGGTCGCGATCGTCGCCGCCGGCACGCCGGTCGTGACGATCTTCGGCAAGAGCTGGCTGCTCCACGTCCGCGACGTCCTCGGCGCCACGCCAGAGGAGAACCTGGCGATGGTCGCCGACTCCGTGGCCTTCCCGGCCGCCGCGGGCCGCGAGATGGTGTACGACGCGGAGCACTATTTCGACGGCTACAAGGACGATCCCGCCTACGCCCTGGCCACTCTCCGAGCGGCCCGGGACGCCGGGGCGAGCACTCTGGTCCTGTGCGACACCAACGGCGGCACCCTGACCGACCAACTCGTGGAGATCGTGCGGGCCACGTCCGCCGCCCTCGCCGCGGACGGCGGCCCAGAGGTGGTGTGGGGCATCCATTGCCACAACGACTCGGAACTGGCCGTGGCCAACTCCCTGGCTGCGGTCGCCAACGGCGTTCGCCACGTCCAGGGGACGATCAACGGCTACGGCGAGCGCTGCGGCAACGCCAATCTGGTCAGCATCCTGGCGGACCTGGAGCTCAAGTCGAAGTACGAGCCCGTCCCGGCGGGCCGCCTGGGCGAGCTGACGGAGATGGCCCGCTACGTGGCCGAGATCGTCAACATCGCCCCGGACGATCACCAGCCGTACGTCGGCCGCTCGGCGTTCGCCCACAAAGGCGGAGTCCACGGCTCGGCCACGGCCCGTGCCAGCAGTGCGTACCAGCACGTGGACCCGGGCGTGGTCGGCAACGTCATGCGCCTCGTGGTCAGCGAGCTCGGCGGCAAGGCCAACACGCAGCTCCGGGCGGAGCAGCTCGGCCAGCAGCTCGACGGCGTCGATCCGAAGGCGCTCAGCCTGGTCATCAAGCAGCTCGAGGCCGAAGGCCTCGCCTTCGAGGGCGCCGAGGCGTCGTTCGAACTGCTGGTGAAGCGCCACAAGGCCGCCTACGCGCGACCCTTCACGCTGTGCGACTACACCGTTCTGGTGGAGCAGCGCGGCGGCGCCGAGCTGCTCGCCGAGGCCACGGTCAAGGTCGAGGTCGCAGGCGAGGTGCTCCACACGGCCGCCGATGGCAACGGCCCGGTCAACGCCCTGGACTCCGCCCTGCGCAAGGCTCTGGGCGCCTTCTACCCGCAGCTCGACTCGGTGCACCTGGTCGACTACAAGGTCCGCATCCTCGACAGCGAGGAAGCCACGGGCGCCCAGACGCGGGTCATCATCGATTCGTCCAACGGCGTCCTCGAATGGTCGACCATGGGCAGCGGCACGAACATCATCGCGGCCTCCTGCCAGGCCCTGTGCGACTCGCTCGAATACGCCATCTGGAAGACGGGCGCGGAAGTGCGGCGCCGCGACGAGCGCCACTTCACCACCGTCGCGCCCGGCAACGGGGCGGCCGGCGCCGCGCGGCCCAGGCGGGCCGACTAGCCGGAGGAGGGTTCGATGGCATCGCCAGCGTCCGGAGTTCGATCGGCGCCGGAGCCGCCCGAAGCCTCGCCGCGCGTCGCGTTCCAGGGAGAGCCCGGCGCCTTCTCGGAGGACGGCGTCCTTTCGGCGTTCCCGGCTCCGGAGGCCGTGGCGATGCCGACGTGGCGGGCCGTCTTCGAGGCCGTGCACGAGGGATCGGTCGATGCCGGCGTCGTCCCAATCGAGCGGTCGGCCGGCGGCAGCGTGCGCGAGATCTACGACCTGCTCTTCAAGTTCGACGAGATCCGGATCGCGGCCGAGGTGACGGTGCCGGTCCGGCTGGCCCTGCTGGCCCTGCCGGGCCAGACGCTCGACCAGATCGAGCGCGTGTACAGCATCGCCCAGGCGCTGGACCAGGCCGACGAGTTCCTGCGCTCCCGGCCGTGGCAGGTCATGACCAGCTACAACACCGCCGGCGCAGCCAAGTCCATCGCCGAGAAGCGCGAGATGGGCGGAGCCGCCGTGGCCTCCGCTCGGGTCGCCCCGTTGTACGGCCTGGAGGTGCTCGCCGCCGACATCCAGACCGGCGACGCGAACCGGACTCGCTTCGCCGTCGTCGCGCGCGATCCACTACCTGATTCGTGGTTCGTCCCGGCGGCGCTGGCGGGCCCGCTGAAGACGACCCTGGTCTGGGCGGTCCGCAACGTCCCGGGCAGCCTGTATCGATGCCTCGGCTGCTTCGCCGAGCGCAGGATCAACCTGTCGCGCCTGGAGTCCCGACCCAGCCGGGGCGTGCGCTGGGAATACGTCTTCTGGGCGGATATGGACGCGGACCCCGAGTCGCCGGACTGCGCCGCGGCGCTCGCGTCCCTGCTGCGCGAGGCCGTGATGGTCCGGGTGGCGGGGGTCTACCACCGAGCCGCCGAAGACTAGCTGGGCCCAGGCCCGGCGCGCCGCGGGCCCTCGCCCGAGCTATCGAGATCCGGCGGCTCTGTTCGCGCGGTCGCGCCGGCGGCGCTGCAGCGTGAAGATGTGGCGCACGATTCTGTCCTGCGCCCCTTCTGAGATCGACGTGAAGCGCATCGCGACCAGCGTCGTGGGGCCGACTCCGGGGCGCGGCAGCCTGGGTCTGCCGCCCGGTCCGAGCTCCGTCATCTCCTCGATGCGTATCACTTCGGCTTCCGCGGTGACGGCGCCGGGTCCGAGCGCGACGCGGATCTCGAGCTCGTCGCCCGCGGCGACCATCGCCTCGCCCGGTTGAACGACGAACTGGATCCCGCCCGCGCTGATGTTGCGCGTCGTCCCCTTGCCGGTCAGGCCTGCGCTCCCGCTGTCGCTCTGGTTGGTGACCGTGTATGCGACCGGACACTGGGCGTCCAGACGGAGGTGATCTCGCCGCCGGACAAGTTGGAAGTCGCTCGGCCATTCGATCGAGAACAACCGCGAGCGGCTTGCGCCGAGGTGGCTCAGGAAAGTTGAGGCCGCCACCATCGCCGCCCCCTCGCGCCTGAAGGTCAAGTGCAGCGGTTGGTCCGGCCGCAGCCCCTGCAGGCCGGGATCCGGTCGAACCAGGCCCAGCCAGAGGCTCGTCGGCATCACGTTGACGACGACCGCGCGCAGGCCAACCACCTTCCCGTCGATTTCGGCCTCGACGAGAACTGGGTCGTGAACGGCCGGCTGTCCGTTTGTTTCGATCATCATCTCCGCGACCGCTCGTTCGGACGCGCAATGCTGGGATGGCGTGAACGCGCCGGTCCGGCGCCGGTAGCTCGCAGGTCGCAGGGCACGGACGACCTGACCGGAGGCAGTGGCCGCCGGGCCGAGGATACAGCCTGTCGGACTAAGAATCGGCCTCGGCGCCGGACGGCTTGAGAAGTCGGGCTTTCGGGGCCCGGCGGGCGCTCGAACCGGGTGTCCAACGTCATTCGGCCCCCGGCCCGGTACCCCTTTGGTCCGGTTCCTGCGCCCGCTTGTTGCATGAGCCCGAGCAGGACCGCCCGCCAGCCGATGGTCCGGGTGCGGGCCGGCAACGTAATCGGCGATTCACCTACTTAACTTGAGGTGACCAACGTACCAGCAGTGCAAACCCGGAGGTCCGGTTGTGAGGTCCTCATTTCGGGGGTTTCATGGCCCCATCGCGTAGGGCCTACTCGGGGGAGCGGTGCCCAAGAGCACCTTCGCGGTGGCCCTCGCCGCCCGGCCGACCGGATGTACCGGCCACCGGCCGTGACACGAAGGAAAATGGCGTATGGAAAGCACGAAGGAGACCCACCGGCGCCGCAGGCGAGGCCTGCTCGCCCTGCTGATGGCAGGGACCGCACTCATCAGCGCCACTGGCGCAACCATGTCGCTGGCTCTGTTCACCGACAGCGTCTCCGCCAACGCCAACACGTTCACCACCGGTACGATCCACATCGGGATCAACCCGACGGCGACCATCCTGAGCGACGTAACGATGATGCCGGGCGACACCGTCAACGGGTCCGTCGTCATCACCAACACCGGAACCGCGCAGATGCGCTACGCCGTCTCCGGCTCCGCCACGAACACGGACGGCAAGGGCCTGGCCTCGCAGATCACGCTCACCATCCGCCAGCCGGATACCGCCGGCGGCACGACCTGCACCAACTTCACGGGCGTGCAGCTGTTCACAGGCGTGGTCCCGTACGCCGAAGGCAACCTGATCGGAACCTTCGCGACCCACCCGAACGGCGGCCGCACGTTGGGCGCGGGCCTCTTTGAGACCCTCTGCTTCCGGGCGGCGCTTCCGCTCTTGACACCGAACGCCTACGAGGGTGCATCGACCACGATGACCTTCACCTTCTATGCCGAGCAGACGGCGAACAACTAGTAGCGCTTCGGCTGCACCGACGCCGGCCGTGACTCGTCTTGACGGGTCACGGCCGGCGGTTCGGCACTCTGGAAGGACAAGCAGGGACCCATGAGCACAGCACTGCGAGTGACGCGCTGGCTGCTCGATCTGGCCCTCATGGTGCTCGTGTTGTCGGTCCTCTCCCTCGTTCTTGCCGCCAACATCGGCCCCGGCGTCGGCCATCAACTGGTCGTCATCCGGGGCTCCTCGATGTCGCCGGCAATCCCGCTGGGAGCCGTCGTAGACATCACTCGCGTCCAGCCGCAAGACCTCAAGGTCGGCGACGTGGTCACCGTGAAGTCGCCAGGGGGCACGGTGTACACCCACCGCATCGACCGGATCGTCTCCCTGCCGGACGGGCTGTACATCGAAACCCAGGGCGACGCGGTTGGTCACCCCGACACGCCGCTCCAGCCGGTATCCGAAGTCGTCGGGCGGGTCACGTTCTCCCTGCCGTTCCTGGGGTTCCTGCTGTACATGCTGACCATCCCGACCGGCGTACTAGCGATCTTCTCACTGGCCCTCACCATGCTGCTGTGCATCTGGCTGCTGGAGGACCTGGAGCAGCACGCCGTCAGGGTGGAACAGGAACCGTACGAGTGCGAGCTGGCGAGGACCCTGGACGCGTTGCGGATGGGGAGGCTCGGATGAGCCTGCGTCGGCTGCGTGTCGCCCTCATGCTGGTGCTGGTCCCGGCGACGCTCTTCGCGCAGTCGGGAACCAGCCTCGCCCTGTTCACCGAAGCCAAGGCTGCTGCCGCCAACACCTTCAGGACGGGCATCTGGGGCCCCAACGTGACGTTCGCCAGCAAGGCCGCGCCCAGCGGCGACGGCTACCTGTATGACACGATCAGCGGGACGGGCTTCCTGCCCGGCCTGAAGATCGTCATCATCGCCTACGAGTTCGGCACCGGCGGCTGGATCCCTCTCGGTGACTATGGCCTGAACCCGACCTCTGCCGCGGACGGGTCGTTTACCACCTCGTTCGAGGAGAACTGCATAGACGGGGCCGGTGTCCAGCAGACGACCGATCTGCCGGTGACCGTCACGGCGACGGACGGCACGAACACCGCGACCGATGGCGGCACCATCGTCTGCAGCCTGTATGGACACTAGCAGGACCCTGGACGCATTGCGGATGCGCGAGAGGCTCGGATGAGCGTGCGTCGCCTTCGCGCTCCTCTCGTCCTGACGCTCGCACTTGCGACGCTGCTGGCCCAGGCCGGATCCAGCCTGGCCCTGTTCACTGATTCGAAGGCCGCCGGCGCCAACACCTTCACGACGGGCACCTGGGGCGGACCCACGGTAGCGTTCACCAGCTTCTACTCTGGCGGCGGCAGCCCGTACGGGTCGCAGTACAGCCTCACGGACACGATCAGCGGGGCGGGCTTCCTCCCCGGCCTCAAGCTCGTTATTGTCACCTACGAGTTCGGCACCAAGGTCCCGATCGCTCTTGGTGACTATGGTCTGAACCCGACCTCTCAAGCGGACGGGACGTTCACCATCAGTTTCGTGGAGAACTGTGTCGACGGGGCTGGTATCCAGCAGAACACCGATCTGCCGGTGACCGTCACGGCGACGGACGGCACGAACAACGCGATCGGTGGGGGCACCATCGTATGCAGCAAGTGGACGTCGTAGTTCCTGTGCAGCCGCCCGTAGTCCGATAACAGGAAGGGTGACCCCTTCGGCCCTTGAGGTCGCCAGGCTGGACGTCCGCTGGGCGAATCGGTTGTAGGTAATCCATCCCGCGTGCGCGGTCGCAAAGTGAGGTGAGGGTGAGCAGCAACACTCTCTCGGTTGAGGCGGAGCAAGTCCGCCGACGCGCGGCCGATCTGGCCGGCGAGCTGTCCCGGGCGGCGCGTGGCTCGGCCACGATCGCCCAGGAGCGCGCGATCCTGCGCATGGTCGGAGTGGACGGCCTGGATCGAGCCGGCCATCCGCTGGCCGCGTCGATGGCCGAGCGGTACTGCAGCCCCGACCGGGACCGGCTGGCGAGTGGCGTGATCCTGCCGTTCGCCGTGGCCCTGCTCGAATACGACCTGTCCGCTCGAGACCTCGGGCTCGAGGTAGCGTCGGGCGCGGTCGACCTCGGGCTCGAGGCCGAGTTGCTGGACCGACCCGGGCGGCAGGCCGCCGCCGAGGCTCACGCGTCGCGGCTGCTGGCCGCGGCGCTGGCCCGATTCGACGCCAACCGGACTGCCGCCCGGGACATGCGCGACGTGCTCGGGCTGGCCGACGAGCCCTGGCTGGGAGTGGCCCTGCAGGCGGCCGAGGTGGGGCCCGCCGCCGAGGAGACGAAGGCGCTCGTCGGGGAGGGCGCCGACGTCGTCCAGGTTCGAATGCCGGCCAGCTGGGAATTCGCCGAGGCCCGGCGGCATGTGGGCCTCGAGACGCCCGGGCTCTTCGAGGTCGAGGGGCGGCCGGGCACGGGCGGCAGGAGATCCGGCGCTCGCGGGTCAGTCGGGCGGCTGACCGATCGGCGTCGCGGCGCCCGGGCGCGTTCGGCGCCCCCGCAGCGGTTCGAGCGCGACCTCGTCCCGGCCGGCAGCCAGCGGGGTCTGGCGGCGCTTCGGAAAGCGGCCGACGACGCGGCCGCGGAACGAGGCTGCTACGCCAGCCTGATGACGGTCACCTCCGCCTTCGCCGCGCCCGAGCAGGCCGTCGTTGCCGCGTTCGAGCGGATCGACTTCGTGGAGGCCGATCCGATTCGCGAGATCGTCGACGACAACGTCGATCCGGAGCGTGCGCTGGCCGACCACGCCTTTGCGCACCGGCTTCACGCACGGGCCGGTTGCCGGGTCGTGATGGGTCCCGGGCCGCTGGCGCTCGGCGCCGACGTGGCAAGCGGCATTCCTTCCGACGCCGCGACGCGGGCCGGGCGAGCCCTCGCACTTCAGGCCCTGGGCGTGGAGCTGGCTCTCGCCGACGGTCTCGCCGCGGACCGGCTGCTGCTGGGCGCGGTGCCCGACTGGGTCGCCGAGGACGGCAACGCGCGCGCCATCCTCGTCCAGGCGTGGCTGCGGGGCCTGGTCTTTCCGGGCCACCGCCTGGTCGTCGGCGAGCCACGAGCCGACAATCAGCCGCCCGGTCGAACCACGGCTCTCGTGACGGCGCTCTCGGGGGCTGCGGCGTCACTCGTGGTCAGGGACAGTGCCGCAGGCAGCGTCTCCGAATCCGCCGCGGACCTGAGAGCGGCCGCTTCGACGGCCGCGGCCCTGCGGGCGGCGCTGGGCGACGGCATGTTGCACGGAGATGCGGCGGAACTGGCGACACGGACGCTGCGCGCCGCGAACGCGGCGCTGGAGCGTCTCGCCGGCGAGGGGTGGGGGAGTCTGCTCGGGCCCGCCGGACGTGGCACAGAGGCCGAACCATTCGGCCGCGGCGCGGTCGTCGAGCGCGCCACAGGCCCAACCTCGAGCTCCCGGCTGCTGGCCGCGCTGAAGTAGATGGGGCCTCCGGCCCCACGCCGCGGAGCGCCGGCGGCAACCGCCGACTGTGGCTACCACGGTCGGCCCCGGTGCTAGGATGGCCGGCGGGACGGGAGCCAGCGCAGAGGAGAGACAACTGAGCAGTTCGAACGAGCGCACGGTCGCGCTCGGGGGGCGCCGCGTGCCAGTCGTCGTGGTCGCCGGTCTGGTCGCCCTCTTCGCCGTCTGGCTCGGCATCGTCTATTTCGCCGAACCGTGGGCCCAGTCTGCTCTGCCGTCCGGCATGGACGCTCGGTGCTATTGGGTGCCCAGCCTCTCGAACCCGTACTTGAACTCGACCTGGACCGAGCAGATCGCGTACCCGTACTCGCCGGCCTTCCTGCAGATCCTGCAGCCGATTCGGCTGCTGCCCTGGCAGCTCTTCATGGCCGTCTGGGCCGCGATCTTGATGGCGGCGATGGTCTACCTGACCGGCCCGCGGCTGATCCTCCTTGGCCTTGCCTTCTTTGGCCTGATGGAGATCTGGGGCGGCAACATCGAGCTGCTCATCGCGGTGGCGATCGTCCTCGGGTTCCGCTGGCCGGCGACGTGGGCGTTCGTCCTGCTCACCAAGATCACACCCGGCGTCGGCCTGCTCTGGTTCGCGGTCCGCCGCGAATGGCGCGCCCTGGCGATCGCTCTCGCGGCGACGGTCGCGGTCGTGGCGGTCTCGGCGGCGATCCAGCCGAACGCGTGGCTGGCGTGGCGCGACGTCCTCGTTTCGAATGCCGGCAAGAACGGGACCTGGGCCGCGGTCCCGGTTCCGTTCCTGGTGCGCCTTCCGCTCGCCGTCGTGCTGGTCGTGTGGGGCGCCCGCAGGAACCACCGCTGGACGGTGCCCGTTTCGGCGATGCTCGCCCTGCCGGCGCTCTGGTACGGCGGCTTGAGCATCATGCTCGCCACGCTGCCGCTGCTGGGAGCGCGGACGTGGGGTGAGGTTCGCCAGGTGCTGAGTGGCGGTTGGTCGGAGCTTGCCGGCGAAATCGAGCACCTGCCCCGACCGTTCGGCCGCGGCTCCGCTCCCATAGGCTGAGTTGAGGCCGCCTCGGGCCCCGGCGCCACCCCGCTCCGGGCCCCGCCCTGCCCCGGCGCCGAGCGCATGAAGTGGCCTTGCTCGTACGATAGGCGCCAATAGCGGTCGAACGCATCAGGGAGGAGAACCAAGTGCCCGAACCTTCTCTGTTGCCGGCCCGCGACAGCGCCTGGCCGACGCTTCACGTGTCGCGGCATCCGGCGATCCTTCACAAGCTCCGGATCCTGCGGGACGAAAAGACCGAGCCCAAGAAGTTCCGCGAGGTCGTCCGCGAGTTGTCGTGGCTGCTCGGCTACGAGGCGCTGGCCGACGTCGAAGTCCGCCCTCTCACCGTCACCACGCCCCTCGAGACGACGGATGCCCACGAGCTGGGCGTGCGCATCGGCCTGGTACCGATCCTGCGGGCCGGCCTGGGCATGGTCGACGCCATGCTCGAGCTGATGCCCACGGCCGAGGTCTGGCATCTCGGCCTCTTCCGCGACGAGCGGACGCTGCGGCCGGTCGAGTATTACAACAAGCTGCCGGACTCGGCGACGGTGGACCTGTGCCTGATCCTGGATCCGATGCTCGCCACCGGCGGATCGGCCACGGCAGCGATCGAGGTCCTCAAACGCTGGGGCGCGACGCGGATCAAGCTCATCAACCTGATCGTGGCGCCCGAAGGCGTCGACGTCGTCACCGCCGCCCATCCCGACGTCGAGATCTACTGCGCGGCCGTGGACCGGCAACTCAACGAGCACGGCTATATCATGCCGGGCCTGGGCGACGCCGGCGACCGCCAGTTCGGGACGGGCCGGGCGGGGTAGCGCCCGGGCTCATCGCCAAAGAGAAGCGGGCGGCCTTTCGGGCCCCGGCTCGTAAGGACCGGGGATTTGCCAGCCGGTTAGGGCACCCGAGCGTGCCATAGAAGGTGTCACACAGGACGGGCAGGATGAGGAGGTCAAACTCCCCACTCTGACCGTCCCGTTTCACGTCCGCGACTTGCCGCCCACGTCGAACGCCCGAGCTGCCCCATGGCGGAGCACGCTGGCGGATACGTCTGGTTCGATGGCGTCTACTCCACGAACCAGGTGCACCAGCGAACACGCTTCAAGTGCGCGCCACACCCCGATCAGAACCAAGCGGATGGCTCACCCGGCTGGAAGCGACACCCGTTCTATGTCCAGATGCCGCGGCGAGAACCGCTCCGCACCCTGGCTACGCTCGACCGGATCTGCGACGAGTGCGAGCACCTTCTGGTGCGTTCGGAAGGTCCCGTCACGCCGCATCGGTTCATCTTCTCGGCACGCGAGGCGGCCAAGGTTCTGGTCAAGGTTGCCACCGGCGAGACATACCGAGACGCGTCACGAGAAGTGCGCGACATCGCCAACCGCTTCGTCGCCACTGGCGCCAACGGCCATGGCATTGCCAGCAATAACGGATCACTGGCGGCGGACTATCTCGATCTCTTCGCAGATGTCGTCTACGACCACTACAAACCCGCGGCCTGGCCGGAGATAGTGGCCCTCGACGCCCTGCCGTTCCGCGTCCGCGACTGGGTAAAGGGCAAGTCGATTCCGGGCGGCAAGCCCGTTGCCAGCATCCTCGGTGCGTTCGGATACCCGGCTGCCGGCAAGAAGGGCCGCGTCTGGCACCTCGCCATCTCGGGCGGTCTCGACCGACTCTCGTGGGTTGCGTTCCTTCGCTCGATGCCGACCGACCCCAACAAGCCGCCGACGTGGGTCGTGTGCGACGACGACGCGGCAATCCAGGGCGCGGTCAAGGTCGTGTGGCCCGAAGCGACGATCTACATCTCCGACGGGCACATCCAGCGCAACGGCCTTGACCGGATCCGGGGCGACTTCGGCGGGCGTCGCACGGAGGTTGAGACGGCGATCGAGCACTCGACGAGGGGTCCGGCCCAATGGGCGGCGCTCGAAACTCTGGCGGCCAGCGTGCCAGACAACGCCACCTTGATCGCTTGGATCAAGGGGAAGCGGCCCCTGATGGCGCGCCAGTTCGCGGTTGTCAGGCCGGGCCATCCGCAAGGCGCGGGCGCGCTCGAACAGTTCTTCACGGTTCTCCGCGACGCGATCGGGATCCGGCGCTACCGGTTCCGCAACGCCGGGCGGCTCGAACGTCTCGCCAAGATGGTCGCCCTCCGTCGTGCGAAGTTGAGCGACGAACGTAGGTTCGCACGCATCATCCGCACACACCTGGACGCACGCGCCGGCAGGGTCGGCGTCGGCTTCCGGGAGCGCGCCGATCACGATGGCGTGTCGTCCATTGCTGCGCTCGAACGCGGTGCGATTGTGCGCCGTGCCGCCGCAGTGGGCTTCAAGTTGGCGCCCGACTTCGACCCCAAGAAGGCTCGATCGCAGGTCTCGGACGCCGCGGGTCGCCATGCGGCCAAACAGCGCCTGAACGCACTTCCGCCAAGTGAGCAAAGGGCCGTGAAGGAAGCCAAGCGGGCTTACATGCGCGACTACATGGCCAAGCGACGCGAGCGCGAGGACTCCGATCGGAAGGCGAAGGGTCTTCCGCCGATCAAACGGAAAGGCGCATACGGACCGAGGAAGCAGAAACCCTTGAGCGTCATCTCGCCCGAGGAGCTGGCCCACCCGAGCGAGGACTTCTGACCCCTCTCCGCCGCGATCAGCTCGGCAGCCAGAATGGCCACCATGGTGGCACGGTCCCGGGGCAAATGCCAGGCTGATTGAGCTTGAACGGATCCGAGTCAGTCTGTGGCAGCAGCCAGATGAACCACAGATACGCCACGATTACTGCCGCAACGAAGCCGATGACTGCCCCGGCCTTGGGCCAATAGCGCCCGAATACCGCGTCCAGAACCCCGAAGACGATCCATGTTGAGCCAAGGACTAACGGCGACGTGACCAAGAGCCGAAGGCCTTGGACCATCGACGCTCCGGCCTGGCAATCAGCCCACGCCTTCGACAGAAGCTGCCACCAGAGGAATGTCAGGGCAACGCCGACCGCCAATCCGCCCAAACATCCTCGGGCCAGCCAATGCGGCGCAGCGACCCGACGTTGCTGCTGTGGTTCGATCTCCATTTCCATTGACTGACCCCTCGTCATGCGCTTGCCATCAGCCTACGAGCCTCGGCGGCAGATAGCAGTCTGCGGGCCGACATGGCGCGACCGCCCAACGCGAAAAGAAGAGACCCGGCCTGCGGACAGGTCGGGTCTTGGTCTTGGACCTTCGGGCAAATCCCCGGTCCTTACGAGCCGGGGGCGTCTGTGCCGCCCGTTTCGCATCTGCGAGGGTTTTGTCAGGAGGCCGCGGCGGGTGACTCCACCTGCGCGCCCATGCCGAACCTGTTGAGGATCTGGTAGATCACCAGGGCGCCGATGCAGGCGGTGCCGATTCCGGCCACCTGGAAGTCGCCCTGGGTGATGACGAGGTTGCCGGCACCCAGTGTCAGCGCCACTGCGGCCGTAATGAAGTTCTTGTTGTCCGTGAAGTCGACCCTGTTCTCGACCCAGATGCGGGCACCGGTGGTGGCGATCAGGCCGAAAAGGACGATCGCCATGCCGCCCAAGACGGCCTGCGGGATCGAATGAACCAGGGCCCCGAACATCGGCGAGAAGCCGAGCAGGATTGCCACGACCGCGGCGATCACGAAGACCAGGCTGGAGTAGATCTTGGTAACGGCCATGACGCCGATGTTCTCGGCGTAGGTGGTGACGCCTGTGCCGCCGCCCGAGCCCGAGACCATGGTGGCAACACCGTCAGCGAGAAAGGCACGGCCGATGTACGGATCCAGGTCGCGGCCGGTCATCGTCGCGACGGCCTTGATATGGCCCAGGTTCTCGGCCACGAGGACGATCGCCACCGGGACGATGAGGATGATGGCGTGCGTGTCGAACTGCGGCGCGGTCAGGGCCGGCCAGCCGAGCAGCTGGGCGTTGCCGATCGAATTGAGATCGATGTTGGGGCCGCCGAAATGGAGGATGTTCGAGAGAAGGCCGTACAGGCAGTAGCCGAACACGCCGCCGATGAGGATCGGCAGGCGGCGTGTCATTCCGGGGCCGTACACGGCGATGATCGCCACCGCGAGAGCGGTGATGATGCCGACGAGGATGCCAAAGTTGTCCGTCGCCGCGCGGCCCGAGGTCATGTACCCGATCGCGGAAGGCGCGAGGTTCAGGCCGACCACCGCGACCACGGCCCCGGTCACGACCGGGGGCATCAGGAACTCGACCCATTTGTACCCGACCGCCATGACGATCAGGCCGATCACGGCGTACACCGCACCGCAGGCGATGATGCCGCCCAGGGCGACCGGGATGTTGTGGCCGCCGCCGATGGCCTCAGCCGACATGACCACGGCGATGAACGAGAAGCTCGAGCCGAGGTAGCTCGGAACCCGGCCGCGGACGAAGACGAAGAAGATCAGCGTTCCGATTCCCGAGAAGAAGATGGCCGTGTTCGGGTTGAAACCCATGATGACCGGCGCCAGCACCGTCGCCCCGAACATGGCGAAGATGTGCTGGATGCCCAGCGCCACCGATTGCCCGGCCGGCGGCCGCTCGTCCGGGGCGATGATGCCTTCCCGTTTGACGGTCCACTGGAACATGCCACGGACATACCCGATGGCAGCAGCCATGAGCGACCTCCTCCGACCTAAGAGCTCTCCTCCGGGCGTGACGGTCCCTTGCGTCAGGGCACCCGGGCGTCCGATTAGGGTCGCAAGAAGGGCCGGCTCTCGCGCGCCCGCGGCGTAGCCTTGTGTGGGTAAGCGGTGGGCAACTCGTGCGGTTCGTCCCCATGCCAGGCGGCGCGTGCCCTGCCGGGCCTATGCTGGCAATATATGGGCAGGCAGGCCGCGCCGCGGGGTCATGGACTGGGCATTGGATCGCGGCCACCCGAATGGCCAAGCATCGGAGCCACATGACTACCCAGCCGTCTGCACCTCAGGCATCTCCGACTCCGCCAGTCGACCCGACGGCATCCGGCGGCCTGACCTCGGCCGAGGCGGCCCAACGACTTCGCCAGGACGGTCCCAACGCGTTCGGTGGCGAGGGCCGCCGCGGTCCGCTGAAGGTCCTCCTCAGCCAATTCGCGAGCCCGCTCGTACTGATCCTCGTCGCTGCCAGCCTGGTCAGTATCGCGGTCGGCGATCGCGTCGAGGCCGGCATCATCCTGACCATCGTGGCCATGAGCGCCCTTCTGGGCTTCGTCCAGGAGGCCCGTTCCGAGGCGGCCGTAGCCGCGCTCCAGGCCCGTCTGGCACTGCGCGCTTCCGTGATCAGGGACGGCAAGCAGCAGGAAATCCTGATCCGTGACGTCGTCCGCGGCGACGTCGTGGTACTCGGCGCAGGCGACATCGTGCCGGCGGACGCGCGCCTGCTCGAAGCCAACCACCTGTTCATCGACGAGTCGTCGCTGACCGGCGAGTCTGCCGCCGCGCTCAAGACCCCTCGGCCCGGCGTGCTCGATCCGGACAAAGAGGATGATCGAGCCGGGCTGGCCTTCTTCGGGACGAGCGTGGTGAGTGGCACTGGGACGGCCGTCGTCACGGCCACCGGCGCCAGGACGAGCTATGGGACAATCGCCCACCGGCTCGCCGAACGGGCGCCCGAGACCGACTTCCAGCACGGCGTCCGCGCCTTCAGTCTGCTGATCGGCCGGGTCACGCTAATCCTCGTGGTCGGCGTCGTCGCCATCAACGTGGCCCGGCAGCGGCCGCTCTTCGACGCCCTGCTCTTCTCCATTGCCTTGGCTGTCGGTCTTACGCCCGAGCTGCTGCCGGCCATCGTGACCCTCAACCTGACCCGCGGCGCGCGCGCCCTGACCGCGCACGGTGTCCTGGTCAAGAGGCTGCCGGCGATACAGAACCTGGGCAGCGTCACCGTCCTCTGCACGGACAAGACAGGCACCCTGACCCTGGGCAAGCTCGAGCTGGTGAAGGCCGTCGGTGTCGACAAGGACGACGCCGGGGAAGCCTCCCAGGCCCTTGAGCTGGCATATCTGAACAGCTACTTCGAGTCGAGCTTCCAGAACCCGCTCGATACCGCGGTGCTGGCAAGCGCGCCCAAGCCGGACGACCTGGCAAAGTACAGAAAGCTTGCGGAGCTGCCTTACGACTTCAACCGGCGGATGCTCAGCGTGGTTGTCCAGCGCGGCAGCGAGCCGCCGCTGCTGGTGACCAAGGGCGCACCCGAAGCGGTCGTGGCAGCCTCGAGCAGCGTCCGGGAGGACCACACGGCGCGGGCCATCCACAAGGCCGAGCACGATCGCCTGGCGAAGCTCGTCAACGGCTCGTCCGCCGACGGATTCCGTCTTGTCGCCGTGGGTTCGCGGGTGCTGAGGTCCGACGAGCTGACCGGTCTGCAGGACTCGGCTCCAGCGGCGAGCGCCGAACCTACCGCCGCGAAGGCCTCGACTTCCGCCGCGAAGGCCTCGACTACCGCCGCGACGGCCTCGACTACCGCCGCGACGGCTCCGGCTCCGACGGCGGCCGTCGCCCTTGCCGACGCATCTCGGCTCGAGCGCGATCTCACCTTCGAGGGCGTCATCCTCTTCAGCGACCCGCCCAAGCCGGACGTCGGACAGGCGATTGCTGACCTGGCCAACCAGGGGATCGCCCTCAAGATCATCACCGGCGACAACGATCTGGTCGCCCGCCATGTAGCCGAGCTGGTCGGGCTGCAAGTCGACGGCGTCCTCACCGGCGACCAGATGCGCCGGCTGACCCACCCCGCGCTGGTGGCCCGGGCGCCCCGCACCACCATCTTCGCGCGCGTCGATCCCGACCAGAAGCTCCAGGTCATCCGCGCCCTGCGGGAGTCCGGGCACGTCGTCGGCTACATGGGCGACGGCATCAACGACGCCCCGGCGCTGCACGTTGCGGACGTGGGTATCAGCGTCGACAACGCCACCGACGTCGCCCGTTCCGCGGCCGACATCATCCTTCTCGAGCCGAGCCTGGCGGCGATCAGCCAGGGTGTCACGGAGGGCCGGCGCACTTTCGCCAACACCCTCAAGTACATCCGCATGGGCACCAGCTCCAACTTCGGCAACATGATCAGCATGGCCGGCGCCGCGCTCGTGCTGCCGTATCTGCCCATGCTGCCCAGCCAGATCCTGCTCAACAACCTCATCTACGATGCATCGCAGACGGCGATTCCGACGGACAACGTGGACGCGGACGTGCAAGCCGAGCCGGCTCGATGGGACGTGCACGCCATCGAGCGCTTCATGGTCGTCTTCGGGCCGATCTCGTCGATCTTCGACTACGCCACCTTCGGCGTGCTGCTGCTCATGCTCGGCACCAGCCCCAAGAACGAGGGCTCGTTCCAGGCCGGCTGGTTCATCGAGTCGCTGTTCACCCAGATCCTGGTGGTGCTGGTCATCCGAACCCGCGTGTCGCCGTTCTGGCGGAGCCGGCCGAGCAAGCAGCTGGGAGCGGCTATCGTGGCGGCGCTGGTCGCGGCGGTGATCATCACGCTGAGCCCGCTCGGGCCCGCGCTGCTCTCGTTCGGCGCGCTGCCGTGGCAGTTCTGGCCGCTGCTGGTCGTCCTGGTGGCCGCCTACCTGACCCTCATCGAGATCGTCAAGCGCATCTTCGATGGCCGCGAGGCGCGGCGACCCGAAGCGATCGCCCGTCAGAAGGCCAGGACGTTCCGCCGGCCCAGCGCTGCGAGCCAGTAGTCGACCGAGGCGGCCAGGTCGTCGAGGACGCCGGCATCGTCCTGTTCGAAGGCCGGGATGATCTCGAGGATCAGTGGCAGATCCTCGACCCCGCTCTCGCCCAGGGCGTCGATGAGGCGATCCGCTTCGATGCGGCCGCGCGCGTTCGCCGCCGGCGTGAAGGGCCAGTGGTGGTCGCCCTCAGCGTCCGACTGCTGGAGCTGGACCTCGAAGGCCTCGCGACCGAGCTCACTCAACCAGGCGTAAGGGTCGCGGTCGGCTCCCGACGTGCCCGCTACGCACATGTGTCCGACGTCCAGGGCCAGGCGGATCGGAACGTGGCCGCCGTCTCCTCCGGTCAAGAGGTCCTGGATCATCGCAATGGTCGAGGGCTCGCGGGCCGCGGCCAGGTTCTCGACCAGGAGCGCCTGCTGACCGTGGGCGCGCGCCTCCGCAGCCAGCTGATGGAGGGCCGCGCGCAGCCCCTCCCATCGCTCCGGTCGCCGTACCGGGTCATTCCAGTCGTTGACCGAGAAGGCTCCGACGTGCCCGCCCGTCGCGACCGCTCCGACGCCCTCGCTGAAGACTATCGCCCGGCCGAACCACTCCTGAGCATGGGCTCGCTCGTCGGGGTTGGGGCTGAGCAGCAGGTTCGACGAGTAGGCGGCGAGCCCGGTGAAGGTCGAACGGATCGTCAGGCCGAACTGCCTGGCGGCGGCCGTCACTTCGACAGCCTGGGCCGGGATCGACCCGCCGGCAAGGTCGACCAGGTCGAACGAGTGCTCGACCAGCCCCAGGCCCAGCCGGTCTCGGACGATCGGTGCCCAATCGGCCGCAAGAGGCCAGCGCTTGACCGCGAAGCAGGTGTTGATCCCGAGCTCGAGTCGCATGTTCGAACTCCGTTCTCTGGGGGCAGCGCTGTCAGCCGCTGGATTCGCCGCGACGCCGCACGACCGTCGAGGTTGCCAGCTCCATGTAGGCGCCGTAGGCCTCGTCGTACGTGGAGCGCGTCATGGCCGAGGGCTCGATCAGCGGATCGGGCCGGACACAGCGGGCGATCGCCTCGTCCGGGTTCCGATAGACTCCGGCACCGAGCCCGGCCAGCATCGCCACTCCGATGCCGGCGGCGTCGCCGGGGATCGGCCGGACCGGCAGCCCCGTGACGTCGGCCTTGATCCGATTCCACGTCGCCAGCCGCGTGTCGCCACCCGACACGCGCAGCTCCGTGGCGGGGGCGCCGGCTCGGCGGAGCAGCTCCAGCTGGCCACGGATCGCGAAAGCCGCGCCCTCCAGCATCGCCCGGGCCAAAACGTCGCGGCCGTGCCGCTGCGAGATGCCTGAGAAGGCGGCTCGCAGATCGGCGTCGGTGCGCTCGCCGTCGCCCAGGACGGGCAGCGCGAGCACCCCGTCGGCGCCCGCGGGAACTGACGCCGCCTCGGTGTCGAGAGCAATGTAGTCGCGCCCGGTAGCATGACCGGAGCGCCCGCCGTACAGCAGATCGGCCAGCCACGCCACCGCCGCGCCGGTCGTGTTGATCCCCGTTTCGGTCGTGAAGGGCCCGGGAATCACGTGCGGGTAGTGGGTGATGAGCAGTTCGGTGAGCGGCTCGCGGACGACGGAATTGAGGCAGGTGGAGGAGCCGGCCATTTCGCTGACCGGCCCCGGCTCCACGACGCCGGCCCCCAGAGCGCAGGCCTGCGAGTCGGCGCCGCCCAGGACCACGGGCACCGGCAGTGCCAATCCAAACCGTCTGACCAGAGCCGGCCGCAGCTCGCCGATTACCTCGGCCGAGCGCTGGATTGGCGGAACCGCTCCCGGGTCGATTGCCAGCGCCGCCAGCATCTCCGCGCTCCAACGGCCGGCGTGTAGGTCGTAGAGCAGGGTTGCCGCGGCGTGGGTGCCGTCCGTGGCGGCGACTCCTGTGAGCGCCAGGGCCGCCAGATCGCGCGGCTGGAGGAACAGCGGGTCTCTTGCCCAGATGTCCGGCCGGTGGCGGCGCAACCACATCATCTTCGGGGCGATGTGGAAGGCCGCGGGCAGGTGCCCCGTGAGCGAGTGAATCCGCTCGTCGCCGAAGCGCTCGCGGATCTCGGCCGCTTCGGCCGTGGCGCGGTTGTCCCGGTACATCAACCCGGGTCCGAGTGGCTCGCCGTGGCGATCCACCGGCACGACGGACGGGCACTGGCCGGTCAGCCCGATGGCGCGGATGCGGATGTCGCGGCGCGCGCCGCCGCTCGTGCGGGCTGCGGCGCCGGCCGCGGCTCCGACACCGGCCGCGGCGCCGACCTTCAGCCGCCTGATCGCCTCGCCCAGCGAACCCAGCGCCGCCGACCGCCAGAGCGCGGCGTCCTGCTCGGCCCAGCCCGGCGCCGGAGTGATGATCGGGTAGCCCCGGCGGACCTCGAGGACCAGGTGCCCGTCCAGGTCAAACGCCAGGGCGCGCGCGCCGGAGGTTCCGACGTCGATCGCCAGTAGCACCTCGCCCGGAGCGGACATCTCACCCTCGTACGAGCTGATGGGCCGAGACCTTGTCTTTCTCCAGTGTGATCAACGCGCCGTTCAGTGTCCCGGTCGAGTAGTCGCTGCCGGGATTGATGACGATTGTCCGCCCCAGGCGCCGGATCCCCGTCGATTCGTGGATGTGGCCGTGCAGACCAAGGAGCGGCTGGCGAGCGGTCAGGAAGTCGCACACCGCCGTGCTCCCGACCGGCGCCATCTTGACCTGGCCCAGGACCTGCTGGACCTGCAGGTTCTCGTCGAGCACCGGCGCGTCGTCGAGCTGGGTGTCGAAGGGCGGGACGTGAACGTTGACGATCGCCTGCTCAGGATGGGTCAGCTGGCTCGCCAGCTTGTCCAGCGAGATCGCCAGTTCAGGCTCAGTCTGCTCGCGGTAGCTGTGCCAGGGGGTGATATTCGAGAAGCCCCAGGACATCATCTCGTGGTTGTCGTCGAGCCAGATGACCTTGCCCTCGTCGTTCTGGCCCCAGGGCGCTCGGTCCAGCAACTCGGCCAGGGGCGGCGGGTCGTCGTTGCCGAGCATGAAGAAGAGGCGCTTGCCGATGGGCCGGAGGCGTTCGTCGGCGAGCGTCAGCCAGCCTTCGAGGCGCTGGCGCATGAGGCGGAGGAAGAGCTCGTCGAGTGTTCCCGCCGCCTTGCGCGCCTCGAGCTCCCCCGGTTCGGCCCGATAGGGGTAGTAGCCGTGATCTTCGATGAGCTTCTCGAGGGCAGTCAATTCCGGCCCGTCTTCGAGTTCGTAGTTGGTGCCTATGAAGCTGCAGCTGTACTTGCCGCCGGGCCCGCGCACGATCGTCTGGATCGCCTTGCCGGCGAGATCGCCGCCCAGGACCATGACGTCGGCGCCGTAGACGGGACCGCCGTTGATGAACTTGCGGAAGCACTTCGACGACCCGTGCAGGTCGGTGACGAAGTAGAGTCGTGTCTTGCCCGCCATCGTCTGAGCCGTCAGGCGTCGGCTGAGGCGCGGACCCGGCGGACCGCGTCCATCAGGCGTCGGGCGCGATCTGGATCGACGGCGTTCCAGGTGATGCCGTCCACCTTTAGGCCCGTCCCGACGATCGCCCCGTCGGCGACCTTGAGGATCTCCGGGATCCGATCCGCAGTGACGCCCGTGTTGGCGATAATCGGCGTCTCCGGAGCCGCCTGTTTGGCCGCGATCAGGTCGCCCATGGCCATCGGGCTGCCGGCCGCCCAGCCGCTGATCAGGATCGCGTCCATGCCCATGAACGCGGCGCCCCGGGCTCGATCGGCCACGCTCCGCGTACCGAGAGGGCTGCTGAACTCGGGCGAGATGTTGTCGAAGAGGGCCACGTTCGTGGCACCGATGGCGGTCCGATAGCCGGAGATGTCGCCGATGCTGGGCGCGATCATTCCCAGGTCCGACTCGTAGACGCCGGTCAGCACCTCGCGGATGAACGAAGCGCCGGTGGCCCGGGCGACCGCCAGGCTGGCAATGGGGTCCCACAGCAGGTTGACGCCGAAGGGGACGCGGATGCGCTCGCGCAGTCGGCCGACGGTCGCCGCCATCGCCGCCGCGATCTCCACGCCCACCTTGACCTGGTACGGGTAGTCCTTCTCATTGCAGAAGAGCACGCCGTCGACGCCGGCTTCCTGCAATGCGTCGAGATCGCGCGCTACCGGGGCCAGGATTGCCTCCGGTCCACCGTCGACGTCATGAAGAGGACGTCCCGGCAGACCGGGCAGATGAAGCATCGCGACGATGGGCTTCTTGACGCCGAAGATGCGGTCCAGGGTGCTCATGCTGATCTCAGGCCTCCGCTGTCTCGTCCTCTTCCGTCCGCCGGCGGTTCCCGGCGACTGCGACAACGACCGTCATGCCCAGTGACCGAAGCGCGTCCAGCTGCTCCGCCGGAGCGGAGGCGTCGGTAACGAGGGTGTGAATGCTCTGAGCCGGCGCGACCATGGCGCTGGCCGCCTGACCGATCTTCGACCCGTCGGCGATCACCATCAGCCGCTCGCTTCTCTCGATCGCGACGCGGTGGATCTCGGCCTCCTCATCGTTGAGGTCGGTCAGGCCCCAGCGGGCGGTCAATCCGGCCGTGCCCAGCACGGCCAGGTCGAAGCGGTACCGCTCCAGCGTGGCGCGAGCGGCAGGACCGACGCAGCTCAACTCGTCGCGCCTGACGTCGCCGCCCAGCACGACGGCGCGCGAGGGGCGCGTCCCCATCAGGCCGGCGATCGGCAGTGAGCCGGTCACGACGGTGATGTCGGCCCGGGCCGGGAGATACCGGGCGAAGTGCTCGGCGGTGGTGCCGATGCCCAAGTAGATCAGGCGCGCATCCTCGATGAGGCCGACCGCGGCGAGAGCGATGAGCCGCTTCTCGCGGGCGTTGGCCAGGGCGCGGGCGTTGAAGGCCACATCCAGCGAGCGGGTGAGATGGGCCGTGGCTCCGCCGTATGTACGGCGCAGGAAACCATCGCGCTCCAGGCGCGTGATGTCGCGCCGGATCGTCATCTCGGAGCAGCGGTATTCGCGGGCCAGATCTGCGACCTGGATCGATTCGCCATCTGCGACTCGCTCCAGGATCTTCACGCGGCGGTCTGCGGCCAGTGGCATCGGGGAGTCTTCCAAGCTCGGGGCGTTCCCATCTCGACCGAAACGCTCACACACTCGAACATCTGGGGTGATGATATCGCACATAACTTCATTGACGCTAGGTGTGCGATTGTGTTTACTATCCCGTGGGCCGAATGACTGTCAAGCGGCGGACCCCGCTGGGAGGCCCGGGCAACAGCCCTACCTCGGCCGGAGAAGCGATCCTCACGAGGACCGCCAGGAGGTGACGAGTGGCAGGAGGTAGTCAGCTCTTCGTCCGCCAGAGCACCGGCCTCGTAAGGGAGGCCAACGCCCTCGACGCGACGATCTTCAATGCCGTGTTCTCGGCACCGGTCGGCGCCACGCTGGCCTGGGGAGTCTTCTTCGCCCTATCGGCATTCCCAGGCTCCGACCTGGTGTGGGCGACGATCATCTCCTTCATCATCAACATCCCCGTGCTGCTGATGATGGCGTTGCTGGCGTCGAGCATGCCTCGCACGGGCGGCGACTACGTCTGGGTGAGCCGCATCCTTTCCCCGCCGCTGGCCCTCGTCTCCAACTTCGGGGCGGCGCTGTCGGCCACGATCGGGGCCACGTTCTGGGCTCGTTACTTCCCGGTCTACGCGCTCGGCCCGATTCTGGCGACCCTGGGCATCACCTTCAACAATCACACTCTGATCGACTGGGGCAACAGCTTCCAGACGGACACCCACTGGGTCTTCGTCGGGGCCATGGTCATGGTCGTCCTGATGGGGGCGATCCTCGTGGCCGGCCTGCGGACGACCTTCCGCTGGCAGAACGCCTTCTGGATCATCGCCTCCGCCGGCACGTTCCTGGCCTTCATCGTGCTGGTCTTCGGCAGCCACACTGACTTCGTAAACAACTTCAACTCGGTCAGCGCCACGTACGGCAGCCCCTCCGCCGCGACCCTCATCAGCAACGCCGGGGTCACCCCCGGATCAGGGCCGGACGCAGGCAACATGAACGCCACACTCCCGTCCGTCTTCGTGATCATGACCTTCATGATGTGGAACTGGTGGTCGGTGTACCTGAGCGGCGAGCTCAAGAGCGCTGCCAACCGCGCCCGCCAGCTGACCATCATGTTCGGGGCGCTCGCCTGGGACGTGATCTTCATCGTCGTCGGCGTGATGCTTCTGTTCAAGGTGACCGGCTACGACTTCATGGTCGCGGTCAACTCGGCCACGTCCGGCTACCTGGTCCCGACAGGGCCCTGGTATCACTTCCTGGCGGCGCTGGTATACAACGCGCCGATCCTCACCTTCTTGATCGTCGGCTCGTTCCTGTTCTGGAGCCTGCCTGCGATGGTCGGCAACACCTACATGCCGATCCGGTCCTGGTTCGCCTGGTCCTTCGATCGGCTGCTTCCTGAGAAGCTGTCCGAGGTCAACGAGCGGACCCACTCGCCGGTCTGGGCGATCCTGTTCGAGATGGTGCTGGTCACCGTGATGCTCATCTGGAGCATCATCAGCACCACGTTCGGCACCTGGCTCGCGCTGGGCGTCCTAGCGGGCGTCGTCTGCGTCGTGATAGTGGGCTTCGCGGCGATCGCCTTCCCATTCCGCCGGCCGGACCTGTACCAGGCTTCTCCGGCGAACTGGAAGGTGGCCGGTATTCCGGTCCTGTTCATCGTCGCCCCGCTCTCCATCGTTGTTATGTGCTTCCTGACCTGGTGCACCCTGGCCTTCCCGGCCCTGGCGATCGGCACCACGGCCAACTACTGGTGGGTCCCGGCCTTCATGGGCATGATCGTAGTGGTCGGCCTCGTCGTCTTCTACGTCTCCAAATTCGTCAGACGACGGCAAGGGATCGACATCGACCTCGTCTACAAGGAACTTCCGCCGGAGTGACCCCTCCACTCCGTAGCACGCAGCGGCCCCGGCTGCAAGGTCGGGGCCGCTGCTGTTACTCTCGGTTCCACTCACGTCCCGCGACTCAACCCCTGGAGCGCAATTCGTGCCCGACCACCCGCTCATCCTCTCCGATATCCGGGCCGAGGCACAGCGCCTGGCCGAGCTTGCCGTCGAGGAAAGGATTCCGATGCGGCTCATGGGTGGCGTGGCCGTCTGGCTCTGCTCCGAGTCGGTCCGCAAGCCACCCTTCGCCCGCGACTACGCGGACATGGACTTCGCCGCGACCTCGAAGGGGCGCGCGGCGGTGAAGTGCTTCCTCGACGATCAGGGCTATGTCCCCGAGAAGCTCTTCAATGCCATCCACGGCGCCCAGCGCCTCAACTACGCCGAGCCCAACGGCCGCTGGACGATGGACATCCTGATCGACGAGCTGGCGATGAGCCACCGCCTGGACCTGCGGGGCCGGCTCGACGGCCCGCAACCCACGATCTCGCTGGCGGACCTGGTCCTGACCAAGCTGCAGATCTGGGAGATCAACCGAAAGGACGTGGGCGACGTGCTCTGCCTGCTGGCCGACCATCCGCTCGGCAAGGATGGCGTCGGGGCGATCGGGCTCGACCGAATCGGAGCCGTGCTCGGCTCGGATTGGGGCTTCTGTCACACGGCCGAGCGGAACCTGGGCAAGGTTGCCGAGCTGTGGGCCGCGGAACCCGCGGATGGTGCTCCTTTCGACGTCGCGCGCCAGGTCGAGGGGATCGTCGCCGCCATCGCCGCCGCTCCCAAGTCGCTGGCGTGGAAGACTCGCGCTCGGATCGGGGAGCGGCTTCGCTGGTACGAGACGCCTGAAGAGGTCCAGCACTAGACTGCGCGCGCGTCCTGCCCCCAGCCGTGCGCCGCGTCGCGGTCCGTCACGGGAAGGCGGCCAGCACCTCGCGACCGAGGACCTCGATGGAACGCGCTGAGACGGGGCCCGGCCAAGCGTCGAGGACGATCCTCTCGACCCCCGCCTGGGCGTAGCTTGAGAAAAGCCGCCGCTGCTCGGACGGAGTGGCCTCGGCATTCGCTCCGTCCCAGGCCAGCATCGCCGAGCGGCGAATCGTGGCAGGGTCCCGGCTCACTGCGCGGCAGGCGTCGGCCAGCTGCCCGAACACGTCTCGGCAGTGGTCCGGGCTCGGGTTGTCCAGGTTCAGCTCGTCCGCGTACATCGCCGCCAGGCGGACCAGCTTGGGCCTGCCGTATCCGCCGACGACGATCGGGGGGTGTGGCTTCTGCACCGGCTTGGGCTCGCACACCGCATCCGTCAGCTGGTAGTGGCGTCCGCGGAAGCTGAAGCGAGGCCTCGTCCACAGCCCGATCAGGATCTGCAGCTGCTCCTCGAGCAGCTCGAAACGCTCGGCCATCGACGGATACGGGATCCCGAATCGCTCGTGCTCGGCGTCGTACCAGCCGGCGCCGATCCCCAGGTCAACGCGCCCCTCGCTTATCTCGTCGACCGTCGTGACCGTCTTCGCGAGCGCGATCGGCAGCCGGAAGGTGACCGGGCTGACCATCGTCCCAAGGCGGATTCGGGTCGTGTCTCGGGCCAGCGCGGCGAGTGTCGTCCAGGCGTCGGTGGCGTGCGCGGACCAGTCGCCCTTGAGCGATAGCCAGTGGTCCGATCGAACGAACGACTCGAACCCGGCCGCCTCGGCCATCTGGGCCAGGTCGCGCATGCGCGAGTAGGGCAGGCCCTCCTGCGGATCGACCATGAACGCAAAGCGCATCAATCGACTCCCATCACTCCCGGCGCGGCGTTCGAGCGCACCTTGACAATTCTGCGCCCGTTGGTGGCGGGTCGGTCGGGCATGTCCCGCGACACAAACCGGGCCCGCGCCAGCGCGGCGCCCGGTGAGGCGAAGGTGCCCAATCCTTCTTACACTGCGCTTACATCGAGGCCGTGAGCGAGCCACTTTGGGCCGTCCATCATTGACCGTGTCCAATCGACACGCGCGCCACGGAGGACGAGTGCAAACACGACATCGCACCCGAGCCGTCGGGTTCGTGGCGGCCGCGCTTCTTCTCGGCGTTGCCCTGGTTTCGTGCGGCCCGCACTCGACGCCCACCGCGAGCCCGACCTTCACACCGTCGGCGACCTCGAGTCCGGCTTCGCCCGGCGCCACATCCGGAGAGCTGGATACGGCGTCGCAGAGTTCTGGCGCCTTGGGTTCTGGTTCTGCCGGTCCGACCGCGCCACCAACGCCGGATCCCGTGGCCAGCGAGCTGGACCAGATCAATCAGCTCATCAACGACCTCAACAACTCGATTTCGTCCTCGTCCGACCAGGGCGGCGAGTAGGCCTCCATGTCGAAGGAACATCTCATGTACGCCCGCCTTCGCAACGTCATCGCCGCCGTAGGGGCGGCCGCTCTCGTCGTGGTCTCATCCTCCAGCGCGGGCGCGGTTTCATCCGCTCCCGTTTCCGGAGGCCCTCTCGGAGCGGGCACCTGCGCAGCTCAGGCGCTGGCGGCGCGAACGCATGGCACGGTGGCCGCGCTTCGGAGCTTCGGCGATTGCGAGATCGGGCGTCGCCAGACGACGCTCGCGGGCCTGACCTCCGTCGTGAACGGGTCGCAGGCGCTGACCGCCTCCGATCGGGCCGCGCTGACGGCCGAGATCGGGGCGGAGTCGTCCGGCCTGGCCGTCCTGAAGACGGCGATTGACGGTCAGACCACGCTTCCGGCGCTCAAGCTCGAGATCGTCCAGATCGCGTCGAAGTACCGCGTGTACCTGCTGGTCGCACCGCAGGTCTATCTCGTCGATGCCGCCGAGGACGTTCTCGCGCTGCAGCCGTCCTTCACGCAGACGGCGACCGTTCTGGCGGGGCGGATCGCCACGGCAGAGGCCAACGGCAAGGACGTGACCGCCGCCCAGGCGAGCCTGACGTCGATGAACGGTGAAGTTGCCGCGGCTATGGCGCTGGCGTCGCCGCTGCCGGGCCGGCTCCTGCCCCTGACCGCCGCCCAGTGGAACGCCGGGACGGCCGGGCCGGTTATGACGGCTGCGCGCGCGGCGCTCGTTTCGGCGCGCGGCCACCTGCAGGCTGCGGTCAAGTTCGGCCGCGCGGTGATCGTCGCCCTGCAGTAACCGGGGGAGTGGCTGGGCGCCTCGCGCTTCAAGCCGGAACGTTACCGGGGTCGGTCGCCTGCTGGCTGCCGCACGAGGCAGCCTTCACATGAGGATTCGCCGAGGACAGACCTGCGCTTGAGATCGCATTGACAGCATTGCCCGCGGCGTGATTGACTGCGGCGCGGCCGGCCGTTCCGTGGTCCACGGGATAGAGTCGGCGGTCGGGCGCGGGGAGGATCCCACGGTGGATGGCGCCGACAGACCGTCTCGGTTCGATCCGGAGCCGCCCGGGGCGGGCGTCGGCCGGCTGACCATCATCGCCCAGGACCCCGCGGTCATGGTCGACGGCAGGATCCTGCGCGCCGTCGTGACGATCCCACCCGATCGTCTGGAACCGGGCCCACGCGGGCCCAGGTTCTGGGTCGTGGACTACGACTCGACGGCCCGCCGGGTCGTAGCACCGGCACCCGATCCGTGGCTGGACGCCATCGCCGCCTGCGCGGACGATGGGCTCGCAGCGGATCCCCGGGTTCGAGCGCAGAACGTCTACGTCGTGGCCGCCCGGACTCTGGAGACCTTCGAGAAGGCGCTGGGGCGACGGCTCAATTGGGGCTTCGCCGGGCACCAGCTGTACCTGGTGCCGTCAGCCTTTGCGGAGGCCAACGCTTTCTACGACCCGGATTCGTGCGCCGTCATGTTCGGCTACTTCCAGCCGGCGGAACCGGCCGGGGCAGCCACGGTATTCACCTCGCTGTCGCACGACATCGTCGCCCACGAGACGACCCACGCCATTCTCGACGGACTGCGGCGCCGCTTCGAGGAGCCGTCGCTGCCGGACCAGGCCGCCTTCCACGAAGCGCTGGCCGACATCGTGGCCCTGCTGTCGGTCTTCTCCATCCGCGAAACGGTTCTCGCGCTGGTACCCGGCGACCCCGACACGGGCCTGGCGGACGAGTCGAAGGTGACCGCCGGGGAGCTCGGCCGAACCGCCCTTCTCGGCCTGGCCGAACAGTTCGGGGCCGCTGTCCGCGTCCACGGCGGCGACGCTCTGCGCCGCTCCGTGAACCTGGCTGCAAACCCGGCGCTGCTTTCGGCGCCGGCATATCAGGAGCCCCACGCCCGGGGTGAGATTCTGGTCGCGGCCGTCGGCAACGCCCTGCTCGAGATCTGGACCAGGCGCCTGGTGGACGTCCACGCCGCGGGCACGCCGCTCCATCGGACGCGCGTCGCGGACGAGGGCGTAAAGACCGCCGGCAATGTCCTGACCATGTGCATCCGGGCGATCGACTACCTGCCTCCGGTGGACCTTTCCTTCGACGACTTCGCCACCGCGCTGCTGGCCGCCGACGAGGAGGTCGTTCCGGACGACCGACACGACTACCGCGGCACGCTGGAGAAGGCCTTCCGCCGATACGGTATCCGGGAGGCCCGGCCGCAGCACGTCGCAACCTTCGGGCGCAGGGACGCCCCGACGTACCGGTCGATCCACGAGGAGGAGCTGCGCATCCGCCGCGACGAGGTCTTCCGCCTGCTCTGGCAGAACGCGACGCTGCTCGGGATTCCCACCGATTACTACCTGTCGGTCGAGACGGTCACGCCCTGCGCACGCGTGGCACCAGATGGGTTCGTCGTGCGCGAAGTCGTGGCCACATACATCCAGATGCTCGACGGCACGGCCGCCGAGTTGCGGGCACTGGCGGCGCGCCTTGGCGGTGAGCTGGTGATCCCCGCCGGCGTCAGCGACGCGACGCGGCTGGAGCTGCTCGGCGGCGGCACGGTCATCTTCGACGAGTTCGGCCGGCTGCGCTACCACCAGCCCAAGCCGCTCCTGGATTGGGGACGTCAGTCGCGCCGGCTCGACTACCTGGTCCGCAACGGAATGCGCGACACGCACGGTGGCGTGGGTTACTCGCAGGGGATGCCGCTCGGCCAGCGGTTCGCGGTCATGCACGCCCAGGAGCCCGACACGGGGGAGACATGGTGAGCCAATCGCCGGTTCGCATCGACTTTCGCGCCTACAACGTCGGGTTCGGCGATTGCCTGCTGCTCAGCTTCACCTACCCGGCCCCGATCGATGGACGAGCGGAGCGCCACGTCCTGATCGACTTCGGGTCGACCAAGGCGGCCAGGGGCGGGCCGAGCCTGGCGGACGTCGCCGCTCTCATCGAGGCCGACACGCACGGCAAGCTCGACGTAGTCGTCCTCACCCATCGCCACCGCGATCACCTGGCGGGGTTCGACCCGGCCACAGGCGGGGCGACAATCGCCCGCCTTGCGCCCGACGCGATCATTCGACCGTGGACTGAGGTGCCGAACGGCGCGGCGCCTGCTGCCGCGCCCTCGCCTGGTCGGCGCAAGCTGCTCGACGTCCTGGCTTCGGGGAACGGGTTCGCCCGCAGCATCACCGCGATCCCGTTCGCCGGCCGGCTCGGCGTCGCCGAATCCGCGCTGATGAGCATGGCGGCGATGCAGCTCGGCAACGATAGGGCCATCGGGCAGCTGGACCAGCTCGCCGCCGCAAGCTCGGCCCACTACCTGAAGTTCGGCGACCCGCTCGTCCTGGACATGCTGCCCGGAGTTTCCGTCTCGGTCCTCGGTCCTCCGGACCCGGAAACGTGGCCCGCGGTGCTGCACCAGGCCGCGCAGAGCACCGAGTACTGGCTTGGCGCCGGAAGCGCCGATCCGGCGGCGCTCACGGCCTCCGCCGCCGGAACGCCTCTCGGCATGGATGGCGACGCCGAATCTCTCCTGGAACCCGGCCCGGGGCGCTGGCTGATCGACCGCCTGGACGACCACCTCGTCCGCTCGGCCGAACGATTGGTCCACCAGCTCGACAGCGTCCTCAACAACACCAGCCTGGTGCTGCTCGTGGAGGCCGCTGGCCACAAGCTCCTGCTGCCCGGCGACGCCGAGGTGGAGAACTGGGGCTACGCGCTGACGGCCGCGCCGGACCACCAGGGCATCTGCGATCGGCTGCGGGGCGTGGACCTCTACAAGGTCGGCCACCACGGCAGCCGCAACGCCACTCCCAAGCTGTCGCTCTACCCGCTCCTGGCCGTGACGCCGCCGGGCCGCGTCGCCGTTATGTCGACCCTCGTCGGCTTCTACGGCACGACAAACCCGGTCCCGAGCCAGGCGCTGATCGACAAGCTGTCGCTGCCGCCGTTCACGCTCCTGCGAACCGACGTCGCCGGCTCCACGACCGGTGCACGATCAGTCCACCTCGCCGCCACCGACTCGACGGCCTTTGCTCCGGCCGACTGACGGTCAAGAGCCGATCCCCGCGGCCGCGTCTTCACGAACCGGCTTTCTCTCTAGGGATTGACCCTCGGTGGGGCCTTCAGCGGCCGGCGCCGAGCGCCGACTATTCCGTACGGAGGGGCCGACACACCGGCAAGGAGCTACGCGTGGACGGCTTGTCATCCGTGCAGCTGAACGTCGCCTCGCTGGGCGCGTCTCAGCTCACAACCACACAGTCCTGGCGCACACACAGCCATCCGGCAATGGATGCCGCTGCCACGACGCTGGGCATGAGCGCGAGCGACCTCCGCACTGCGCTGCAGAGCGGCCAGAGTCTCGCATCGATCGCCTCCTCGAAAGGCATAAGCGAGACCACGCTGACCGCGGCGATGGCGGCCGCGATCGAGCAGGCGAATCCCGGCATCTCCGCCGATCAGGCTACCAAAGTCGCGACGGCGATCGCGACCCGCACGCCTCCGGCGGGCTCCGCGCCCGCCCAGACCGGAACCTCGAGCAGCGCCACCCAGGCGACCACTGGGGCCACCACCGGCACTACCGCCGCCGGCGGCCATCACCACCACCATCACCATCACGCCATGAGCACGGCGGTGGACGCTACCGCGCAGCTGCTCGGCACGACGACCACCGACCTCGCCACTTCGCTGCAGAGCGGCCAGACCCTCGCCCAGATCGCGTCAGCGCAGGGCGTCAGCCAGAACGACCTGGTCACGGCGATCTCGAACGCGCTCCAGCAGGCCGACTCGAATCTCTCCTCCGACCAGGCGACCCAGCTGGCCACGACGCTGGCCACCGGAACGCCCCCGACCGGCGGGACTCAGCCCTGGGCAACCGGGAAGACGGGCACCTCGAGCACGTACAACATTCTCGCCTGACGGGCTTCGTCGGACAAACAAGCAGCCGGTCGCGGAGGGGGGAGCGACCGGCTGCTTCTCATTCGCGGCCGGGCTGGATAGTGGGCTCGGCCACGAGCGCATTGGGCCAGCCAATCCTGATGAAACGCTGAATCTGGACGCATTCGAGGGGATTCCCCGACCTCTTCCGGCGGGCAATTCCGCCGCGGCCGGGGCGATTGGCTCCCGCGCTCGCCCGTTCCGGCGGTCAGACCGTGGCGTCGGCGATAACGACCCGCTTCGGGGCGATAAGGCCGTCGTGCCGGCCGCGCAGGTACCGCTCCGTGACATCGTCGGCGGAGAGGAACTCGACCGAGCCGAAGCCCGCCGCCTTCAGCCTTGAGGCCACCGTCTCGGGCTCGAAGCGCGTCCGCCATGGCTCGCCGATCGCCGCCATGCGGGCGGCGGCCGAACCGGGCGGAGGCGAGCCTTCGGTCGAGGCGTCCGGCCGGGAGAAGTTGAAGACGAACTCGCTGCCCGCGGCCAGCCTGCCGGCCATGTCGAATAGCCTCTTGGCCGCGCTGTCGCTCAAGTAGATCAGCACTCCCAGGCATGCCAGCAACGCCGGCTGCGTGGCGTCCAGGCCGGCGGCCTCCAGCTGGCGGCGCAGGTCATCGGCTTCAAGGTCGGCCGCGGCGTAGCGCAGGTTCGGCGGCTCCTCGATCCCGGCGCGCCGCAGCCGGGCGCGCTTGTCGAGCTGGCTTGCGGCGTGGTCGACTTCGATGATGCGCAGGTCGCCCGCCCAGCCGGGCTGGCGGTAGGCGAACGTGTCCAGCCCCGCACCCAGGATCGCGTACTGGCGAATGCCACGGCGAACCGCTTCCACGAGGCGGTCTTCCACGTACCGGCTCCGAACTACAACGTCGCAGCGCAGGGCGCGGGAGACCGGAGTTCGCAGCCGATCGGCGTGCTCCTGGATCGCTCGCGCCGCTTTCGGGTCAAGGAGGCGCAGTGCCAGCGCGTCGTCGAGGATGGGCGGTGGATCGTCGATCAGGAGATGCGCCGCCCGCAGCCGCGCGGCCCCGAGGGCGGTCGCGCTGGCGGCTCGCTCGAGGACGATGTCCCGGGGCGGCTCGACGTTCCGGTGCGCCCGCTCGAAGCCCATCCCGGCACGATACCGCGAACTGGGTCGATCGGGTCGCCGGCGCGCCCGACCGGACGCGGAGCGGTCGACGGGCGGGTCTAGGATGCTGGGGAAACATTTCGGCCTCCTCGAGCCCACAAGGTAGGTGTGGAGATAGCCGCGGTCTCGATCACCAGCGACGAGTTCGATGAACGCTATCCGGGCCTGTTTGCGGGGCTGACAAGGCTGGGCCGGGCGCTGGGCGCCGGGCCCGAGGCCGAAGACATCGCTCAGGAGGTTCTCCTCGAGGGGCGTCGCCAGCTTGGCCGGCTTCGAGATTGCGACAAGCTCCAGGCCTGGCTGCGCCGGATGATGGTCCGAGCCTGCTACCGGCACCGAGGCCGCCGCCGATCCACGCCACTCAATTCCGCGGTTGCGTATGTGCCGCTCGATCTCAGCGGAGCGCTCGACGTCCGAATCGCGGTGGCCCGTCTGCCGCCGCGAGAACGGCTCCCCGTGGCTCTCGTCTACGGCCTCGGCTATTCGCAGGCCGAGGCGGCCGACGCGATGGGAATAACCCGCGGAGGGCTGGCGACGGCGCTCTTCAAGGCTCGTGCCCGGCTCGTCCGGGAGCTCGGCGACCGAAGGCAGGTGGAGTGATGAACCCGGCGCAATGGCTGCCTGGCGGCAGGTCGCATCTGGACGAGCGGCTGATCATGGCCGCGGCCGATGGCCGCGGGTCGATGGCTGCGTGGTCGGCCGGGCAGCGAACGCATCTGCTCCGTTGCGAACCGTGCCGCTCGCTGCTCGCGCGGCACGAAGAGCTGGCAGCCGCGCTCGGCGGAGAGTGGGGTCTGCGGGAGGTTCCGGGCGTGTCGCGTGCTTCGTATCGCGCCCCGATGCGACGAGCCCGGCAGGTTCTTGCCAGTCTCGCCGCGGTCGCGCTCGTCGCCGTGCTGGCGGGGAGCTGGTGGGCATGGCGCTCCAGCCCCTTTGCGGCGCAGCCGAGCCCGTCCTTCGCGGTGTATGCGGTGAATCCCGATGGCACGTTCGCGTATCTCAACACCTGCGTGATGCCGGCTCAGAACTACGGTCAAGGACAACCGGACTGGGGCGAGGATTACCTCATTGGGGCCCGACTGTACCTCAACTTCACCGGCCAACCCGAGGCGCACGTCGCCGCTCTTCGTGCGCTCCTGCCTGCCGACTGCGCGGTGTACGTCCGGATCGTGCCGGTTTCCTCGGCGGTCGGTCGAGCTCTTCAGGAGCGGATCTCCGACGACGCGGCGTCGCTCCAGGCCGCGGGCGTCCAACTCACCACCGTTGGCTTCGACCCGATAGCCGACAAGGTCACGGTGAGTGTCTACCCACTAACGCCGCAGGCTCGGGCCGAGCTTGAGCGGCGCTATCCCGCGCAGATGCTGGAGATAACCGAGCAGGCAACCCTCCCGCCGGTGTGAGCCGGCCGGGTGGCGCCGCCTCCGACGCCTAAGGTTTGGCGGCCGCCCAGCCCTCGACTGAAGTGGTGACCGGCGCGCCGGTCGAGGCCGACTCTTCGATCGCCAGGCCGATGAGATGGTCCTGGCAGCCCTCGGCCAGCGGGTACGGCGGCGCGCCCTCGCCGCGACTCCAGGCCGCCATCGCGATTAGCATCGTGCCGATCGCGATCTCCTCGTCACTCAGGCGCAGGCCCGGGAACGGATTCCGGTACAGGATGGTGTCGCCCAGGCTGATGTGGTCCGTGTCGAACCCGTCGAGATCGAGGTCGTAGCCGGTCTGGCGGCGGACCAGCGGAGACCGCACGATCGTGCGAGGCCCGACGAGCCGAACCACCTCGTCGTTCGCGATCTCTCCCGCGGAGCCGCGGATCACGATCCGGCGCGACCGGAGCTGGTTGTGCCACTGGTTGTCGGTGAAGTCGTAGAGCCCCATGGAGCCGCCGAAGTCGATGGTCGCGATGGTCGTCTTCGCGTCCTTTGGCCGGTCGTCGTCGGTCCACGCGTCCTTCACCAGCGGGTCGATGAGCGGCGCGACGAACGTTCCGGCGCTCACCTTCGCCGTCTCGAACCGGGCGCCCAGGAAGGTCCGCATCAGCGCCACAGCGTGATAGAGGTGCGTCGAGGACACCTGTACGGACGTCACCGTGCCGATCGCGCCCGGGCGCGCGAGGGCGAGCCTCGATGCGTGGCTGGGCATGAGCGCATACTGCTCGGCGACCTGGACCAGGCCGCTCGCCCCCACTACCTGCCAAAGCCGGCGGAGCCCATCGATGTCGGGCGCGGGTGGCGTCTCGGACAGGACCGGCACGCCGAGCTCGACCGCGGCCTGCACCAGGCCCGGCGTCGCCGGCCACGGCACGCTGACAATCACGAAGTCCGGACGCTGGCTCGCGACCAGTTCCGCCACGGAGCCGTACGCGGGCACGCCCCACTGCCTGGACGCGGCCTCTGTCCGATCCGGGCTGTGTCCGACGAGTCCGACGACCTCGAGCTGCGCTGGCAGCAGCCGGGCCAGCCGGAAGTAGAATTGCGCTCGCCAGCCGGTCCCGACGATGCCGAAGCGGCCTCGCCCTGCAGTCATCTCATGCTCCTGTCGCGAGGTCTCTGGACCATCGGACGATATCAGGTGGGCGCCTAGCCGTCCTGGCCCG
Source organism: Chloroflexota bacterium (assembly GCA_003141955.1). Classification (GTDB taxonomy): domain Bacteria; phylum Chloroflexota; class Limnocylindria; order Limnocylindrales; family CSP1-4; genus Fen-1039. The sequence goes on from PLOC01000003.1 coordinate 51,909, forward strand.
CCGATGACCAGCGCCGTCCGTAGTTGGGATGTACATGGGGGGTGCGGATCGCAGCCGAGCCCGCGGACCGGCGGCGCGCGGATCGGCCCTTACGCGAGATTGGCTCCCAGTCAGGCGACGCGAGGCCGCCACGGTGGCAGTACCCACCCAGGTCCGCCGGCCAACGCACGTGATCTCGGGGCACAACCCCTGGCTGCCCCGAAACGAGGAAGGGCACCCAGCTAGGGTGCCCTCACGTTACCGGAACGGAAGAATGTGGAGCGGGAGACGGGATTCGAACCCGCGACATTCTGCTTGGGAAGCAGACACTCTGCCAGCTGAGTTACTCCCGCTCGATTCACGCTCGTGGAGAGCGTCTGCCTTTCGGAGAGGCCCGCCGCGCTGGTCCTGGAGCAGAAAACTGAGTAAGATGGTGCGAGATGCGCGAGCCATCCGACCCAGCCTCGCTGCCACCCGTGCGACGTGCCCGACCGAGCGGCGCCCATCCTACACCGCGCCCCGCCGCCCCGGCAACGACCGCCCTCGCCTCCGACATCGCGAGCTTCCGCCGCCATCTCGCGGCCCGCAACCTGTCGCCCAAGACCGAGCGGACGTACACCGACGCCGCAGTCCTGTTCGAGGCCTTCATTGCCCGCGAGGGTCCGCCCGCTGCCCTGCCGGCGATCCGGCGCGAGCACGTCGAGGCCTTCATAGCCGACCAGCTCCGCCGTTACAGGCCCACCACCGCGCACAACCGGTACCGCAGCCTCCAGGCGCTTTTCAAGTGGGCAGTCGAAGAAGAGATGATTGTGACCTCGCCGATGGATCGGATGAAGCCGCCGATCGTCGGGGAGCAGCTGCCGCCGATGCTGAGTGACGATGAGATCCGGGCCTTGCTCAACGTCTGTGCCGAAGATCACACGTTCGCGGGCCGGCGCGACGAGGCGCTCGTCCGGGTGCTGCTCGACAGCGGTGCCCGTCGGGCCGAGATCGCCGCACTGCGCTGGACGCCTGGCAACCCGGAAACGAACGACGTCGACCTCGATGGCCGCCAGCTGCGGGTGCTGGGGAAGGGCCGGCGGGAGCGCCTGGTGGTGATCGGTCGAGAGGCGGTCAGGGCACTCGATCGTTACCTGCGCTACCGCGACGGCGGAACACGTCATGGCAAGTTGATCCCGCCGCACCACTCGGCTCACCTGCCCAACCTTTGGCTCGGACCCAAGGGCGCCTTCACGGAATCCGGGATGGGCCAGATGATCCATGAACGGGGCGTCGCCGCCGGTCTCGGGCATCACGTTCACCCCCACATGTTCCGCCGGACCTACGCCCACAAGATGCTCGCCGGGGGCATGAGCGAGACCGATCTGATGACGCTCGCTGGCTGGCGCTCACGGACGATGGTCTCGCGCTACGCCGCGTCGGCGGCCGCTGAGCGAGCCGCCGAGGTGGGTAAGCGGCTGAGCCCGGGCGACAAGCTGTAGGTGCTGGCGCGTCGGGGGATTACCGAGGCCGGCGTCCAGCCCGGTCGCGTCCGGCGGGGTTGCGAGTTCGTCAGGGGCCTCCACCGCCAGTGCGATCAGGTGCAGGATTCGACGAAGAGCGTGCGATCCTGCCTATGAGCGACCTGGCGGGTCTGACTGTTTGCTCTGCTCGGTCTTGGCCAGCACACATCACGACCGGAGAGGTTCACGGACGGCAACCGGCCCTCAGCGTCGCGAGCACGAAGGCAGCGCTCGCGGCCTTGACTGCCACCCTCCGCATCTATACTGTTCGCACTATGTTTGAGGATACGTCTTCCCCTGCGCCGGGCTTTCTGCCCATCGTCCCCGCGGCCAAACGCCTCGGCGTCACGCAGGGGCGAGTCCGTCAACTGATCAAGTCCGGCGATCTCCTCGCCAACCAGGTTGGCGACATCTGGCTTGTCGAGAGTGAGAGCGTGGAACGCCGGATCGCCCTTGCGCCGGGCCATGGCCGCAGGCTCACGCCAGCTCGCGCCTGGGGCCTATTGTGCATTGCCGATCACCAGCCGGCTCCGTGGCTCGATAGGTCCGCCCGATACAGGGTGAGGGCGCTGCTCCGAGATCGCGGTCTTCGCGCCTTGAGTTCGAAGCTGGTCGATCGGGGTCTGCCCGTGCGGCTACGATCCCACCCATCTCTTCTCCGGCGACTGCGCAACGATCCCCGCCTCATGCTGACCGGCGCTACGGCCGCGGCCGAACTCGGTCTCGGCCTGCTTGCTGGCGATGTCGTGGAGGCATACATCGAGGGCGGCCGGTTCGAGGAGATCAGCCAGGAGTATCACCTGCAGCCGAGCCGAGAGACCAACGTCGTGCTGCGTCGGGTTCGGGACTTCGCGGCTACTTGGCCGCTCGCTCCCAAGACGCCACTGTTGGCCATCGCGCTCGATCTTTCCGAGGATCCCGATCCGCGGGTGCGCGAACTCGGGGCGTCACTGCTCGACCGCATTGACCCGTGACTCAGCCGATCGTCGTCCATTCGGCAAGCGAGGCCGATGCACACCTCTGGCGGCTGACCAAGGAGATCACGGTCTTGTTCGCCGGCCTGCCATGGGTCCTCATCGGGGGTCAGATGGTCGCCATCCTCGAGGCTGAGCACGGGGCTGTTATTGGCAGGGCGACGGCAGACGTCGACGCGCTGCTCGATGTGCGGGTCGTGTCCACCGTCGCCCAGGATGCCGCAAATCTCCTCCGAGCTGCTGGCTTCGAGCCTGAGCAGATCGGCGAAGGACTGGCATATCGCTTCAGGCGAGGCGCTGGCATCGTCGACATCCTGGTTCCCGACCATCTCGGCGGCCGCGCCGATTTGCGGACTGTGCCGCCCGGCATCACGCTTGAGGCGCTTGGTGGCCGCCAAGCGCTGAACCGGTCTCGCCGGGTTCAGGTGGATGCCGGGGACGGCGTCTTCGAGGTGCCCATCCCTTCGCTCATCGGCGCGATCGTGATCAAGGCCCGCGTTACCGGGGCCAGCCAGACTGGCGCCGACAAACACCGTCGCGATCTCGCCCGATTGCTCGCCCTGGTCCAAGACCCAACCGCAAGCCGAGGTGAGCTGAACAAGGGTGAGCGAGCCTGTTTGCGAGCTCGGACCGAACTTCGGAGCGTCGATCACCCGGCCTGGCGCGGCATCGCAGGAGCGAAAGACGGCGTCCTGGCCCTCTCGATCCTGGGTGGCTCGTAGCCATCGCAGCAGGGGCTGGCTCGTGTCAAGTCGCCAAGAGCAACAGCGTATAACTGGGTGAGAAACCGAGGGGTCGCCATGAGGGGGGCCGTGGCTGTGGGAGGCTCAGACTTGGGAAGCAGACACTCTGCCAGCTGAGTTACTCCCGCTCGGAGCAGAACGAGTTATAGCAGATCGCGCGAAGGCCGCGGAAGAGCGCGATTGGGCGGAGGTCTGCCAGACGCGAAGAATGTCGGAAGGTCGGTTTGCCGCTGGTCTCCACGAGATGACCCGACGAAGAACTTCGGCGGCGGCCCGTCCCGAGCCTCAGCTAGGCAGCGCCCTGTTCGCCCGTACCCATTCGAGCCAGTGGCGTTCGGCTCCGATGGTGGTTGCCGCACCGTGGCCGGGCAACACCGTCAGCCGGTCGTCCAGACCGACCAGGCGGCTCAGCGACTCTGCCATCTGCTCCTCGGATCCGCCGGGGAGATCGGTCCGGCCCCATGATCCTGCGAACAGCGTGTCACCCGAGAGCAGGAGACTGTTCGTGAGGTCGAGCAGACAGACCGAGCCCTCGGTGTGTCCCGGCGTGTGCAGGACCTCGAGGTCGATCTCGCCGAACTTGACTCGGCCACCCTCGGCCAGTTCCACCGCCGGAACGCTGGGCGGGATGGGAAACGGGGCGAAGAGCGGCTGCGGGTGCAAGAGCATCTCGCGGTCGAGTGGATGCACGGCGATGCGAGCGTCGTCGCCGCGTTGACGACCGTGCGTCCAGGCTTGCACAGCCGCGTTGTCGCCCACGTGGTCCCAGTGGCCGTGGGTGGACACGATCAGTTTCAGCCGCCAGCCACGCTCCTCGAGGAGGCCGCCCAGCCAGGCAACCGAGGGAATCGCCGTGTCGATCGCGATCGCCTCGTGCGTCCGCGAATCGGCGAGGACGTAGACGTTGGTCGCGATCGGGCCAACCGTCCGGCTGAGGAGCTCCATGCTCGGAGACTAGCACGGCTTCGAGGTGGTCCCGCTGGCCACCAGCCTGGGCCGTTGCGGCACATGGTCGGCGCCGCGAGTCGGTCCCATCAGACTGGCGCCGGTCAACTTACGATCCGACGGGCGGCTCACACAGGTTTCGGTCTCGCGTCCGCGACCACGAGGTGGCGCGTTCGGCGTAGGCTGGACAAGTCCGGGTTCATCGCGCCCTGTGGGCCGCCCATACCGTAGCGGGCTGGCGCTCGCGGACGATGGTTTCGCGCTACGCGGCGTCGGCCGCCACCGAACGGGCCGCTGAGGTGGGCAAGCGGTTGAGCCCGGGCCGACAAGCTTTAGGTGCTGGTTCGTGGGAGATTACCCAGCCTAAGGTCCCGCACGGTCGCCTGGGGCGGGGTTGCCGAGTTCGTCTGTGGTCTCCGCCGCCGGTGTTCGCCGTCCCGAGCCGCAGGGCGAGTCGCCGGAGGCGGTCCTCGACTGCGAGATGCTCACCGCCAGGAGTGCCGTCCGCGGTGTGTGTGATGTCAGGTGTCGGAGCGGAGCGGCTCGAGTGTGAGGGTCAGCACGTCCTTTCGCGCGAAGATGCCCAGGAAGCGAACGCCGCAGAGGAAGAGCGCGACGCCGAGCCCGCTGTAGAAGAAGGCGATCATCCAGTCCGGCATCAGGTGCGAGAGGCGGAGTGCCATGCCGCCGCCCATCATCACCGCCATCACCGCCCAGGACGAGGCGTTGAAGAAGTGCCAGAAGGGGAGCCGATCCTCCGCCCGCGCGCGGATTCGACCGGCGTGCTTCCGGACGAGCCGGGAGAAGATGACGAAGTAGAACACGAGGAAGATCACCACCGCGAGCGGGAAGAGGATCAGGTGCGAGGGCGCCAGCCCGAACTCCAACGGCAGCCCGATTATGCAGACCATCGCCCCCGCCGCGCACCAGACTAGGCCGGCGATGAGCATCAGGTGGTTCTTGGGAATGTGGACGACTTGCACGCTTCGAACACTCCTGACGCACTGGTCGATGGGTGGCGCGATTGTACCCACACGGAATGTGAGGTCGCGCGCAGAGGTATCAGCCTGGCGCTCCACGGCTCGGGGTGCGCATCACTGCCCGTCGGCGATGTCCCGCGCTGGTCCGATCTTCCGGCCGGGGATCGTTTGGGACCCTACGGCCGCCCCCGGGTGGCTCCTCGACGAACTGCTGCCGAACCTGGAGATCTGACGGGCGATTGGGGCGGCATGGCGGTCCACTCGTCTCGAATTGGCCCAGAGTGACAGCGGATAACTGTGGTCGAAACGGAGGGGTCGCCACGAGGGGAGCCGTGGCTATGGGAGGCTCAGACTTGGGAAGCAGACACTCTGCCAGCTGAGTTACTCCCGCTCGGCGAGCAAGCGCAGTTATAGCAGATCGCGCGAGAGGGTCGGAAGGGGGCTGGTCAAGGGCTTTCGGTCGCGCGGACATTCTGCGCAGGAGGCAAAGGCACTCGGTCTATCGGCCTTGTTCTGGTTCTGGCCGAGCGACGGGATGGCGCAACGCGCCTGAACCGGTGGCCCGAGGACGGTCGATTCGCTGCCATCCCCGGCCACCGCGGCGTCCAGCGACCCTCAGGCGTCGTCCAGGATCCGGTCGGCCTTCCGGTCGATCTTCTGCTTCTGAGCGCCGGTGATCTTCCCTTCGCTCTCTTGCTGGGACGCGCGTGCCTTGGCATTGCGGGCGTGAGATTCGTCGGGCATCGGGTACTTGCGCTCGCCGGGTAGCCCGAAATCCGAGCTGGGCAGAGACTCTCGTTTCTTGGGACTCAGCTTGGCCATCTTGGTCACTCCTTTGACTAGTGCGCGTGCGCAGAAGCCATCAGCGCTGGGATCGGCACCGGAATGGGCCTGCCTGGCAGGTCTGGTCTCTCCTGCCTCGCTCCGTCGGCGTCGTCGGCGTCATCGTCTTCGTGGTCATCGTTCTCTGGGTATTCGGCTCATCAGGCTGTAAGCCGAGGCGTCGGGGCCACCACTCGGAACGTTCCTCGATGAGGTCAGGCGCGGTAGTTAGGAGTGGCAGGCACGACAAGATCGCGTCCTCGCGCTTGGGACGCGATCTCGTTAGGAGTGAGGGATCGGCCCGCGCAAGATGGCGCGGGCTATCAGCGACGGTAGAGACTGAACCCGCCGCCGAAAAGGAGGATGAGGACCACGATGATTAGCAGGATTTCCATGGGGAACCTTCTTTCGGCCTCAGCTTGGTCGTCTTCACCCGAAGGAACGAGGATGGAAACTCCATTCCGGAGAACCGCAGTCGACCACAGCCGGCAGTGGGCCGCTCCGCGATTAGGGCCGTGCTCCGCCGTTGAGGAGGCGGGTTCTCATCCTCGCGGCCGGCGTCGATGGCGCCCAGACTCAAAGAGCGGCATGAGGATTCATGCCTGACTTGGGCAAGCGCAGCTAATGGAGTACCGAGATGACCGGTGAGTACAACAAAGGCACTGTCAACAAGGCCAAGGGCAAGGTCGAGGAAGGGCTCGGCAAGTTGACCGGCAACACGTCGCAGCAAGCCAAGGGCAAGGCAAAGCAGGTCCAGGGTAGCGCCCAGCAGGCCGTGGGCAACGTCCAGGACGCCACCCGACGGCGCTGACAGGGAGGCCGTCGTCGAAGACGGCATGAAGCGCCCACGCGCTAACGCTCAGCTGGAGCGCGAGGCCCGTTCGTCTAGCTGAGAGCCGCAGTCTGCTCAACACATGGCGCTGTGGCGCCTGGAGCGGGGCGCGCGAACTCTGATTGAGCTAGGTGTAGAGGTCCTCGAACGCGGCGAATATCGCGAAGAACAGCCGCTGCACGATCTCATCGAATCGCCCACTCGTCGCCGTTGGGCGCTCGCCACCGTGGGCCGCCCTGTTCCGAACGACCAGCGCGATCGAGGCGTCGCTCTCACGTGGGGTCAGGACGCGTGGGAAGCCCGCGTCTACGACAGCACCCCGGCGCATGCATTCCTGCGGATGCTCGATCCCAAGAACGGGCTCGCCCCGGGCGACCCGGCGCGCATGGCGGCCGGAATCATTTCGAGCGTTGACCGAGAGCCCGCTCCCTTGCGCATGATCCTGGGATCCGACGCGCTCCGGAATACCCTCACGGTACTCAAGGCGCGCGTCGCAGCGTTCGAGGCGCAGACCGAGATCGCTGCCTCGACAGACTTCCCGCCCGGAGAGTGATGTTCGTGGACACTGAGCGTCGACGTTCCAAAGGAGAAGAGATGCAGGTCCTCAAGAAGCAGCCGACGGTGAAGGCTCCGGCCGAGACATTCACGGGCGACGCCTGGTTCGACGTCATCGCCCGCGGCGAGGAACCGTCGCGGATTCGCGTCAGCGTCGTCCGGTTCGCGCCGGGCGCACGCAATGCCTGGCATGCGCACGCGGTCGGGCAGACGGTGCACGTGACCGAGGGAGTAGGGCTCATCCAGGCTCGCGGCGAGAAGGTCATCGAGATTCACCCCGGCGACACTATCCACACCCCTCCCGGCGAGTGGCACTGGCACGGAGCCGCGCCCGATCGCTTCATGACTCACCTCGCCATGTGGGAGGCGTCGGCCGAGGGCGAGGAAGCTGAGTGGGGCGCACTGGTCACCGACGCCGAGTACCTCGGCAGTCGGTAGCCGGCAGGAGAAGGAGGTTTGCGCCATGTCCGGCTGGACTGCGGACGAGCTCGCGCGGATAGGCAAGGCCGACGAGCTCCAGATCACTTCGCGACGCCGCGACGGTTCCCTCCGGCCCTACGTGACCATCTGGGTCGTCCGCTCGGGCGACGACCTGTACGTGCGCTCAGCCTATGGTCGGCACAACGGCTGGTTCCGGCGCGCGCTGTCGTCTGGCGCGGGCCGGATCCGCGCCGGCGGTTTGGAGCGGGACGTCGCGTTCGAGGAGCCAGGTTCCGCCGTGGACGACGAGCTCCACCGGGCCTACCACGCGAAGTACGACCGCTACGGGCCGACCTTCGTCGGTCCGGTGGTTTCGCCCGAGGCGGCCAGGTCAACCCTCAGGCTCGTGCCTAGGTAGACGTATCTCGGGTCTTGCGATACGGCCTCGAGATGGACGGGGAGGCGAGCCCATAAGCGAGCGTCGTGCCAGTCGTGATCACGATAGGTGTTGTTATCGTGATCAGGCCGACCCGGTGGCACGGGATCCGGTTGATTTCGCGACGAGGCCCGATACTGTGAAGTGGATATGAGCGAGCCTTCATCGGACTCCGATCCCACCGATGGCACGACGAAGCGTAACGGGCCCGAACCTGGATTCGAAGAGATCCCGCTCGACCTCTCCAAGGTGCCCTCGCTCGAACAGGGTCTCGCCGACGCCTCGAGGCGTTACCGGGTCTTCATGGAGATCGTTGGCGAGTCCCTGCGGCCGATCAAGGGCGCAGTGATCTTCCGCGAGCACCTGGCTCTCGTGTCGTTTGTCAACCGAGCATCATCTCTCCACAAGGCGATCGTGTCGGCGGTCGAGGGCGCAAACCCTCATGCGGCCTTCACACTCCTGCGGGCATACCTCGCACTCGTCGTTCTAGTCCGGTATCTCGACCTACACCCTGGCTACCTCGACGACTTGGAGAAGCCCAGGCCGGCGGGAAAGCGCAAGAGGTTCAAGGAACTCTTCGAGGACGCCGCCAGCGAGATGGCCGGGGTCCGCCTCGTCTACGCCACCCTGTCGGAGATGGCGCACTTCGGCTCGACAGCCTTGTGGCACCCCTTCACCATCACGGATGAGGCCGAGCGGACGCTTTCCTTCTCGACTGCGCCGCACTGGAAGCACCCAGATGACGGCCGCATCGCCCTAGCGATGCTCGCCGAGTCCGACGAGGCAATGATCGAGGTCCTCCACCGCTACTCGGAGCACCACGTCCTGCCCAAGGTCGAGCAGCATCGCAGCGCCGAGCGCATCCGCGCCGCGTTCGAGGCCGCCGGCGCCACGCCCGGTGAGGTGGGCATCGGGTTCTTGTCACCCGAGCTAGGCCGGGAGGCGCTTGCTGCCGGGCTTGTCGAGTGGTGCGAGGAGCACGAAGCCATGGAAGTCGCCGAGGGGGTCACCCCCGAGCGGGTCGAGAAGTGGGTGCAGGAGCGTCAAGGCTCGTGAGAGGTTCGTAACCCGCTGTGGAGTCAACGGACCGTGTCGTCATCGCGCCCGTGCGGGCGCCCGTCGGTTCACGATAATGAGTTTTATGGTGTTAACCGGCGAGCTCCAGACGTCGGCTGCGCGCTCTGGCCGCGCCTGATCGGAGGGGGATTCGCCACGACCTGACTGAGACTGTTTGCCGGCGCGGCAGAATGTCGGGTTCGACGTGTCGACTACGGATCGTTGGAGGCGGGCGTCGTCATAATGGCCCTGCCCTGCACACTGCTGTTCCTCGGGCTCCAGGGACAGTACGTGCGAGGCTTCATGTCCGGAGCAATCAAGGGCTGATCGACCAGGGGCTGATCGACGGGGAGTGCGCGGTTCGGGCCCCCGATCGATCGAGACCCTAGATAGTTTGGAGTAGCTGAGTTGAAGGCGCTCGGAGAATTCGAGGTCTGGTTCGTAACGGGCAGCCAGGACCTCTACGGCGAAGAGACGCTCCGCCAGGTGGCCGAGAACTCGGGCAAGATCGCGGCCGCCCTCGACTCCGGCGAGTCGATCCCGGTTCGAGTGGTCTGGAAGCCCGTCGTGAAGAACTCGGAAGCGATCCTGGCGACTCTCATCGAGGCGGGCGCCACGGACAAGTGCGTCGGCGTCATCGCCTGGATGCACACCTTCTCTCCGGCGAGGATGTGGATCGCCGGCCTGCAGGCCCTGCAGAAACCCCTTCTCCACCTGCACACCCAGTACAACCGCGATCTCCCGTGGGCCGAGATCGACATGGACTTCATGAACCTCAACCAGGCCGCGCACGGCGACCGTGAGTTCGCCCACATCGAGGCCAGGCTGGGGTTGCGGCGCAAGACGGTTGCCGGCCACTGGCAGGAGAAGGCGGTCCAGGAACGGATCGGAACGTGGTGCCGGGCCGCGTGCGGACTGCACGAGTCACGCCACCTCAAGCTGGCCCGCTTCGGCGACAACATGCGCAACGTGGCCGTCACCGAAGGCGACAAGGTCTCCGCCCAGGTGCAGTTCGGAGTCACGGTCAACGGCTTCGGCGTATCTGATCTAAGCGACGCGGTGCGGGCAGTGGCGGACGCAAAGGTCGACGAACTGGTTCGGGCCTATGAAGCCACATACGAAGTCGCACCGTCCCTCCGAGCCGGCGGCGCAGATCGCGAGGCCCTCCGCGAAGCGGCCCGGATAGAGGCTGCACTTCGGGAGTTCATGACCGTGGGCGGCTTCAGCGCCATCACCGACACCTTCGAGAACCTCGATGGGCTCAAGCAGCTGCCCGGCATCGCCGCTCAGCGTTTGATGGCAGACGGCTACGGGTTCGGTGCGGAAGGCGACTGGAAGACCGCCGTCATGGTCCGTCTGGTCAAGGTCATGGCGAAGGGGCTGCCGGGCGGAACGTCGTTCATGGAGGACTACACATACCATCTCGATCCCGCAGGGCCGAAGGTGCTGGGCGCGCACATGCTCGAGGTCTGCCCCTCGATCTCCGACGGCAAGGTCTCCTGCGAGATTCATCCGCTGTCTATCGGCGGTAGAAGCGACCCCGTACGGCTGGTCTTTGACGCGGGATCCGGCCCGGCCGTGGTCACGGCCTTGATGGACATGGGCGACCGATTCCGGATCGTCGCCAACGAGATCGACCTCGTGCCGCCGGACGAGCCGATGGGCAAACTGCCCGTTGGGCGCGCGGTTTGGAAGCCACGCCCGAACTTCGCCACCGCAACCGAGAGCTGGCTCACAGCAGGTGGCTCTCACCACACAGTGCTGACCCGGGCCGTGGGTGTCGGAGTGATCGCCGACTTCGCCGAGATGGCCGGTTGCGAGTTTCTGCTTATCGACAGCGACACGACCGTCGCCAGCTTCAAGAAGGAGCTTCGCTGGAACGAGGCTTACTACCACCTGGCCCGTGGCCTGCGATGAACGCGGCCGTGCCCTGCGAACGGAGGAGACCAATTGGCGTCGCTTTCGCTGGCTGAGTTGCGGGAAGAGGTCCTGCGAGCCAACCAGGCGCTCGTTCGTGCCGGGCTCGTGACCCTTTCATTCGGCAACGCCAGCGGCGTCGACCGAGATGCCGGCGTCCTCGTCATCAAACCGAGCGGGGTTCCTTACGACGAGCTCCGACCGGAGAGCCTGGTCGTCGTCTCGCTCGAGGACGGCCGGGCAGTCGAAGGCCAGCTGAGCCCGTCTTCTGACACGCCCACTCACCTGGTCCTCTATCGCCGCTTCCCCGAGATTGGTGGCGTGGTCCACACGCACTCACCCGCAGCCACGGCCTGGGCTCAGGCCGGACGATCGATCCCTCCTCTGGGAACGACGCACGCCGACCACTTCCTCGGCCCGGTGCCGGTGACGCGGCAAATGACCTCGAGCGAGGTCGCGGGCGAGTACGAGGCCGAGACCGGCGCAGTGATCATCGAGGCGCTGGGGCGGCTTGGGCTGAGCGCCACCGAGATGCCGGCCGTGCTTGTGACCTCGCATGGGCCCTTTACCTGGGGCCGCGACGCCTCGGAGGCCGCGGACAACGCCACCGCCCTCGAGGCCGTGGCGGCGATGGCGGCTCAGACGCTCGCCCTCAACCCGAATGCCGAGCCGATGGCCGACTACCTGCTGGAGCGCCACTTTCGGCGTAAGCACGGCCCCAACGCTTACTACGGGCAGCGAGGCGGCGGATGAGCACCTCGACCGCGCCGGGGAGTGATCAGGCAGAAGAGGGAGCAGGACAGGGAGAAGGCGCCGCGGCTGAACCTCGCTACACGATAGGTGTCGATTTCGGGACCGAATCAGCGCGGGCCGTGCTGGTCGACGTTGCGGATGGGCGAGAGCTGGGTGTGGAGGTCTACACGTATCGCAACGGCGTCATCGACGAGCGACTGCCAGACCCTGACGCAGACGTAATCCTCGCCCCGGACTGGGCGCTCCAGGATCCGAACGACTACCTGGAAACGTTCAAGCAGGCGGTGCCCGGCGCAGTCACGAAGGCGGGCATCGACCCGGCCGCGGTGATCGGGATCGGCATCGATTTCACGGCGTGCACGATGCTACCCACCACCAGCGATGGCACGCCGCTGTGCTTCTTGGACCAATATCGCCGTCAGCCGCATGCGTGGGTGAAGCTCTGGAAGCATCATGCTGCCCAGCCCGAGGCAGACGACATCAACCGCGTCGCGGCCGAGAGGGGGGAGATTTGGCCTGCCCGCTACGGAGGCAGGATCTCGTCTGAGTGGTTCTTTCCCAAGGCCCTGCAGATCCTGCGCGAGGCACCGGAGATCTACGCAACGGCCGACCGTCTGATCGAGGCGGCCGATTGGGTGGTCTGGCAGCTGACCGGGCTCGAGACGCGCAATAACTGCACCGCCGGCTACAAAGCCATCTGGTCGGCCGAGGAAGGCTTCCCAGGGCGGGAGTTCTTCGCCGCACTTCATCCCCAGTTTGCCGCGGTCGTCGACTCGAAGATGTCCCGCTCGATCGCTCGCCTGGGCGAGGTCGCTGGACGCCTGAGTGAGCGAGCGGCCGGATGGACCGGCTTGCGCCCCGGCATTGCGGTCGCGGTCGCCAACGTTGACGCCCACGTGTCGGCGCCGGCAGCGACGGTCACCGAGGTAGGCACCCTCGTGGCGATCATGGGTACGAGCACGTGCCACATCGTCCTATCGGAGACGGCACCGATCATCCCGGGAGCTTGCGGCGTCGTCCGCGATGGTGTCATCCCCGGACTCTTCGGCTATGAGGCGGGCCAGTCTGCGGTCGGCGACATCTTCGCCTGGTTCGTCGAGCAATGCGTCCCGCCCGTCTACTACGAGCGCGCCCGGGAGCGCGGCGTTGGCGTCCACGAGATCCTCGAGCAAGACGCGGCCGCGCTTGAACCCGGCCAGTCCGGGCTGCTTGCTCTCGACTGGTGGAACGGCAACCGCTCGGTCCTCGTCGACGCAGACCTTTCGGGACTGTTGATGGGCATGACGCTCGCAACCACGGCCCCGGAGATCTACAGGGCCCTGATCGAAGCCACCGCTTTCGGGACGCGTGTGATCATCGACGCCTTCGAGAAAGGAGGGGTCCGGATCGATCGGGTCGTGGCCTGCGGCGGCCTGCCCGAACGCAACCGCCTGCTGATGCAGATCTACGCCGACGTAACTGGTCGAACGTTCCGGATTGCGGCCTCGGCGCAAGCGCCGGCTCTCGGGTCGGCCATGTTCGCCGCGGTAGCCGCAGGACCAGAGGTCGGCGGCTACTCCTCGATCGAAATCGCCGCTCGGCGCATGGCGCACCTTCGCGACGAGGCCTACGAACCGATCGAGGCGAACCGCCGGACGTACGACCTGCTCTACGCCGAATACGTCCGCCTGCACGATCTGTTTGGGCGCGGTGGCGATCCTGCGGTGAAGACACTCAGGCGGCTTCGCAAGCAGATAGCCATGGCGCGAGTTCAATCCTAGCCAGAGAGGCGCGTCCCCTGGACAGACGCGCCTCTCTGGCCTCCCCGCCACGGCGGATCGGCCGTTCCCGCGAGCTCGGCATCTCGGCTCGATACTCGATCAGGAGCTCATCAGCGGTCATTGGCGTAACCCGATCGCACTCTTCCTAGTCTTCCAGCGGATGTTCCTGCGGGGAAGCGGTCTCAGCGGGGCCATCAAGGGCTGACAACCGACTCCCTTACGTAAGCCCCCACCAGACCCTATGCAGACCGACTCGGCGAGGCGTTGCCCACCGTCGAGCGTCTGGGGTGAGTGTCTTTGGTCTAGACCTTCTTGGAGTAAGAGCGGACGGTGAGCGGCACGAAGATCGCGACGACGACAACACAGCCGAGCAGCGCATACCCGACCGACACAGTGACCACCCCGTTGTTCAGCAAGTCACGCAGGGCAGTGACGACATG
>PLOC01000110.1 GCA_003141955.1 Chloroflexota bacterium
CCCAACTTCAGCGGGGGCGTTGCTAAGGCACGCCAGCGCACTCCAGGCGCGGCTGGGCCTGCGGCGCGGGGGCACCGCGAGCGTGAGACCCGCGGTCCGGCAGGTGAGACGGCCCGGCCAGAGCTCCCGCCCCTGCCCTACATCGCCGGGGCTGAAGTTGGGCAAGAGGGTAGGGATCCGGCCGTCGACGGCGATCGAGTCCGGGCCGCGGTCGGCCGGCGACCGGCCGGAGAGCGCCCCGGCGTCCGGCAGCCGGGGCACCCGAGGGGTTACGCTGCCGTCGTGAACGAAACCCAAACCACGTTCCTGATCCGCCCCGTTCGCCCCGATGAGTACGGCGCCCTGGGCGAACTGACCGTGGCCGCGTACCGCGCCATTCCGTTCGAGATGCCGCACCAGGACGCCTACGACGTCCAGCTCCGAGACGTGGCCCGCCGCGCCCGGACCTCCTGCGTCGTCGTGGCGGTGACCCCCGCCGGAGAGCTGCTCGGCGGCGTGACCTACGTCTCCGGCCCGGACGACCCCTACTCCGAGGAGCTGTCTGAGGGCGAGGCCGGGATGCGGATGCTGGCCGTGGATCCGGCGCACCAGGGTCGGGGCGTCGGCCGCGCCCTGACGGAGTGGTGCCTGGCCCGCGCCCGCGCCGATGGCCGCCAGCGGCTGCTCCTGCACACCGGCACGTGGATGCCCGACGCGGTGCGGCTGTACGAGCGGATGGGCTTCGTCCGGCGGCCTGAGCGGGATTTCGCCCCGGTACCCGGCGTCGACCTCATCGCCTACGCGTTCGAACTGGCCCCGGCCGCTGGCTCCTGATCGACCGAGGGCGCTCCGGCGTCGCGGCCGGCCGTCGCCGCCAGGGGCTCCGGCTGGCCGCCCCTTCGGCCCGGGCCGGCCCCCGGCACGGCGCCACGCAGCACCGCGATAGCCGCAACGGCCTCCGCGCCCAGGGCCACCGCGCCATTCATGACCAGCGCCGCCGGCGTGCCCCACAGGCCGCCGATGCCGCCGGTCAACCCATTTCCGATCGGCGTCGAGCCCGAGAAGACAGTCGTGTAGACGCTCATGACCCGACCGCGGAGAGGACCGGGGACGGCGATCTGAATCAGCGAGTTGGCGCTGACCGACGTCGCGATGGCGCCCATGCCGCAGAAGAAGACGGCTGCCATGGCGACCGGGAACAACGTAGTGCTCGCCAGCACGAATTCGGCCGCTCCGAGGACCATCCCGCCGCCGATGAGAACCCGGAGGCGCGGCCTCTCCAGCATCGCTGCCGACACCGCGGCCACGAGCGCACCGGCCCCCATGGAGGCGTACAGGTATCCGAACCCGTTGGGCCCCACGTTCAGGACGCTGGCGGCCATGACCGGCAGGATCACGTTGAAGTTCATGCCGAAGGTGGAGATGAACCCGATCACGCTGATTGCCAGCAGCACCACCGGCGTGTGCCAGACGTAGCGAAGCCCCTCGCCCAGGTTCGCGCGGACCGCCGAGACGCTCCTGGGTATCGCCAGCCGAGGGGCCGGCGTCAGCTCGCTGTCCCGCATCGCCAGCAGGCCGATCACGACGGCGCCGTAGCTGAGCCCGTTCAGGATGAAGCACAGCGAGGTTCCAAGGACGGCGATCAGGATCCCGCCAATGGCCGGCCCGATGATGCGCGCGCCGTTGAACACCGCCGAGTTGAGCGCGACCGCGTTGGCGACGTCGTCGCCGCCGACCATCTCGACCACGAATGACTGGCGCGTGGGATTGTCGACGGCGTTGACCAGCCCCAGGAGAAACGCCAGCACGAACACATGCCAGACCGCGACGACATGGAAGTAGCCGAGACCGCCCAGGGTCAGGGCCAGCAAGCCCGCCGCCGTCTGCGTTCCGATCACCGTCCTTCGCTTTGGCCAGATGTCGGCGATGATTCCGCCGAAGAGGCCGAGCACCAGGACGGGCAAGAACTGCACCACGCCCAGCAGGCCGATGTAGACGACCGCCTGGTTCCAGCCCACGAGCGTTCCCAGGAGCCAGCCCTGGGCCAGGCTCTGCATCCACGTCCCGGTGACGGAGATCAGCTGGCCGAAGAAGAAGAAGCGGAAGTTCCGGTGCTTGAGAGCACGGCCGGCTGCCGTGAACCGAACCCGCCCGCCGAGGATCACCGGGCCGCCTCGCGCTCGAGCGCCGGCCGGCCCTCCACTACTTCATAGGAGCGGTGCTCGCCGCGCATGAGCGACGCCACGGCCCCCAGGGCGCTGGCCACGACCCCGGCCAGGAATGCCAGGTGCAGGGCGTTTATGAAGGGCCCGAGGCTGATGCCCCCGCCGCCGATCTGGGTGCCGGAGAAGACCGCCAGCAGGACCTTCGGGTCCATCGAGGCCGAGACCAGGCCGATCGCCAGGGCGATCGACACCACGAACCCGCTCTGGGTCAGCATCATCCGCGTGCCCGCCCCGACGCCCCGCTTCTCCGGCGGGACCACGCCCATGACGGCGCTCGTGTTGGGCGAGTTGAATATGCCCGAGCCCGCTCCCACCACCAACTGCCAGAAGGCCAGCTGCCAGAAGGGCGTGTCGATCTGGAGCGTCATCAGCCCCGCCAGGCCCAGGCCCGTGATCACCATGCCGGCCGTCGCCAGCTCCCGCGAGCCGTACCGGTCGGCCAGGACGCCGCTTATCGGCGAGAGCACGATCAACCCGATCGCCAGCGGCGCGAGCATGAGCCCGGCCGAGACCGGATCCTCGCCCCGGGCGCCCTGGAGGTAGAAGACCAGCAGGAACAGCACGCCGTTGCGAGCGATCGAGTTCAGGAGGCCAGTCACGTTGCCCATGGTGTAGAGCCGATCGCGGAAGAGGGAAAGGTCCAGAAGCGGAGCGTGATGGTGCGCCTCTACCCAGAGGAAGACCGGCGTGGCCACGACGAAGGCTAGGAACCCGCCGACGACCCACCAGGTCGTCCAGCCGTACACGCCTCCGAACGCCAGGGCCATCATCAGCCCCATCAGGCCGACGAAGTACAGCACCGAGCCGAGCCAGTCGATCTCGACGCGTCGAGCGCGCTGGACCTGCTCGACCAGGATCAGCCCGGCGGCGACGACGCCGAGCAGGCCGATCGGCACGTTGAACCAGAAGATCGTCCGCCAGCCGTAGCCGGTCAGCCAGCCGCCCAGGATCGGGCCCAGGATGGCGCCCGCGCCGATGACAACGCCGTTGATGCCGAGGGCCCTGCCGAGCTCCGGCCGCGGGAAAGCGTCGGTCACCAGGGCGATGGAGTTAGCCATCAGCAGTGCCCCTCCGACGCCCTGGACCAGGCGCCACAGGATCAGCTGGTTGGCATCCGGCGCGAGAGCGCACAGGATCGAGGCCACGGTGAAGATCCCGAAGCCGAGCGTGTAAGAGCGCGCTCGGCCGACCATGTCGGCGATGCGCCCGGCGTTCAGAACCAGCACGGTCGCGACCAGGGTGTAGCCGACGACGATCCAGAGCAGGCTGAAGATGTCGGTGTGGAGGTCGTGCAGGATCTCGGGCAGGGCGATGATGAGCGTGCCCGAGGTCAACGACGCCATCAGCGCGCCGACGCTGGTAACCGCCAGCACCCACCAGCGATAGTTCGCGGCGGCGGGGTCGATCGGGTGGCGAATGGACTTCACGACTTGCTCGATTCGAGCTCGGCGATCCTCGCGACGGTCTGGACGCGCCGGGCTTCGGTTTCATCCACCATCGTCTGCAGGCGGCCGATCTTCCGCCGCAGCGTCTCTATCTGGCGCTCGTAGCTGACCACGCGCTCGCTCAGGAGTCGCCTGCGTTCGGCGGGATCGGTTGTGGCGTGGTAGGCGGCGTGACCTCGCTCGCGGGCTGCTTCGTCCTCGAGCAATTGGGCGATCTCCGCCAGAGCAAAGCCCGCGTCGTCGCGCAGTCCCTTGATGAAACGCAGCCGCTCCAGGTCCGTCTCATCGTAGAGCCGGTAGTCGCCCTCGGATCGAGCCGCCGGCTTGAGCAGCCCCGGCTCCTCGTAGTAGCGCACCGAACGGGTCGTCAGCCCCACTTCGTCGGCCGTCTCCTGGATGCGCACCAGCCGAGTCGATTCGGTCGGCTGCGGGGTGGTTTCGGTCATCGTGGAATCGTACCTCAACCTTACCGTTTACGTGAAAGTTAGGGCGACGGTCGTAGGGCGCGGAACCGCGCTATCGCCCAGGGAGCGTGGCGGCGAGTCCAGTTGCCATGACCGAGGCGACTCCCGCGCCGGCCGTCCGAGATCTCGCGGCCCGCGATCCCGATCCGAGCCGCATGCTTAAACGGTTCGGCACGCCGCCGATGTGGTCAATCCTCGGCCGCAGGCCAGGGCTCGACGCCGTAGCCGAGCGGGTGCAGCGGGTGCCGGCCGAGCCCACCGGCAGCCCTCTCTTCTTCCACATTCCGCGCCATACCCTTGACGAACCAGGCGGCCACTCCGATCCCCAGCGCGAGCTGGGGACCAGGCTCTGGGCCGATGCAGACGAATCCGACCACCAGCCACAGCCACTCCGCGCGCAAGCGCAGGAACGACGGAACCGCGAATACGAACCCATGGAGGAACAGCGAGGGCGAGGCCACCGCGGATGCCAGCCCGAGGCGGGCCAGCCCCTCTCGGCCGCGCGCCGCCAACGCCGCCAGCACGGTGAACGCGGCAACCACCACGAAAGCCCACATCGGTAGGTAGCGCCCGAGGCCGACGCCGTTGAGGCTGGGCACGTACTGCTGCGACTGCTGGTACACGGCCAGGCCGTCGAGCCACTGACGCCAGAGATCGACCCCCGCCAGCGGCAGCGTCGCCACCACGAGCAGCAGCAGGGCGAGGAGCCCCGCCCCCAGGCTGCGCCACGCCCGCTCACGTACCAGCCAGAGCGCGATGACGCCGTTCTGCGGTTTGATCAGGGGCCCGAGCACCAGAATGCTGCCGAGGCGGGTCGCCGCGGCCAGCAGCAGCAGAGAAGGGATGACGACGTTGCCGACGAAGAGCCCCTGCGCGACCGGCGTCCAGACGAGCGCGAGCAGCGCCCAGCGCCATGTCAGACCGAAGGCTCGCAGCGAAACCAGCACCGCTGCGGCGGAGCCTGCAACCCACAGAACCTCCACGAGAGTCCGCGGCAATTCCGAGAGCAGGCCGAAAAAGGGCAAGGTCGGAGGCGCGTACAGGAACGGCAGGTACTCGAATCCGTTCGTCGGATAGCTGTGTATCGCTGTCGTCGCGTAGACCGCCGTGTGGTCCATGAAGTTGGCGCCGGCGATGAGATAGAGGTGCAGGTCGCGAAGGCCGCCACCGCCCTTCCAGTTCAGGTAATCCGCGACCAGAGCGATGGCGAGAACCTGAAGGGCCATCACCTCGGTTGGACTGAGCCGACGGCGAACCGCCAGGGCCAGCGCTATCGCCGCGACGAAGGTCGCCGTCCACGGAACATCGTTGTGGCCGCCCGGCGTCAGGTTGTAGAACCGCAGGAGCGCGAAGGCCCCGAGAGCCACGGGCCCCCACCACGCCATCCCCACCCGGCGAAATGATGAAGACACGCGCTTCCAACGCGCCACGGGCGCGCTCCCTTCGTCCGCACCTATTGCCATACGCCAAATGGTGCCATACCCGACACACGGGCACGGTCTGTCAGCGCATCGGTGGCTACGGTCTGGCTGCGGTCAATCGCCGGCGGCGGGCCACGGTTCGACGACGGAGCCGAGCGGGTGAAGAGGGCGACGGCCGAGCCCATCGGCTGCGGCTTCGTCTGCCACATTCCGCGCCATGCCCTTGACGAACCAGGCCGCCACCCCGATCCCGAGTGCGAGCTGGGGACCCGGCCACCCGTACACGCACGTCAATCCGGCCGCCAGCCACAGCCACTCGGCGCGCAGGCGCAGGAACGACGGAATGGCGAAGACGAACCCGTGGATGTAGAGCGCGGGCGAGGCCACTGCGGATGCCAGGCCGAGACGGGCCAGCCCTTCCCGACCGCGCACCCACAACGCTCCCAGCACCGTGACGGCCGCGACCGCTACGAATGCCCACATCGGCAGGTAGCGCCCAAGCCCGACGCCATACAGGCCGGGCGAGTACCGCATTGACTGCTGCAGTGCGAACAGACCGTCGATCCACTGGCGCCAGAGCTCGATCCCTGTCAGCGGCAGCGTTGCCGCCACAAGCAAGAGCACGGCCAGGAGCCCCACCCCGAGGGGCCGCCACGCCCGCTCCCGCAACAGCCAGAGCAAGACGATGCCGTTCTGCGGTTTGAGCACCGGGCCGAGGGCGAGCCCTGCGCCAATTCGGGTGGCAGCGGCCAGGATCAGCAGCGAAGGGATGACGACGTTTCCGCTGAACAGGCCCTGCTCAACCGGCGGCCAGATGAGGGCGAGGAGGGCCCAGCGCCAGGCCAGACCGAAGGTTCGCAGCGACGCGAGCACCGCCGCGACCGAACCCGCGACCCAGAGCACGTCCACGAGACGGCGGGGCAGCTCCGAGAGCAGGCCGAAGAAGGGCAACGTGGGCGGCGCGTACACAAAAGGTAGGAACTCGACTCCAGCCTTCGGCTGGCTTTGGAGCGCGATAGTAGTGTAGACCGCTGCGTGGTTCATGTAGTTGGCGCCCGCGAGCAGATAAATGTGCAGATCTCTCTGCCAGTCCTGGGCCAACAGGTAATCGGAGAGCAGGGCCATCGCCAGAACCTGCAGCGCCATCACTTCGGTCGGGCTCAGGCGGCGGCGAACGCCCAGGGCCGCCCCGGCTATGAGAAGGAAGATCGGCGCCCACAGGAGGCCATGCTTGCCTGCCTCCATGGGGAACCACAAGATAGCGAACGCCCCCAGGACCACGGGTCCCCACCAGGCCGCCGCGACAGGGTCGAGGGTTGGAACCAGCCGCCTCAGTCGCGCTCCACGCGCGCTCCCTCTGTTCTCACCCGCTCGCATGCGCCACATGGTGCCATAGGCGGCTACGCCACACATCGTGGCCGGCCGAGTGCCACCCCAGCAGGCCAGTGACACGCTAGCTGACACGGTGCGCCTCTAGAGTCCTCTCCATGGAAACCGCCAGGCTCGTCTCGCTACCGGCCCAGCCGGCCCGTCAAGCCTCCGTCAAGGTCGAGCCCGATCGGCTCGTCGTCGAGCACCTGGTGCTGGACGGTCACGCGCTGGCAGCTTTCGTGGCCGATCGTCCGCCCGAGGAACGGGTGCTCCTGGTGGAGCGTGCGCTGCGGGTCGGACTGACGGCGATCCAGAGCGTCGGCGTGACGGTCAACGTGGACGCCGTCCGGGCCGAGTTCCAGGGGCTGCTGCGCCAGACGGAGGCCGCGAACGAGAAGGCGGCCGCCGCCCTGGACCTGATGCTGCGCCAGAACTTCGCCGACGGAGAGGGCCGCCTGCCGCGGACGCTGGAGCGGTTCCTCGGCGACAAGGGCCAGCTGCGGAGCTTCGTCGACGAGCTGTTCGACGAGGCCAAGCGCGACAGCGCCATCGGCCGGATGAAGGTGCTGCTCGGCTCCTATTTCGACGGCGACGCCTCGCGGCTCGCCCAGCTGCTGGACCCAACGCGGCTGGGCTCGCCACTGCACCAGTTCCGCGTCGAGATGTCCGATGGATTCGCGAAGCTGAACGAACGGCTCGCAGCCCTCGAGGCAGCCGGGGCGGCCCGGGCTTCCGAGCGGGCGAAGTCGACGGCCAAGGGCGCGGACTTCGAGGACGCGGTTGAGGCCGTGCTCGGCGACATCAGCCGCGGCTCGGGCGACATCCTCGAGCGGACCGGGACGGAGGCCGGCTCGGCCATCGGTTCCAAGAAGGGCGACTTTGTCCTGACACTCAACGCCGAGGCCACCGCCGGGGCAGAGCTGCGGGTCGTCGTCGAGTGCAAGGACCGCTACGTGTCCGGGCGCAACATGCGCGACGAGCTGCGCGACGCCAAGTCGAACCGCGACGCCGCCGTGGCAGTCGTGGTCTTCAGCCCCGCCCACGCTCCCGCGGGGATCGCCCCGTTCGACGTTCGGGCCGGCGACGTCTACTGCGTGGTGGACCCGGCGGCGCCGGATGCGGCCACGCTGGAGGCCGCGGTCCGGCTGGCCCGGCTGCTGGCCCTGCAGACGCTCCGGGAGCGCGACGTCGACGTGGACGCGGCCGCGATCGCCACGGCGCTCAACGGCGTGCGCGAGCAGCTGGAGACGCTGCGCTCGCTCAAGCTGACCCTGACGTCGATCGGAGCGAGCGCCAGGGACGTGTACGCAGGGCTGGACAAGCTGCGCGACGGCATCCTGGCTCGCCTGACTGAGGCCGAGGCGGAGCTCCGGACCCGTTAGGCCGGGCGGCGTGGTGAGACTGCCCGGCGCTGACGCTCGACGATGCGAGATCACGCGCTATGCTCGCTCTTCGCGGGCCCACCGAGAAGGGCTCGCGCGTGCGAGGTGCAGTCGAATGCCGCGTTCAATGTGGAAAGGTGCCATCCAGTTCGGGCTGGTCACGATCCCCGTCAAGATGTACCTGGCCACTGAGTCGAAGGGCGTCAGCTTCAACATGCTCCACGCCGCGTGCCGCGGCCGGATCCAGATGAAGACCTACTGCCCGACCGACGACGAGGTCATCGAGCGCAGCGACACAGTGCGCGGGTACGAGGTCGCGCCGGACCAGTACGTCGTCATCACTGACGAGGACCTCGCCTCGGTCCCGCTCAAGACGGTCCGCTCCATCGAGATCGAGCAGTTCGTGCCGGTCGAATCGAGCGGTGAAGCGACCCGCTTCGTCAAACAGGCCTATTACCTGGAGCCGGAGCCGGTCGCCCGCAAGGCGTTCTTCCTGCTCAGGCAGGTCCTCGCCAAACAGGGTCTTCGGGCCGTCTGCAAGATCGTCCTGCGCGACCGCGAGCAGCTCGCCGCCCTCGACCCGTTCGCCGGCACGATCTTGCTGTCTACGTTGTACTGGCCCGACGAAGTCCGCTCGGTCGCCGATCTGACAATCCCCGACGATGACGCCGAGGTCAGGCCCGCCGAACTCGCGATGGCCGAGCAGCTGGTGGGCATGATGACCGGCGAGTTCGACCCAAAGGCCTATCGCGACGAATACCGCGAGGCGCTGATGGCTATCATCGACGCCAAGGCCGCAGGCGAGGAGATCTCCGAACCGGCCGCCGCGCCGGCCGCCAAGTTGACGGATCTCGTCGCGGCGCTGGAGGCGAGCGTTGCCGCCGCGAAGGCCGCCCGCCAGGCCGCGCCGGAGACGATCGCCGCGGCGGTAAAGGCGGCAGGCGCGGCGGCATCGGAGAAATCGCGCAAGCCGACCCCGGTGGGCGTCCCGGTCATGGACGAGCCGGCCGAGGCCGAAGTCGCGCCAGTCCGCCGCCGCAAGTCCGCCTGAGCCCGGGCCGCCGGCCGATCCGCCGGTAGGTCGCATCACTCGCCGCGGACGCGCGCCGCCGCTAATCTCTGCCCATGAGCGGACACCCCTGGCCCCTGTTCGATCTTCGGCTCCGGACGCCGCGCCTCGAGCTGCGACTGCCCACAGACGACGACCTGCTCGAGCTGGTGCGCGTCGCCCGCGAAGGCGTCGTCGAAGAGGGCCGAACCTTCTTTTCCGTGCCGTGGCACGAGCTCCCCTCCCCCGCCTTCGAGCGCCAGTTCCTGCAGCACTGGTGGGCTTCGCGGGGCAGCTGGAGCCCGACCAACTGGACTCTCGGCCTGGCGGTCGTCGCCGGCGGGCAACCGATGGGCGTCCAGGACGTGACGGCCCGCGACTTCGCCGTCCGCAAGACGGTGGTGACCGGGAGCTGGCTGGGTCGGGCGTATCAGGGCCGCGGCTACGGCACGGAGATGCGCGCCGCCGTGCTCACACTCGCCTTCGACGGGTTGGGCGCTGACCGCGCGGAGTCGGGCTATTTCACGGGCAACGCTCAGTCGGCCGGGGTCTCGGCCAAGCTCGGATACGTCGACAACGGCGACCAGATCTATTCCGTCGGTCGCGAGCGCGTGGTCGAACGTCGCCTCCGAATCGGCCGCGAAACATGGAAGCGCGGCCTGGTGCCGGTCACGATCGAAGGCCTGGAACCGTGCCTCAAGCTGTTCGGCGTAGGCGTCCTGGACCCGACGGAGTGGTCACCTCTCTAGCCGAGGACCGGAGCGAGCGCA
>PLOC01000123.1:0-35498 GCA_003141955.1 Chloroflexota bacterium
TTTAGACAGCGACGCCGGTCAGGCCTGAGCGGCGACAGAAGCTGCCGCTTGCCTGGCGTGCTTC
This sequence comes from Chloroflexota bacterium, assembly GCA_003141955.1. Taxonomy (GTDB): domain Bacteria; phylum Chloroflexota; class Limnocylindria; order Limnocylindrales; family CSP1-4; genus Fen-1039. Next base: position 65 of record PLOC01000123.1, read on the forward strand.
GGCCGACGGCTCGTCATACGCGCGAGTTCCAGGCCCAGAAGACTCACAGTTCCAACCAGGATGGTCGCCAGGCTAATCCCGCTTCCCATGATGGACGAGATCACCAGATCGCCACTGGCGGAACTCTGGAATCCGTCCATGGTGACGATGCCCAGAACGATGCCCACGAGGCCCATCGCGATCATCGATCCGACGGCTAGACGGTGGCTTCCCTTGACGCTCATTTGGTCTCCGACGGCGAGGCAGGCATCCGGGGAAGCGGGGAAACCAAGTCCACCGCCGAGAGAGATACCGGCCATAGCTGTAAGGGCAGTGGACCACGGGGGGGCGTTGGTGTCTATAGTAGTTATGATGTCCTACTGTAAGACATTCGGCTGGCTCCGTCCCCTCGGAGATCAGGCTGAGGCAGGCGCGCGATGTGCGCGAGCTGTCGGGCTGTCGACGCGGCGGGCGCGGGCGGCATCTCCGCGGCGTATCTGAGCAGGCTCAAGAAGGACGCGGTCAAGCGCCGGCCAGTCCTCGCCCGGTACTTACGGCCCAGTCAGCAGACTTCCAGTCCGATGCCCGAGCACACGGCGCCCCCTACGCTGACCCCATGCGTCACGGGATTTCGCGCAGCAACCGGTTTCTGGGCGCGATTGCGGGCATGACGGCGCTTGCGATCCTTCTCGTTGGGTTCACCTATGCCTTCACGGAGTCTGAGCGACTCGACATCCAGCGAGACAGCAGCCAGGCGAGTGACCTGTGGGCCGCGGCCGACCGACTCGCCAGCGACGTAAATGCTCAGGAGTCGGCCATCGACGACTACCTCTTCTCGGCTGATCCACAAGCGGTGAGCCGGTTCGAGGCCGCGGCCGCGGACGAGACTTCCGTTGCAGCCCAGATGCAAGCCGGGGCGGTCAACCTGCCGGGCCTGGACAGCGCGATCACCGAGACCGAGAATGCGACGGCGACGTGGCGCTCCTCGTTCGCCCGGCCGGCGATTGCCGCAGTCGAGGCCGGGGGAGGGACGTCGCTGGCGCCGTTCACCCGGGGGTCCTCCCCGGACGAAGAGCCCGTCAGCGCGGCGTTCGCCGAACTCACCGTCCAGCTCAACGTCGTGGAAAGCGACCTCAGGCTCCGAGATGATGCCCTGTCAGCCACCCGGACCGCGGCGACCGCGTTCGGCCTTGGCGTCCTCGTCCTCTCCGCGGTGCTCAGCCTGTGGCTTGTCCGCCGGTTCGGCCGCACGCTCGAGAAGGACGCCCTGCGCAGCGGGATCCTCAATCAGTTCACCGAAGCGATCTCGTTCGCAGCCGACGACACCGCGGTTGCGAAGGCGAACCTCGAGGCGCTCGCGCTGCTCGTTCATCCCGACGCCGGAGTTACCCATGTCCTGAACCATTCGCAGGATCGAGCGGTCCCCGCGGCGATCGTGGGCGGAGCGGTCGCCGAAGTCCTCTCGCTCCAGACGCTCTCGACGTGCGCGGGGATGATTCGAGGTTCGATGTACGTCTCCTCGGATCTCGCCGCCCCACTGAGCGTCCACTGCCCGATCTACCCCGCCGAGCGCGGCACCCTCGCATGCGTTCCCCTCGTGAGCGGCGAGGCGATCGGCGCGATTCACCTTTACTGGGAGCGCCCCCGCGCGCTGCCAGTAGAGATCCGCCGGAGCGTGGCCCAGTTCGTCGCGCACGCCGCGCTCGCGATCGGCAACCGCCGTCTCCTCGGCGCGCTGCGGGGCCAGGCGTGCACGGATGCTCGGACGGGCCTCGCCAACAGCCGCACCTTCGATCGCGCCCTTGAGAATGCACTCGCGTCGCGGACCGCCGATGAGCCGATCGCGGTCCTGATGCTCGATCTCGACCACTTCAAGGACTTCAACGACCGCCACGGCCATCCGTCGGGCGACGAGGCCCTCCGGACGTTCGCCGAGGTCCTGCGCTCGTGCATGCGCGACGGTGACCTTGCCGCCCGCTATGGAGGCGAGGAGTTCGCGGTCCTGCTCCCAAGGGTCGATCCGGCGGCCGCAGTCACGATCGCCCAGCGGATCCGTGCGCGGACCGAGTCGACGATCGTGTCTTTGGCTCCTGGGATCACCGACCGGATCACGGTCTCGATCGGCGTCGCCGCGGCGCCCATCCAGGCGCTGGAGCGGATCAGCCTCCTGCGGATCGCCGACGAGGCGCTCTACCAGGCCAAAGCGGACGGTCGCAACCGCGTCGTCTACCTCGGCGAGGCGGCCCCGGGACTCGACCAGACGGCCGCAGAAGCGGAGATCTCGCCGCCGGCCACCGACAGGGCCGGTCCGAGCCTGGTCCAGGGCCGGGGTGAATAGGCGCAGGACGACCCATCGGCTGCCGTCACCACCCCAACGCGCAACGGCGACGATGCCCACCAGCAACCGGGGCAGCCCCGGCCACGCAGCCGTCAATCGGTTCCGCATGACCACCCCTTAGCGCGCACCAGAGTTGGCAGGACGTAGAGGCACGCAGGGTCGTTCATTGCGCTCGGACCGCCCGCCTGGCGGTCACGTGACTGCGTGCGACGCAAGCTATCCCAGCAGCGCGGAGATCGCCTCGAGGGGGACGGGGTTCGCGGCGGTGACGATCTCGCCCGAGGCGCGCAGGCGCGGCGCAACCGAGGCGATGTACGCGCGGGCAACCGGCTTCTTGGCGTCGAGGACGTTTGTGTCGCGCAGGACCAGCCACGAGCAGACCAGCCACACGGCCATGTCGACCAGGTCGCAGGCGTAGTAGTCGACGCGGTCGCGGTCCGACTGGGCCTTAAGCGCATCGACGGCCCTCTGGTAGACGGCCGTCAGCTCGACCAGGATCGCCTTCTCGGCGGCCATGTCGGCCGGGTACTCGGCGGCCTGCCACTCGGCGAGGAGCGGATCCAGTGTCCGGTTCAGCAGCTTGCCGATGGCCGCCACGACCTGCAGCTGGCTCGTGCCTTCGTAGATGTTCGTGATTCGAACGTCGCGGAAGAGGCGCTCGATGTTGAACTCGCGCATGTAGCCGACGCCGCCGTGGACCTGCATCGACTGGTAGCAGACGCGGTTTCCCATTTCGGTGGAGCAGTACTTCACCATCGGAGTGAGCGTCTCGGCCAGAGCCTGGCACTGCTTGTGGCGGGCACGGGCGGCCGGATCGGCCTCGGCCCCGCCTTCACCGATCGCCTTCTCGTAGACCTTCCAGAGGTCCACCCAGCGGGCGGTTTCGGCCAGGAGAGCGCGGGTGGCTTCCGTGTCAACTCTCATCGAGAGCAGCAGCCGCCCGACCGCCGGCAGGGCCCGGATCGGCTTGCCGAACTGGATCCGTTCCTTCGAGTAGCGGTCGGCCTCGCGGTAGGCGGCCTCGGCGATGCCCATGGCCTGGGCCGCGACCGCCAGACGCGCGCCGTTCATGAGGTTCATGGAGTAGCGCATCAGGCCGAAGCGGCGCTTGCCGATAAGGATTGCCGGCGTGTTGTTGTACTGGATCTCGCAGGTGGGCGAGGAGTGGATGCCCATCTTGTTTTCGATGCGGCGGATCTTGACCGTCTCGTCCTTCTCCACCAGGAACATCGAAAGGCCGCGGGCGTCGCTCGAGCCTTCCTCGCTGCGGGCCAGGACGACCGAGACGTCGGCCAGGCCATTGGTGATGAAGCGTTTGACGCCGTTGAGGTGCCACTGGCCGGTCGCCTCATCGAGGGTCGCGCGCGTCGCCACGGCTCCCAGGTCCGACCCTGCGTCGGCCTCGGTCAGGACCATCGCCCCGGAGACCTCGCCGCGCGAGAACTTCGGCAGGACGCGGGCCTTGGTCTCGGGATCGCCGTACTCGTCGATCATCGAGGCGATTTCCTGGAGGCCGAAGACGGTCATCAGGCCGCTCTCGGCGCGGGCGACGATCTCCACCATCATCTGGTAGATGGATTCGGGCAGGTTCAGGCCGCCGAACTCGCGCGGCAGCATCGCCCCGAACAGTTCGGCCTGCTTGAGCGCCGCGATCGCGTCCAGCGTAGGCGCGGCATAGGTGACGACGCCATTCTCGAAGTGGGCGCCCTCTTCGTCCGCCTCGGCGGCGCGAGGCGCGACGCGCTCGGCGCAGAGCTCGCCCAGGACCTCGAGAACGATCTTGTAGTCGTCCATGGCGTCGGCGTAGTTGCGCGGCGCCGCGGTGTACTTGCCGGCCTCCGAGTAGCCCTTTTCCTTGAGCTCGAGGACTTCCCGAAGGTCGAGCTGCGCCAGCCGGAACTGGAGATCCTCGTTGTCGAAATAGAAGCTGTCACTCACCGTCGGTGCTCCCGTCGCTCATGGAGCGTTCTCGCAGGGCCTTGATGATCATCGGAAGCACTTCCGCGACATCCCCCACGATCTTGTAGTGGGCGATCTGGAACATCGGCGCGTTGGGGTCGGTGTTGATGGCGATGATCTTGGAGGACTGGTCCATGCCGGCCCGATGCTGGATGGCGCCCGAGATCCCGGCCGCGATGTATAGGCGTGGCCGGACCGTAGTGCCGGTCTGGCCGACCTGGTGCGGCCGCGCGATCATGCCGGCGTCCACTGCCGCGCGGGAGGCGCCCACCTCGCCGCCGAGCAGGTTGGCCAGATCGCGCAGGAGTGCAAAGTCCTCGGCGCTGCCGATGCCGGCGCCGCCCGACACCACGACCGGGGCCTCCTTGAGCTGGACGGTCGAGTGGCGCACCTGGCGGCTGAGGACCTCCAGGGCGAAGTCGCCCGGCTCGAACGCGGGGACGACCTTCTCGATCGTGCCCGTGCGGCCCGGCTGGGCGGCCGGCATGCGCATCACGCCTTCTCGCACGGTGGCCATCTGGGGGCGTGTCTTGGGGTTGACGATCGTGGCGATCAGGTTGCCGCCGAAGGCGGGCCGGATCTGGTAGAGCAGGTTGGGGTAGGTCTTGTTCTCTTTCCTGATCGTGTACTCGCCGATCTGCAGGTCGGTGCAGTCCGCCGTGAGGCCGCAGCGCAGGGCGCTGGCAACGCGCGGGGCGAGGTCGCGGCCGTTGGGCGAGCCGCCGATCAGGAAGATCTCAGGCTTGCGGGCCCTCGCCTCGGCGATCGCCACGCGGGCGTACGGGAGGGTGCGGTAGACGGCGAGTTCGGGGTGGTCCGCCAGCAGCACTCGATCGGCGCCGCGCTCGATCACCTGCTGCGCCAGCGGCTCGACGTCGTGCCCGAAGACGAGGCCGACGACGTCGTAACCCAGCTGATCGGCCAGCTCGCGGGCCTTGCCCGTCAGCTCGAGGCTGACGTCCGCGATCTTGCCGTCGGTCTGCTCGATGAAGACCCAGATGCTGTTCTGCCCTGTCATCGTTCGCCCTACCCGACGATGTATTCGTGGACCAGTTCCTGGACCATCGCCGCGATGCCTTCGGGCGTGGCCGGAATGGTCTTGCTCTCGGTGCTCTCCAGGACCACGAAGTTGATCTTGTGGACCTGCGTGGGAGAGCCCGCCAGTCCGACCTGCTCCTCGGATGCGCCGATATCCTCGGCGGTCCAGACCGCGATCTTCAGGCCGTGAGCGGTGAGATACGTCTCCAGCTGCGCGTCCGACTCGAACTCGGGCCACGCGGCGCGGATGGCGGCGTACTCGCCCGGGGCGGCGGCCAGCTTGCGCTCGATGCGGCGACGGACCGAGGCCGGGCGAGGCGTGTTGGCGGAGCCGACGACGGTGAGTAGTGCCGGGAGCTTGCAGCGAACGATCTCCGAACCGGAGTCGAGCACACGCTCGGCGACGATCTGGTCGCCTGAGATCTCGACGATCGTCTCGGCGTAGGTGATCTGCGGGATGCCGAGCTTCTCGGCCAGCTGCGGCCCGACCTGGGCCGTGTCGCCGTCGATGGCCTGGCGGCCGCAGAACAGGAGGTCGAACGGACCGGCCTTCTCCACGGCGCACTTCAGGACGTACGAGGTGGCCAGCGTGTCCGCGCCGGCGAACTTGCGGTCCGTCAGCAGAATGACCCGATCCGCGCCTCGGAAGAGCGCGTCGCGCAGGACGTTGGCCGCCTTGGGCGGCCCCATGGTGATCACGGTCACGGTTCCGCCGCGGCGTTCCCGGATCTGCAGCGCCATCTCCAGGGCGTTGAGGTCTTCCGGGTTGAAGATCGCCGGCAGCGCGTTCCGGTTCATGGTGCCGTCTTTCGTCATCACCTCACCGGTGATGTTGTGAGTGTCCGGCACCTGCTTCACCAGCACAGCCGAGTGAATTGGTTTCTGGTCCGTCATCCTGTCTCCGGGAGCCGACCGGTCACGCCGGGGCGGGGGATTCGCGAAAGGCTTTCCCGGGTTCGAGCGCCTCCCGGGTGGCGCGAAACCGGCAAGCGATCTCTCACGCCCGCAGGTCCGGCGCGAACTATAACCCGCCACGGGGCACGGTCGTCGGGTCGCCGCGGCGCCAGGCAGGTGGGGGAGTGGCGCGGCGCCCGGCCGGCCGCCGGTCCGTGACGCCGGCCGTCGGTCCGTGACGCCGGCCGCCGGCAGCGGCGCCGCTGCTGTGCGACGATCCATCGGTGACTGCGACCGCTCGCCATGGCGCCGCTCAATCGGCCGCCGGCACTGCCCACCTACGAGCAGCGCTGGCCGGCGTCCGGGCGCTCCTCCTCGACATGGACGGCGTGTTGGTCCTTCGCGGCCAGCTGATCCCGGGTGCGGCGGAGGCGCTGGCGGCGCTCGACGCCCGCCGCGTCCCCTACTTGCTCGCCACCAACACCTCTCTCGTGAGCCGGGCGACCCTGGCGCGGGAGCTCGGTCGGGCCGGCGTTTCGGTGGCCGCCGACCGGATCGTGACCGCGGCGTCCGCGGCGGCGGCGCACGTACGGCGGCGCTTCGGCGACGAACCCATGTACGTGATGGTCGCGCCGGACGCACGCGTCGAGTTCGAGGGCCTGCGGCTGCTCTCTCACGTCGAGGCGGCCGCGCCAGGCGCTCGTGCTGCGGCGGTGGTCGTCGGCGACGCCGCCGACGAGTTCACGCCCCGGAACCTGCAGTCGGCCTTCACGCTGCTGCGGGGCGGCGCCAGGTTCGTGGCGATGCACAAGAACCGCTGGTGGCTCACGCCGGACGGGGCCATGCTCGACGCCGGGGCCTACGTGGCGGGCCTGGAGTACGTGACGCAGCGGCGGGCACTGATCACCGGCAAGCCCTCGCGCACGTTCTTCGCCGAGGGCGTGCGGCGCCTCGACGAACTGGCCGACGAGGCGGACGGAGCGAACGGACGAGACGGACGAGACGGGCGAGGCGGGGCCGCCGGACGCGCGCGGCTCGCCGCCGGCGAGGTCGCGATGGTCGGCGATGACCTCTGGAACGACGTTCTCGGAGCCCAGAAGGCGGGCCTGCGCGGCGTCTTCGTCCGGTCGGGCAAGCACGGCGACGCCGAACTGGAGCGCGTCGCCGCCGAGCGCGGCGGGCGGCCGCCGGACGCCGTGGCGCCGTCGATCGCCGAAGTCGTGGCGGCGCTAGGAGCCTGAACTATGAACCCGCCGCGATGTCGCTCGCGGCCGGGGCGGTGATGGTGACCGGCTCGTCGAAGTTGGTCAGGGTCATGGTGAAACTGAGGTTTCCGACCGCTGACGACGCGCCGGCAATCTGGACCTGGGCGAGCTGGTAGCTGTCCTCGTAGATCCAGATGCCGGCGGAGGCCGAGTCGATCTTCATCTGGCCCAGGAAGCTCGCGCCGGCCGTAGGCGCCGCGGCGGATATGTCCGCATTGATCTTGTCGAGGGGCACGGCCAGGGCGATGTGATAGGCGTCCCTGCCACTGATCTCGTCGATGCCCACTACCGTGGGCGTGACGCCTGATGCCTCCAGCGTCTGGCGCAGAGTCGACACGTCATTGGCGATGCCGACAAGGGAAGATCCGCCTGGCGTTGGGACCGCGACCTTGAGACCGACGTCGCTGCTGAGCGTGCCCAGCTTGACCTTGTGGAACTTGGGCCCCGACGAGCTCAACTTGAGATACATGATCGGGTCCAGGACGATCGCCTCGCCGGTGATCGCGGCGCCTGTAGCGGCCGTGGCCGGTATCGACACGATCAGGTCGCACGCCAGGTCGACGGGATCCATGTCGCCTTCGATCGTGGTGCCGTCGAGGCTGACGTCGTTCTTGAGGTTCCTCCAGCTGGGGTTGCCGGTGGCCTTCAGAGCGGAAGCCGTGATCGTGCCGTTCAGCGCGATCTTGAGGTGGAACGATTTCCAGGCCGGCCCATCTGCGATGGCCAGATTGAACAGCGCGTCTGGATCGGCCGGGGTGGGCGTGGCGACAGCGGCGACCTGGCTCGCGCCCGCGGACGCGGCCGGCGAGGCCGCACTGCCGTTGGAACAGCCGCCCACAACGAGGGCCAGCCCGGCCGCTGCGGCCAGCACAGACTTGCCTATGCGCCTCACACCAACACCTCCTCGCGTTGTCAGCCCCCCACGAGATCATGCCCCTCCGTTGCCTTCAATCCTACACGCACGGCCCGCTCGCCCCCTGAAAGAGGAGGTTGATCGGCGGTGGCCGTTTCGTCGCGCGGAGATCATGTGCGTCATTGGGTGGGAGCCCGTATCCGCCGTGCTCGTCGCTGCCTTCGCCTGCGCTCGTCCGCCCGTGTTCCTGCGGCTCTTGAGTCATGGATCCGGGCTTTGTCACACCGCGCGGTAAACTGGCGCCAGATGGCTGCGCCCTGCTGCGGGCGCGCGGCTCGAGGCGGCGCAGCCAGGTTCCAGGTGCCCGGCACCAGGAGGGCGTTCGGATGACCGCGACGTCTGAGCCCCGGCTCAAGATCACCTACGCCACGATGCGAAACGACAACGAGCAGCTGCACGCTTCCTACGACGCCGGTCTCCTGACCGCTCGCAAGGAGCTCGGCGGCACCCACGGCATCTACATCAACGGGGAGTGGCGCCCGGCCAAAGAGACCTTCGAGAAGCGGTCTCCGATCGACGGCGCGCTCGTCGGCCACTTCGCGAAGGGCACGCGCGCGGACGTCCGGGAGGCCATCGCGGCCGCCCGTGCCGCCGCACCGGGCTGGGCCCATACGCCGTGGCTCGAGCGCATCGCGGTCATGCGCCGCATGGCGGATCTGATCAGCGAGCGCCAGATGGAGTTCGCGGCCCTGATGGCGATCGAGGTCGGCAAGAACCGCCTGGAGGCACTCGGCGACGTCGAGGAGACGGCCGATCTGATCCGCTACTACTGCGACCAGTTCGAGGCCAACGACGGCTTCGACCACCCCATGGGCAACCTCGGCGATCCGACCGTTCACACCCGCTCGGTCCTCAAGCCACACGGCGTCTGGGCCGTGATCAGCCCGTTCAACTTCCCCATGGCACTCTCCGGCGGGCCCGCAGGTGGCGCGCTCGTGGCCGGCAACGCGGTCGTCTACAAGCCCTCGAGCGATGCTCCGTTGTGCGGCGTCAAGCTGGCCGAGGTCGCGGACCTGGCCGGTCTCCCGCGCGGCGTCTTCAACATGGTCACCGGCCCGGGCGGCACGGTCGGCGCGGAGCTGCAGGAGAACGAGGGAATCGACGGGCTGCTCTTCACCGGCTCGTTCGATATCGGCTTCAACTCGATCTTCAAGACGTTCAGCAAGCGCTGGCCCAAGCCGGTCGTGGTCGAGATGGGCGGCAAGAACCCGGCCATCGTCAGCGCCCGGGCGGATCTGGAAGAGGCGGCCGAAGGGATCGTCCGGTCTGCCTTCGGTTTCGCCGGCCAGAAATGCTCGGCCTGCAGCCGCGTCTACGTCGAGGCGCCCGTCTACGCCGCCCTGCTGGAGCAGCTGGCGGCAAAGACAAAGGCACTCGCCATCGGCGACCCCACGGACCGCAAGATCTGGCTCGGCCCGCTGGTCAATTCCACCGCCGTGGCCACGTACGTGGCTGCGGTTGCCGAGGCAAAGCGCGACGGCCGGGTCGTCTTTGGTGGTGAGCGGCTCGCCGGGATGCCGAGCGATCTCTTCGTCGCCCCCACGATCGTCGCCGACCTGCCGTTCGAGCACCGAATCTGGCGCGACGAGCTGTTCGTGCCGCTGGTCCCGGTCGGCCAGGTCAAGTCGCTGGACGAGGCCTTCGATCGCGCCAACGACACGATTTACGGCCTGACGGCCGGCTTCTTCAGTGAGGATCGCGAAGAGGTCGAGCGCTTCAAGGAGGCGGTCGAGGCCGGCGTCATCTACATCAATCGACGAGCCGGCGCGACCACCGGCGCCTGGCCGGGCATCCAGCCCTTCGGCGGCTGGAAGGGCTCCGGCACCACCGGCAAGGCCTCCGGCGGCCTGTACTACGTCCAGCAGTTCATGCGCGAGCAATCGCAGACGCTGGTCGACTGAGGCGGGTTCCGACCGCGTGCTCAGCTGCCGTTCTTCGGCGCCGCGGGTTCGGCCTCCATCGGCCGCTCGGCTATACTGAAGCCAGTATCCAGCCTGCATAAAGGCTATCCGTTCCTGAGGCCGCTGTGCCCTTCGGGCGGCGGCGACAAACTCTGTCGAGGTGCACCGTGACCCAGGCTCCCGGCAAGCTCGCCCAGGCTCCCGCCGTTCCCCACATCGTCACCGAGCTGCCCGGTCCGAAGGCACGCGCCCACCTCGAGTTCGACCGCCAGTGGACCTCGCCGAGCGTGCCGCGGGCCTACCCGGTCGTGCCCGTGCGCGGCCAGGGCTGCGTCATCGAGGACATCGACGGCAACCTCTTGCTCGACTTCAACGCCGGCATTGCCGTGACCTCGACGGGCCACTGCCATCCCGACGTGGTCCGCGCCATCCAGGACCAGGCGGGCAAGCTGCTCCACTACAGCGCCGACTTCTACCTGCCGATCTACGCCGAGATGTGCGCCGAGCTGGCCCGCATCGCGCCGATGAAGGAGAAGTGCCGGGTCTTCCTCGGCAACTCCGGGACCGAGGCGGTCGAGGGCTCGATCAAGCTCGCCCGCTTCGCCACCCGGCGCCAGTACATCGTCGCGTTCCTCGGCGCATTCCACGGCCGGTCATACGGCTCCGTGTCGCTGACCGCCTCGAAGGCGAAGTACCACACCGGCTTCGGGCCGATGCTCCCGGGCGTCTTCCACGCCCCGTTCGGGCACGTCGCGGACCTGCGGTGGTTCGACGACGTGCTCTTCGACAAACTGGTCTCGCCCGAAGAGGTTGCGGCGATCATCCTCGAGCCGATCCAGGGCGAGGGCGGCTACGTCGTCCCCGAAGACGGCTTCATCCAGGGTCTGCGCAAGATCTGCTACAAGCACGGCATCCTGCTGATCGCCGACGAGGTTCAGTCGGGCGCCGGGCGGACCGGCAAGATGTGGGCCATCCAGAACTGGGACGTCGAGCCGGACATCGTCGCCACGGCCAAGGGGATCGCCAGCGGGATGCCCCTCGGCGCGTTCATCGCCCGCGACTCCCTCATGACGAAGTGGGGACCCGGCGCCCATGGCACCACGTACGGCGGCAACCCGGTCGCCTGCGCCGCCTCGCTCGCGACGATCAAGCTGCTCGAAGGTGGCCTGATGGCCAACGCGAAGGCGCGCGGCGATGAGCTGCTGCCCGGGCTTCGCGCCCTCCAGGCTCGGTTCCCGTCCGTGATCCGCGACGTGCGCGGCATCGGCCTCATGATCGGGGTGGAGTTCGACAGCCACGAGCGTGCGGCGGCCGTCGAGTGGGGCTCGTTCCAGCGCGGGTTGCTCGTGCTGGAAGCCGGCCACACGGTGGTCCGCATCTCGCCGCCGCTCGTCATCACGGCCGAAGAGGCGGCCGTCGGGTTGAATCTCTTCGGCGAGGCCGTAGCCGAGGCCGCGGGTCGGGCGTAGCCTGGCCATGGCGTCCAGTGGGCCGGCGAATGACGAAGGCCGGCGCCAGGTGAGCGCCGATGAATCCCACATAAGCCGCAAGTAAGCCGCAGGTGAGCGCCGATGAGTAAGGTCATGTCGATGCGCGACGCCGTCGCCGCGAACGTCCATGACGGCGACGTCGTCGCCATCGAAGGCTTCACGCACCTGATCTGCTTCGCGGCGGGTCACGAGATCATTCGCCAGCGCAAGCGGGACCTTACGCTGGCGCGCCTCACGCCGGACCTGATCTACGACCAGATGGTGGCGGCCGGGACGGCGCGCAAGCTCGTGTTCAGCTGGCTCGGAAACCCCGGCGTCGGCGGGCTGCACGCGATCCGCCGCCGGGTCGAGGACGCCGATCCGTCGCCGCTCGAGCTGGAGGAGTACAGCCACTTCGGCATGGTCGGTCGGTACACGGCCGGCGCCTCGAACCTGCCGTTCTTCCCGCTGCGCTCGTACTTCGAGACGGACCTGCCGAAGGCGAACCCGCTGATCCGGCCGATCCGCTCGCCCTACGGCGAGGAGACGGTCTACGCCGTCCCTCCGCTCAAGCCGGACGTCACAGTCGTCCACGCCCAGCGGGCCGACGCCGAGGGCAACACTCAGATGTGGGGCCTGCTCGGCTGCCAGAAGGAGGCCGCCTTCGCCGCGGAGCGGGTCATCGTCGTGGTCGAGGAGCTGGTCGAAGAGGCGGTGATCCGCGCCGACCCGAACCGTACCGTCATACCCGGCCTGATCGTGGACGCGGTCGTGGTGGAACCGTTCGGCGCCCACCCCTCGTATGTCCAGGGTTCGTACGACCGCGACAACCGCTTCTATCGCGACTGGGACGCGATCGCCCGCGAGGCCGCCACGACCCAGGCCTGGCTCGACGAGTGGGTCTACGGCGTCAGCGGTCGGGCGGAGTACGTCGAGAAGCTCGGCACCGAAAGGGTGGCAAGCCTGAGGCCATCGGGCGCTGCGCCATCCGGCTCGGTTGACTACGGGGTATACCGATGAGCGAGCCGCGCGCCGCCGGTCCAGGCGGGGGCTCGGCCGCCGGCGTCCCCGGTGCCCCTGCCTCCGCCTTCTCCAAGTCCGAGATGATGATCGTGGCCGCCGCGCGCGAGCTGGCCGGCCAGCGCGTCTGCTTCGTCGGCGTCGGGCTGCCGAACATCGCCGTCAACCTGGCCCGCCTCACGGTCGCCCCCACGCTCGAGCTCGTCTACGAGTCGGGCGCGTTCGGCGCAGTGCCGGCACGTCTGCCCCTCTCGATCGGCGACCCGACCATCGTCACCGGCGCAACGGCCGTCGTCTCGATGTTCGAGCTGTTCAGCTTCTACCTGCAGGGCGGGCTGGTCGACGTCGGCTTTCTCGGCGCCGCCCAGATCGACCGCTTCGGCAACATCAACAGCACGGTGATCGGCGACTACGATCACCCTAAGACCAGATTGCCCGGCTCGGGCGGGGCGTGCGAGATCGCCATCAACGCCCGCCAGGTGTTCGTGATCATGCGCCAGTCGAAGCGCTCGTTCGTCGACCGGATCGACTTCCGAACGTCGCCCGGCAACCTCGGCGGGGCGGAGGCGGCGGCCCGAATCCGGCGCGAGGAGGGCTGGCTCGGGCGCGGGCCGTCGGTCGTCGTGACGGACCTGGGCATCTACCACTTCGATGACTCGGGCGAGATGCGCCTGGACTCGATCCACCCCGGTGCCACGCTGGACCAGATCCGCGACACGATCGGCTGGGACCCCAAGGTGGCCGAGCCGCTGGCGACGACCCACGCTCCCACCCCCGAGGAGCTGCGCCTCATCCGCGAGGAGCTGGACCCAGAAGGTGCCTACACGAAGTAGGGCAGCGGGCGGGCAACGCGGGGTGCGAGCCCGCTGAGCGGCTGCGCGCCTACCGCCGGACGGCTTCGGGCCTGCCCCGAACGACCATCACCGGGCAGTGCGCATGCCGCACCACGAAGTCGGAGACGCTGCCGATGAAGAAGCGGCTGACGCCGCTGCGGCCGTGTGAGCCCACGACGATCAGATCGGCGCACTCTGAGTCCGCCGCCGCCACGATCGCATCGCCGGCGTCGCCTTCCCAGACCAGGTACGTAGCGTTGGCTCCGGCGGCTCGGGCCCGCTGCACGATGCCCTGGGCTCGGGCCGCCATCGAATCGCGCGAGTCGGCGTCGTGCGGCTCGGCGCTGGGGGCTCCGTCGGCGGAGGCTCCGTGGGCGGCCGCGGCCTCGGACGGCTGGCGCGCAGAAGCCAGGACGCTTACGACCAGCAGTCGCGCCTGCATCTGAACGGCGAGGTCGATGGCCTGTTCGCTGGCCGGCTCCGATGCGGCCGAGCCGTCGGTGGCGAGCAGAATCGTTTCGAGTCGGGGCATCACGCTCAATCCGGCGCCATGCGAGGCGCGCCGGTCCGTCTCGATGGTGGGCGCGTCCCGGTCGGAGGGCCAAGGTACATGCGGCCCGTTCCTGCTGGCGCTATGGCATCTGGTCGGGGCGAGAGCATTTGAACCCGCGACTCCCACCACTGGGATCGTGGTGCCGGCGTGGATCGCGGATGCGCTCAGTCGAGTAGCGCCGGGGCTTGACGCCACCCGGGGAAATGGGTCAGGGTGGCGCCATGCCGCCACAGCCCCTGCCCATCCCCGGACCGGAGTCTCGTCTCGGCCGCCTCGTCCAGCCAGCCGACGCCAACGAGCACGGCACTCTCTTCGGCGGAGAGGCAATGCGCTTCATGGATGAGGCCGCGGCCGTTGCCGCCATCCGCTACGCCCGCGGCTCGGTGCTCACCGCCCACGTCGACGCGATCGACTTCCGGGCCCCGGTCCCCATCGGCGCCTTCATCGAGGCGATCGCCCGGGTCGTGGCCGTCGGCCGCACATCGATGACCGTGGAGGTGGTCCTCGAGGCCGAGGACCGGCACACGGCGGCTCGAATGGTGACCACGACCGGGCGCTTCGTCCTGGTGGCAGTCGACGCGGAGGGACGCCCGCGCGAGGTTCGGTGAGGCAGGCGCCGCGGCGACCGACCCGCCGCGCGTTTCGTGCCGCAAGCAGGCATGGCCGGCCGACCCACGTTCGAACCGACGGCCTGCTAGGCTGCCGGTGATGACCGCATCCGACTCGGCCTCGAAGGTTCGCCAGGATTCCACGGGCCTGCTCGGCCTGCGCGACGTGGCCGCGGCCCTGGAGGTCTGGCGGCGCGACCCGAACGCCGCCACTCACGGTCGCCTGGCCGAGGCTTTCGGGCTGGTCGTGACCGGCTCGGGGCTCGGCGGCGCCCACCTCCACCTCCACGCGCCGCCTCTCGCCGAGGCCGAAATTCGCTCCGGGAGCCTGCTCGACGAGAGGGTCGAGACGGCCGGCCTGCGGACCTACGAGCTCCGCTTCGGCGACCGGACCCTGGCGACGCTCCGGCTTGACGCCCCGCCGGCGGCGCTCTTCTCCGTGGACGAGTGCGCCCGTGGCCTGGAGATCGTCATCGGAGCGGCGTGGTCGGAGGCGCGAGCCGGCCAGGCCACCGACGAGCTGGCCGCGCTCGACGCCGCCACTCGGGGCATCGCCGGCGTGCTGGATCTGGATCGGGTCCTGCAGCTGATCACGGACCGCGTCCGCGAGCTGGCCCACGCCCAGTACGCCGCCCTCGGGATCGTCGACCAGGAAGGCGGCATCGAGCGCTTCATTACGAGCGGCATCGGTCGCACCGAGCGCGAGAGGATCGGCGCGCCGCCGCACGGCCACGGCCTGCTCGGCGTCATCGTCGCCGCCAATCATCCGCTGCGCGTCCACGACATCGACACGGACCCGCGCCGCTACGGGTTCCCTGCTAATCACCCGCCGATGCATTCACTGCTGGGCATTCCCATCGGGGCGAAGGGCCGATCCATCGGGCGGCTGTACCTGACCAACAAGCTGCCTTCCGGCGACTTCACCGAGGACGACGAGCGGCTGGTCGAGATGTTCGCCCTGCATGCCGGCATCGCCATCGAGAACGCCCGCCTCCACGAGCAGGTCCAGCGCCTGGCGATCGTCGAAGAGCGAGAGCGGATCGGCCGCGATCTCCACGACGGCATCATCCAGAGCATCTACGCCGTGGGTCTCTCGCTCGAGGATGTCCCGGATCTGATGGAGGACGAGCCTGAAGTCGCCCGCGCCAGAGTCGAGCGCGCCATCGATTCGCTCGACCAGTCGATCCGCGACATCCGCAACTTCATCTTCGGTCTTCGCCCCGAACTGCTCGAGCAGGCCGGCCTGGTCGGCGGCCTGGCGGCCCTGGCAGATGAGTTCCGGGTCAACAGCATGGTGGACGTCGACGTCGAAACCTACGGCGTCGAGGACGTGGACCTCTCGCCCGATCAGACCGGTCAGCTGCTCTCGATCGCCCGAGAGGCCCTGAGCAACATCGCCCGTCACTCCAAGGCCACCCGAGGAACCGTCAGCGTGGAGGCCCACAATGGCAGGATCAGGCTGACGGTGAGCGATAACGGCGTCGGCTTCGACCCCGATCAGCAGCGTGGCCCGAGCCATCAGGGCCTGATCAACATGCGCGCCCGGGCCGTCGCGGTAGGTGGACATCTGGTGCTCGAAAGCACGCCCGGTGGCGGCACGCGTATCATCGTGGAGGTGGCGCGGCGCGAGACGCTTGGCTCCGGCGCCAGCCAGCTAGGAGACGAATGAGCGACCAGATCGATGCACGCCCGCTGCGGCTGCTCGTGGTCGATGATCACGAGGTCGTACGCCAGGGCCTCGTCTCGCTGCTCGACCGGCGCGAGCACTTCCAGGTCGTGGCCGAGGCCGGGACTGCGGCCGAGGCCGTGGAGATGGCGCGCAAGTTCGAGCCCGACCTCGTCGTCATGGACGTGCGCCTGCCGGACGGCTCCGGGATCGAGGCCTGCCGCGAGATTCGGGCCGAGTTTCCGGCCACTCGGGTCGTGATCCTGACGAGCTACCCGGACGAGGAAGCGGTTCTGTCGGCGATCATTGCCGGCGCCTCGGGCTATCTGCTCAAGCAGATCCGCAGCCGCGACCTGGTCAGCGCTCTCGAATCCGTCGGCCGCGGCGAGTCGCTGCTCGACCCCGCCGTCACCGAGAAAGTGCTCGACCGCGTCCGCCGCATCGCCACCGGAACGTACACGGACGAGATGGCGCAGCTGACCCAGCAGGAGCAGAAGATCCTGCTGCTGGTGGCCGAAGGGAAGACCAACAAGGAGATCGCCGCGGAGGTCTTCCTGTCGGACAAGACGGTCAAGAACTACGTCAGCTCCATCCTCTCGAAGCTGAACCTGGAGCGCCGCGCCCAGGCGGCCGCATTCGTCGCCCGCCACAGGCTCAAGGGCGGGGCGTAAGCCAGCTCGCCGGACGCCGAGCGGGCCTTGGCTCAGGCGGGCGATCTCTGCTCTGCCCCTCCGGGCCGCCCGGCATCTCCGCCCGTTGCCTTCGGCCCTCACGCAGATTGGCGCGGCCTCTAAACTCCGCCTCATGCGTATCGTCAGCGCCGATGAGGCCGTTTCTGTCATCCAGTCAGGTCAGCAGATCTTCATGCACGGCTCCGCTGCGACGCCGTCCGTGCTCCTCGACGCGCTGTGCAGGCGCGCCCCTCAGCTCCAGGACGTCAAGATCGTTCACATGCACTGCGAGGGCCCACACCCTCACCTCGCGCCGGAGATGGAGGGCCACCTCCTCCATCGAGCCGTTTTCATCGGCCCGAACGCGCGCCAGGCGATCAATGAAGGCCGGGCCGAGTTCATCCCCGTCTTCCTGTCGGACATCCCGCGCCTGATCGAGTCCGGGATCCTGCCATTGGACGCAGTGTTTCTCAACATGACCCCGCCCGACGAGCACGGCTTCTGCTCGCTCGGCACTGCGGTCGACACGATGCTTACCGCCGCCCGGTGTGCGAGGATCGTCATCGCCCAGTTCAACAAGAGCATGCCCCGCACCCTGGGCGACAGCTTCGTCCACGTCAGTCAGATCGACTTCGGCGTGGAAGTGGACCAGCCGCCCTACACGTATTCGGGTGGCGCCATCGGCGACATCGAGTTGAAGATCGGCGGGTTCGTGGCCGATCTCGTGCCAGACGAGGCGACCCTGCAGATGGGCATCGGCGCGATCCCCAACGCCGTCGGCCCGGGCTTGTACAGCAAGAAGCACCTCGGAGTTCACACGGAGATGTTCACCGACGTGCTGGTCGACCTGGTCGAGCGCGGAGTGGTGACCTGCGACCGTAAGGAGATCAACTGCGGCAAGATCGTTACCACATTCATGATGGGTACCCAGCGGCTCTACGACTTCGTCGACAACAATCCCATGGTCGAGATGCGGCCGGTCGACTACACGAACGACACCGCCGTCATCCGGCGCTTCAAGCGGATGACGGCCATCAACTCGGCGATCGAGGTGGATCTCACCGGCCAGGTGTGCGCGGACTCGATCGGACACCGCATGTACAGCGGCGTCGGCGGCCAGATGGACTTCATGCGCGGCGCGGCCCTGGCCGATGAAGGGCGGGCCATCATCGCGTTGCCCTCCACCGGTGCCGAGGGCAAGTTCTCCCGTATCACGGCCAGCCTGAAAGAAGGAGCCGGCGTGACGACGACCCGTTCCCACGTTCGAACGGTCGTGACTGAGTTCGGTGTCGCCGAGCTCTTCGGGCAGAGCTTCCGTGAGCGGGCCAAGCGCTTGATCGCCATCGCCCACCCCGACTTCCGCGACGAGCTCACGACGTACGCAAAGAAGTACCACGAGCTGTAGCGCGGGGCCCCGCAGGGCCCGAACCGCCGGAAGGCGCGGGCCGCCAGGACGGCCACGCACTCCAGCCCGCCTGCTGACTCGCGCAAAAAAAGGACGAACGCCGGGCGTCCCCTCCGGCGTTCGTCACGGGAGGAAGTCTGGGGTCGGCGCCGACCCATGCGCAGTGCCGAACGGCCCCCCCGCGGCGGGCAACAAAGACCTCCGGCTCGTGGCGGAGGGCGCGGCCCAGCCCAATCCGCGCGCCATACTCCCTCGGAGAAATGGGGTCAGACGGGGGCTGCGCCACGCGCTCCGCGCAGGCGCGGGAGGCGGAGGGCCGCTCCCGCCGGTCCCGCGAGCACGCAGAAGAGCGGGACGAAGTATGCGTGGTACCTTGGCTCGATCTCGAGGAACGTGTGGACTGCAGCCACTGATGCAACTGCTACTACGATCGCGAGAACGACCACCGGTGGCGACCGCCGCATCAGCCACAGGCCCACAGCCGCCAGAGCTGTGATCGCGAGGTAGGTCACCTGGGAGACCGCCAGCAATCCTTGCCCGACGTCCTGGTTTGACCCGGGTGAGGTGCCGAACGTGTAGTACTCGCCGTAGTTCTCCAGGCCCCACATGCGCGGGAACTTGCGCACGGCGAGCGCGACGAATTGGATCGGATGCGCCCTGAGCCGATCGATGGCAATCTGCAAGGCCCGCTTGTCGAAGTCAGGGCTGGTGTTGGGGACCCCAACCACCTTTAGGAGATCGGCGTCGTACGAGCCACCGTGCGCCGGGTCGGTTCCGACCAGCAGGCTCCACCCGCCGAAGTCGGAGGGCGAGATCGACAGCTCGCCCTTCGTCTGTTCGTTCCAGACGATGACCGGGGCTTGCATGACCAGGAATCCGCCGACGAGCAGGGCGGCCCAAAACGCGGCCCTCTGGAAGGGAACGGCACCCAGGAAAGGCACCAGGGCAAAGGCGGGAATGATTGCCGGCGTCGTGACCCGCACGTAGTTGGAGGCACCGAGCAAACCGGCGATCGCCACCGCGACCGCGAGGCGTCTCCATCCGAAACGCACGGCCAGCCAGAAGCTGAGCATCAAGAGCAGGCAATAGGGAGCCTCGGAACCGAGAACGGAGGTCATCAAGATCTGCGAGGGCGCGAGGGCGAACAGCCAGATGGCCCAGACAGCGGCGCGCCTGTCCCAAAGCCGCTGCGTGATGTCGAAGACCAGCGTGGCAATCGCGACCGCGATGGCGCAGTTGAGCAGCTGGGCGACGACCACCTGAGGTCCGAACAATGCGTAGACGACGCCGAGTGCCATCGGATAGCCGGTCGGGATCGAGCTCAGCATCGGGCCGTGCTGAGAGATCTCGACGCCGAGGTTGTGATACGAGAGGAAGTCGGACTGCAAAGGTGCCGGGACGAGCGCCACGGTGATCAGACGGGACGCCGCTACGAAGACCAGCGCCGATGCCAGTGGGTGAGTCCGCAGCGGTCCCCGGTTGGAGAGGGCGACTGCCCACAGCGCCAGCGCGAGGACCACTGATGCCACGGCCCAGGCGATCCAGGGAGGCCCGAGTGCCGCTAATCCGGCGTGAGCTGTGAGGCCCAAGCTCCAGTAACGAGGAGCCCGCAATCGCTGCCAGCAGAGCTATACCGGCCCAGCAGATCAACCTTGTGGCATACCCGATCGGGCGGCTTGAGCTTCTGCCAGCAGCCGGCGCCGGAATCTCCATCCAGATCCCTCTCGACGAGTTGAGAATGCTGGCCAGAATGGCAGTCAGGGCCACGTCCGAAACCTGAGCGGGCATTATAGGGCCGGGTGCGGCCGGAGGGCGACCGCCCGCTTCCGACGAGGCACACCTGGGCCGGGCAGATGTCAGGTTTGGGGCGCGTTCTTTCTCGTGCTGCGGCGGGGCACTCTGCAGCTGGACCAGGGCCCGCCAGGTGCCGTGCCCAGGACTCGCCAGAGGCCGCCAAAGGCCACTCGGACAGTGGCCAGGTAGGCAGTCTGGATCACAGCATCAGCGAGGCGCTGGCGTCGGAACTCGACGCGGTCCCCACAGGGTAGAAGACGCCAAAGTCTTGTCCCAGGGCGAGAGGAGGACACCCGTTCGGGCAGGCCGCTCCCATCCCGGCCCGTCCCCGTGCGGGCCATATGGCCCCCGGCATTAGGGAGCCCTGTCGCTACGGGTGGAGAGGCCACAGCGCGCACGCTATGCGCATGCTCGCCGATACCAATCTGCCTTTGCGTCGACTGCTCATCGTCAGTCAGCACCGCGCGGCAACCGAGGCGCTCTGCGATCACCTCTCGCGTCACGGCTTCGCGATCGTCGCCCAGGCGACTTCCGCCGAGTCCGCGGCGCGTGATTGCGCTGCCTCGAACCCGGACGTGGTGCTGCTCGATGCGGACGTGCCAGGCGGTTGGCGGCCAGTTGTGGCGGCACTGCGCGACTGCATCCCCGCGGAGCGGATCGCCGTGCTCGCCTCCTACTGGCATGCGGACGAGCAGCGCGAGGCGGTCGCCAGCGGGATTGGCGGCACCCTGCTCAAGCACTTGGACGGAAGCGCACTGGCCCGCCAGTTGCGCGCATTGGGTGAACCGACCATCGTGACGAATTCGCCGACACCCGAGTTTCCAGGCATCCCGGCCATCATCGACGGCTCGGAGGCCATCGCCCACGTCGAGTCGCGGATCAGCGACGGCGCATGCGCCTACCCGATCACGCCCTCGACAACCATGGCCGCGGTCTACCAGGTCGCCGTGGCCAATGGCACCCCGAACATCTGGGGCACCACGCTGAAGTTCATCGAGCCCGAGTCGGAGCATTCCTCCGCTTCTGCCGCCGAGGGCTTTGCTCTCGCCGGTGGCCGGGTCACGAACTTCACGGCCGGACAGGGACTCATCCTGATGAAGGAAGTCCTGTATGTCATTGCCGGCAAGCGCCTGCCCGTGGTCTTCCACGTGGGTGCCCGCGCGCTGACCAGCCAGAGCCTGAACATCCACGCCGGCCACGACGACCTGATGGGCGTCGCGGACTGCGGCTGGGGCATGTTCTTCTCGCGCAACTGCCAGGAGGCGGCGGACCTGACCGCCATCGCCCGACGCGTTGCCGAGGACGGCGAGACGCCGTGGTTCGTGGCCCAGGATGGGTTCCTGACGACCCACACGATCGAGAACGTCCGGCTGCCCGAGGACGAGCTCCTGAAGCGCTTCGTGGGCGACCCCCGCGTGACGGTCCGCGATCTGTTCGACACCAAGGACGGTCTCATGTCCGGCGTCGTCCAGAATCAGGACTCATACATGAAGGGCCGCATCGCCCAGCGCGCCTGGTACGACAGGCTCGTCGAGATCACCGAGCGTGCCATGGCCGAATGGGCTGCCCTCACGGGGCGCCCGTACGGCCTGATCCAGACGTACAAGACCGAAGACGCCGACTATGTCATGGTTTCGATGGGGACCATGGCGGACACGGCTCTGGCGGTCGTCGACCACCTCCGCGCCGCCGGCCGCAAGGTCGGTTGCATCACGGTCACCTGCTTCCGCCCCTTCCCGGCGAAGCAGCTGGCGAAGGCCCTGGCCAACGCCAAGGTCGTGGCCGTCGTGGAGCGCACGGACGAGCCTGCGGCCGCGGACAATCCGCTGACCCGCGAGCTCAAGTCGGCCCTCGCCGATGCGGCGATGGACGGGGCCCGCCTGCCGCGTGTTGTGTCGGCCTCGGCCGGCCTCGGCTCGCGCGACATCCAGCCCGGCGACCTCGCGGCCGTCTTCGACTGGATTGCCGACGAGAAGGCCGTCAAGGAGCGCAAGCACGCTGTGCTCGGCATCCGCCACCCGCTCGCACTCAAGAAGAGTGACGTCAACATTCGCCCCCGCGGCGCCTACAGCCTGCGCGGCCACTCGGTCGGCGGCTTCGGCTCGGTCACCACGAACAAGCTCGTGGCGACCACCGTTGGCGAGCTCTTCAATCTGTACGTTCAGGCCTACCCGCGCTACGGCTCGGAGAAGAAGGGCCTGCCCACTACGTACTTCCTGACCATTGCCGAGGAGCCGATCCGGCTCCACAACGAGCTGACCGAAGTCGACTTCGTGCCGCTCTTCGACACCAACTCCTTCAAGCAGGGCGATCCGCTCGCCGGTCTCGTGAACGGTGGCACGGTCTTCGTGCCGACGCCGCTGACCGACCCGGACGAGATCTGGGCCGCTCTACCGCCGGCGACCCGGGCCGAGATCCTGGCTCGCAAGATTCGGCTTCTCGCCCTGGACACGGCGGCACTCGCCATGAAGTACGCGCCTCGAGCGGACCTCGAGATCCGAATGCAGGGCGTCGCCCTGGTGGGCGTCTTCCTCAAGGTCTCACCGTTCGCCGAGCGGGCCGGCCTCGACCGACCCGCGCTGATGGAGGCCGTGCGAGCCAATCTCACTCGCTTCTTCGGGAAGCGCGGCACCTCGGTCGTCGATGCCAACCTGGCCGTTATCCAGGGCGCCTACGACGGCGTGATCGACGTCACGGCGGCGATCACTGCCGGCGGCGCCCACGCGGCGGCCGCCCAGGCGACGCGATGACCGAAACTCGCAAGGTTGGGGATGTCATGACCCCCAACCCGGTCTCGATCTCGGAGTCGGCCTCCCTCGCGGAAGCCGCCGCCCTGCTTGGCAGCAAGGAGATCTCCGGCCTGCCCGTTGTCGATGCGAGCGGGTCCCTGGTCGGAGTCCTGAGTCAGACCGACCTCATCAAGGCGCAGGCGAACCCCGGGCTTTCTGCGAACTGGCGGGGCCTGCCCGTGGGAGAAATCATGACAAAACCGGCGCTGACCATCCCCTCGACCGCGGGCCTCGACGAGGCCGCGCGGCTGATGGGTGAGCGTCGAGTCCACCGCCTCGTCGTCACGGACGCGGCGGCCACCCCGATCGGAATCATCTCGGCCAGCGACCTCGTGCGGTCGTGGCTGCGATAGGACCCGAAGACTGAGCGAGCGATGACAGAGACAATTGCTACCGAGAAGAACGGAAAGGGCCAGCTCCCAGGCATGCTGGCCAACCTTCCCGCGGGTCCGGGGCGCATTGCGCCGCAGACCTTGGACATCCGCGCCTACATCAAAGACTTCAACACCACGGTCATAGACGCGTATCGCAGCGGCGTCGCCGATGTCGAGCTGCCCGCCGACATGGGCGTCGGGCGCAGCCTGATCGCACCGGCAACGGCCGCAACCCGCGATTTCAGCAGCCTCTCGCCGCTGATCCCGCAGTTCGTGGCCGAACAGTGCGTGGGCTGCATGGCCTGCGTCAGCGCCTGCCCCGACAGCGCCATCGTCGCCACGGCCCAGCCAAAGGCCGCCCTGGCCGCCGCGATCGAGACGTTCGCGGCCAGCCAGCCGAACCCGGCGCTGGCCGCCGAGACGGCGAAGCAGCACTTCGTCCACACCACCAAGTACGCCGACGTGCCCGCCAAGCGCGGCCTCGAGCCGGCGGACTTCGGGCTCTTCATCGATCCTCTGCACTGCAAGGGCTGCGCCGAGTGCGTCGACGTCTGCCTGGCCCAGGGCCACACCGCTCTCGTCATGGCGGAGAAGTGCGACTGCGAGCCGAGCGGCGAGTGCACGCTCGATCGCTACCGCCGCGACATCGCCTTCTACAGGAGCCTGCCCACGACCCCCGTCGCGTACCGCAACGAGAAGGCCCTGGCCGACATCATGCTCGGCGAGCACGCCTTCGGCTTCGTCGGCGGCGGCGGTTCCTGTTCGGGCTGCGGCGAAGGCACGGTCGTCCGGATGGTGATGGCCGCCACTCTGCAGGTCTACGGCCCGCAGAGCATGGGCATCGTCGCCGAGACTGGCTGCAATACCGTGTTCGCCAGCACTTACCCGTACAACCCGTTCACGGTTCCGTGGACCAACTCGCTCTTCGAGAACGGCCCGGCCGATGCGCTTGGCATCCGGCTGCGCTGGGATCAGGCGGGTCACGCGGATCGGCGGCTGTGGGTCTTCGGGGGCGACGGCGCCATGTACGACATCGGCTTCCAGTCGCTGTCGCGCCTGGTCGCCTCGGGCCACGACATCAAGGTCCTGGTCCTGGACACCGGCGTTTACTCGAACACCGGCGGCCAGACCTCCACCGCTTCCTTCACAGCCCAGGTCTCCAAGCTCTCCGCCTACGGCAAGGCCGAGCACGGCAAGCAGGAGAAGCGCAAGGAGCTGGGCCGGATCATGATGGCCCATGGCGACGCCTACGTCGCTCAGGTCGCGGCCTGCAACATCAACCATCTCTACAAGGCAGTGATGGAGGCCAACGCCTATGCGGGCCCGGCCGTCATCATCGCCTACACGCCGTGCATGCCGGAGCACGGCATCGCCGACGATGCCGCTAACCGCCAGGCCAAGCTCGCCGTGGAGTCGCGGGCCTTCCCGCTCTTCACGTACGACCCGCGCCGCGGCGACTCGCTCGCCGAGCGGCTCTCGCTCCAGGGCAACCCGGCGGTCAAGGAAGACTGGTCGAAGAACCCCGACGGGACCACCTTCGACTTCATCTCCTTCGCCCGCACGGAAGGTCGCTTCCGCCAGCACTTCGACGCGGAGGGCAGCCCCTCCCACGAGCTGCAGGCCTCGCAGGAGGACCGCCTCCACGACTGGCGAATCCTCCAGGAGATGGCCGGCGTCCTGCGCGCGGCAGGCCACTAGCCAATCCCCCGCCGTCACCGAGAACCGGGGCCTCGCGAGGGGCCCCGGTTCTCGATTCGGTGGGACCCTACGCGGCCACTCCGATCCGGCCGGCTTCCATGCCGGCGGCGAAGACGCCCAGGTCCGCCTCGATGATCTCCGGCCGCTTCCGGGCGGAGATCTCGCGCAGCGCGGCCTGAACCGAATCTGGGGTCACCCAGCCCAGCCGCGCCACGAGGGCGCCAAGGGCCACGACGCTGACGAGCTTGTCATCGCCGCCTTTGGCCGCGAGGTCCGTGCACGGAAGCCGCAGCTCGTCGATGTCGGCCCGGGCGGAGGTCTGCGAGGTGACCAGCGAGGCGTTCACGATCAGCAGCCCGCCAGGAGCCACGCTCGGGCCGTACTTGCGCAGCGACGGCAGGTTCATCGCGACCGCGGCGTCGAACTGGTCGACGACCGGGGAGCCGATCGGATGATCCGCCACGATGACCGTGCAGGAGGCCGTGCCACCCCGCATCTCCGGGCCGTATGAGGGGATCCAGAAGACCTCCAGGCCATCCTTGATAGCGGCGCGGGCGAGAACCTGGCCGGTGAAGAGGAGACCCTGGCCGCCGAAGCCGGAGAAGACGACGGAACGTTCCATCTCAGGCCTCCGATTCTACGGCTGCCGGCGCGGCGGCGGCCACGGCGGCCGCCACTCCACGATCGACGATCACCCCGAGCGGGTACGCCTCGATGACCGGGCCCTTCAGATGGTCGAGCGATTCCTGCGGTGTCATGCCCCAGCCGACCGGGCAGTTCGAAAGCGCCTCCACGAGGGCGAAGCCGCCGCCTTCCATCTGGACCAGGCACGCCCGCTTGATCATCGCCTTGAGCTTGCCGATCAGCGACGCGTCGGCGATGCTGCCACGGGCCGCGTATGTGACCCCGGGCAGCTGCGCCAGCATCTCCGTGATCCGGATCGGGTAGCCCATCAGGGCCGCGTCCCGGCCGCTCGGCGACGAGGTGGTCTTCTGGCCGAGGAGCGTGGTCGGCGCCATCTGGCCGCCGGTCATGCCGTAGATGCCGTTGTTGACGAAGATCGCGGTGATGCGCTCGCCGCGCGCGGCGGCGTGGACGATCTCCGCCGTGCCGATCGCAGCCAGGTCGCCGTCGCCCTGGTACGTGAGCACGAACGCCTCCGGTCGAACGCGACGGATCCCTGTCGCCACGGCCGGAGCCCGTCCATGAGGAGCCTCCACGAAGTCGACGTTCAGGTAGTCGTAGGCGAACACGGCGCAGCCCACCGGGGCCACGGCGATGGTGTGGGCCGGCAGATCCAGCTCGGTCATCACCTCAGCCAGCAGCCGATGGACAATGCCGTGGCCGCAGCCGGGGCAGTAATGTGTGGAACGGTCCAGCAGCACGTCCGGCTTGCGATAGATCAGCCTGGGGACCCCCGGCCGCGCCGTCAGCTCGGGACTCGGGTTGAGTGTCATCGCTCGCCTCCGTCGCGAACGCTCGCGTGGGCGTCGGCCTCGGCCCGGTGGGTCCGTTCCGGCGGACCGGTGACCGCGGCCCGGCCGTGCGCGGACTGCCCCTCGGCGCGCCCGGCGTGCCGCTTCTGCTGCTGCTTACGCTCTCGCTCGCGCGTCCGCTCGACCTTGCCGTGCAGCGCCTTCAGAGCGCCGACGACTTCGTCCGGGGTCGGCACCAGGCCGCCCATTCGACCGTGGAAGCCGACCGGACATCGACCTTCGACCGCCAGGCGGACGTCTTCGACCATCTGGCCCGACGAAAGCTCGACCGTGAGGATGGCGTGGGCGTGCCGGGCGACCCGAGCCAGCTCCCGGCTCGGGAACGGCCAGAGCGTGATCGGGCGGAAAAGGCCGGCCTTGATGCCCCGGGCGCGGGCCTTCTCGATGGCGCTCCGCGCCACGCGGGCCGCCGTGCCGTAGGCGACCAGGACGTACTCGGCGTCGTCCATCAACTCGGTGGCCCAGCGGGTTTCCTGGCGCGAGATCTCCGCGTACTTGCGCTGGAGGGCGATGTTGCGCTTCTCGAGGATCTCTGGCACCAGGTCGATCGACTTGATGATCCGCGCCGGACGCCCGGCGGCCCCGGTCAGGGCCCAGTCGAAGGCGTGACGTTCCGGGTTGCGGAAGCGCAGCTCCACCGGCTCCATGGCCTGGCCCAGGATTCCGTCCACGACGACCATGACCGGCGTGCGGTATCGCTCCGCCAGCTCGAAGGCCGTCGCCATCAGCTCCATCGCCTCGCCGATCGAGGCAGGGGCCAGCACCGGGACCCGGTAGTCGCCGTGGCCGTGGCCCTTCGTCGCCTGAAAGTAGTCGCTCTGCGACGGCCCGATGCCGCCCAGGCCGGGCCCGGCGCGCATGACGTTGACCAGCACCATCGGCGTCCCTGAGCCGGCCATGTAGCTCATGCCCTCGGCCATGAGGCTGATCCCCGGGCTCGAGGACGAGACCAGGACCCGGGCGCCCGTGGCGGCCGCGCCGAGGGCCATGTTGATTGCGCCGAGCTCGCTCTCGGCCTGGACGAAAGCGCGACCCAGTTCGGGCATCCGGCGGGCCATCCATTCCAGCAGCTCGGCCTGGGGCGTGATGGGATAGCCGAAGTACGCGTCGCAGCCGGCCTGGATTGCCGCCTCGGCGATCGCCTCGTTGCCCTTCATTAGGACACGGGAGCGGCGGCCGGAGTCCTTATCGGACGATCGCGGGCGGATGCCGGTTTCGAGCGGTTCGGTCATCGGGCACGCTCCTCTCGCGGCATCCGCGGCGCGGCCCAGACCGTGAAGACTGTGTCCGGGCAGATGCGGGCGCAGAAGGCGCAGCTGGTGCAGGCCGAAGCGTCGGTCAGCGCGATGGGGTGGTAGCCGAGGATGTTGACCCGGCCTCGGTCCAGGGCGAGGACGGACTTGGGGCATGCAGCCACGCACAGCTCGCAGCCCTTGCAGCGTTCCTCGGCGATGACGAGAGGTGTCCACGGCACGGGAGGTCGAGGCAACCGCATCGCAACTGGACTGATCGCCATCTGTATTCACTTTCTGTTGCGGAGCCCGTCGCCGAACAGGCCGCCGGCCACCGGGCCTGCGGCAGTCCCGCAACCGGGACTTGTTGCTCGTAGCCTCCCGCGGGCCCCTTCCAGAGGCAAGGGCCGAACGACCCATCGGCCGAGCGGGAAGTACGACGTCCCGTTACTCGGCCGGGTAGGCCCGCCAGGCCGTCACGGCCGCTGCGATGGCATACTGCAGATGGATCGGGTCGGAACCATTGGCCCTGTTCACGAGGGACGGCCAGACCGCACTCTGAGGGCCTTCATGAGAGACGACACGCGCTCACCGGACAGGCACGAGACGTTCACCAGGGCGCCAGCCGTCCCGTTCGATCCCGATGCCAGGCCACCGGCGCCGGTTCGGGCTGCCTTCCCGGGCGAGGAGCCGCCGCAGGGTCTGCGCCCCGGGGACCTCGGTCCGGCGGACGAAACCGTGCCGAACATCCGGCTGGCCGTGCTGGGCCAGCCGTTCGACGATCCAGTCGCGCCCGGGAGCGTTCGCTGCGTCGCGTGCGCCCATCGCTGCGTCCTGAGACCGAGCCGGATCGGCATCTGCGGTGTTCGCCAGAACCGGGGTGGCAGCCTCTACACCCTGGTCTACGGCCAGGCCGTCGTCTCTCAAGCCGAGCCGATAGAGAAGAAGCCGCTCTTCCACTTCCTGCCCGGCAGCTACGCCTACTCGGTTGCGACGCAGGGCTGCAACTTCCACTGCGCGTACTGCCAGAACTGGCAGATATCTCAGGCCCACCGCGAGGGGCGGGTGCCGGAGAGCCGGTACCTCGCCCCGGAGACGGCGGTCGAGGAGGCGGTCGCCGCAGGCGTTCGGAGCATCGCCTACACATACGTCGAACCGACGGTGTTCCTCGAGTACGCCCTGGACACGATGACCCGGGCGCGGGCCGCCGGCCTGCGCAACATCTTCGTCACCAACGGCTACGAGAGCCCCGAGGCGCTCGATCTGCTGGTTCCGAACCTGGACGCGGCCAACGTCGACCTCAAGGCCGCCAGCGACGACTTCTACCGCCACGTCTGTGGGGCGCTGCGGGAGCCCGTGCGGGAAACGATCGTGGCGATGCGCGAGCGCGGCATATGGGTCGAGCTGACGACGTTGATCATCCCCGGCCTCAATGATGATCGCCGCGATCTCCGGGCCATGGCCGAATGGATTGCCACGGCGGTCGGTCCCGAGACGCCCTGGCACCTGACGCGCTTCCAGCCGGCCTATCGGTTCTCGGGGCTGGCCGAGACGCCGGCCGCCACGCTCGTGGACGCGGCCCAGATCGCCCGTGAGGTTGGCCTGCGCCACGTCTACGTCGGCAACGCGCCAGAAGTGGAGGCCTCCACCACGATTTGCTCGCGGTGCGGTGAGCGGCTGATCGGCCGCTCCGACTTCGCGGTCACGGAGTGGCATCTGATCGAGGGTCGCTGCCCCCGCTGCAAGCACTCTCTGGCGGGCGTCGGGCTGGAGGACGCCCCGGTCGTCGCCTGAGGCGCCCGGTCGCCGCCGAGTGGTGCGGTCCTGTGGCGCCGCTTGCGGCCCAGCCCTCACCCCGCCCGGGTGGGGCGTACTTGGGACCTTCGGCCTCAGGTGCAGGCCGCTCGGCAGGCGGAAACCGGAGCGGTCGGGTGTGAGATAGCTGCGGGCGGTTACGCTTTGCGCACGCCCCGGCGCGTGGACCGGGTCCAGCGGAGGTTCGATCGGATGCACGAGGCAGGTCTGGCACGAAACGTGGCGAAGACCCTCAAGAGCCGCGGACTGACGCTGGCCCAGGTGCGCCTCCGCGTACGTGGCGGCCATCGCGATCCTGCCGAGTTCGAGGCGGATCTACGGGCCCATCTCATAGAGGCGATGCCAGACCAGGCGAGGGCGGTTCCTGGGCTGGAGATCCAGCGTGCCCCGTTTGGCCATCTCTGCCCGGGCTGCGGCAACGAGTTCGACTCGCCGCAGATCGCCGCGTCATGCCCACGCTGCCACGCCGAGTCGCTGCCCGAGCTGACCGACGAGGAGATCGACATCGAACGGCTGGAGCGCTATCCGTGACCTCGGTCAGGCCGGGGGAGCGGGTCGCCTGCGCGCTCGAGGTTCGAGGCGTGGTTCAGGGCGTCGGCTTCCGGCCGTTCGTGTGGCGGCTCGCCACGGAGATCGGCCTCGACGGCACGGTCATCAATCGCGCCGGCCGGGTCGAGATCGCGGTCGCCGGTTCCGCTGAGGCGGTTGAGGCGTTCGCGGGTCGGATTCGAACCGACGCGCCTCCGCGCGCCCGGGTCGAGGAGGTCATCGTTCGGCCGATCGAGCGTGCGCCGGCGCCAGGTTCCGGTTTCACGATCGAGGAGAGTGAGGCCGTCGCGTCGACGGAGCGTCTCTTCCCGCCCGACATCGCCACCTGCGACGACTGCCTGCGCGAGCTGTTCGACCCGAACGATCGGCGGTACCGCTACCCGTTCACCAACTGCACCAACTGCGGTCCGCGGGCCACGATCATCGACGAGCTTCCCTACGACCGCGCCCGGACGTCGATGGGCGAGTTCCGACTGTGTGCCGCGTGCGAGGCCGAGTACCGCGACCCGGCGAATCGCCGCTTCCACGCCGAGCCGGTCGCGTGCCCCGACTGCGGGCCGCAGCTCTCGTACCGGCGTCTCGGCGACGCTGCCCCGGCGGCGCACCGGGAAGCGGCGCTGGCCGCCGCGCTGGCGGATCTCCGCGCCGGGCGGATCGTGGCGGTCAAGGGCCTCGGCGGCTACCACCTCGCCTGCGACGCGACCGATCCCGTGGCGGTGGCCCGTCTGCGCGACCGTAAGCATCGTTGGGCGAAGCCGTTCGCGGTGATGGTCCGCGATCTGGAGACGGCGCGTGTCCAGGCCGCCATGTCGGCCGAGGAGGAGGCACTGCTGGTCTCGCCGGCGCGGCCGATCGTGCTGGTGGAGCGGCGCCGCGGCGGGCCGGGCGACGGCCCGGGCGACGGGCGCCGCGACGTGGAGCCGCCGCTCGCCGACGGAGTGGTCACGGCGGAGCCCGAGCGGGCTGCCGCGCTGAACCGCCGCGTGGGGCTCTTCCTGCCGTACACGCCGCTGCACCACCTGCTGCTGGAGGGGCTGGGCCGGCCGATCGTGCTGACCAGCGGCAACCTGTCCGACGAGCCGCTGGCCACGGATGACGCCGAGGCGCTGGAGCGGCTGGCCGGCATCGCCGACGCGTTCCTGGCCCACAACCGCGAGATCCGGGCCCGCTACGACGACTCGGTGACGCGGGTGGTGGATGGGCGCGAGAGCCTGATCCGGCGGGCGCGCGGCTACGCGCCGGAGCCGCTGGCACTGCCCATCGCCACCCCGGAGCCCGTTCTGGCGGTCGGCGCCGAGCTGAAGCACACTTTCGCGCTGGCGCGCGGCGGGCGCGCGCACGTCGCCCCACACACGGGCGATCTCGAAGATCTGCTGACGTATCGAGCCTTCGAGACGAACCTGGCGCATCTGAAGCGGCTGCTCGACTTCGAGCCGGCCTACGTCGCCCACGACCTGCACCCGGGCTACCTGTCGACCCAGTACGCCATGCGCGCCTTCCCGGAGAACCGGCGCATCGGCGTCCAGCATCACCACGCTCACGTGGCGTCGGCCGCGGCCGAGGCGGGGCTGTCGGGCGAGTTCATCGGCGTCGCGTTCGACGGCCTCGGGATGGGCGACGATGGCACGTTCTGGGGCGGCGAAGTCCTCGTGGCCACGCTCGCCACTTACCGGCGGGTGGCGCGGTTCGGGCACGCCAGGATGCCGGGCGGGGCCCTGGCGGTGAAGAAGCCGTACCGGATGGCGCTCGGCTACCTGCTGTCCGCCGAGGCGTTCGGGCCCGAAGGCGCCGCGGGCGAAGGCGCCGTGGCCGATTGGATCGACCCGGAACTCAGCCGCGCCTTCCTCGACCACCTGGATCCGCGCGAGGTCGAGGTCGTTCGAGTTCAGCTGGCCCGCGGGCTGAACGCTCCCGTCGCCTCCTCGGCCGGTCGCCTGTTCGATGCCGCGGCGAGCCTCCTCGGCATCCGCGACGTGGCCGAGTACGAGGCCCAGGCCGCCGTCGAGCTGGAGCTGCTGGCGGAGGAGAGGAGCGTCCGTCCGCTCCCGTACGAGATCGTCCGGCGGGGAGATCTGCTCGTCTACGACCCGAGGCCGACGTTGCGGGCGCTGCTGGAGGGCCGCGCCAACGGCGCCACCCCCGAACATCTCGCGGCGCGCTTCCAGGAGACCGTGGCCGCCGTCACCCGCCAGCTGTGTGGCGACGTTCGTGTTTCCACGGGCCTCTCGACCGTCGCCCTTTCGGGCGGCGTCTTCCAGAATCAGTGGCTGGCCACGACCCTCGTCCGGCGCCTCGGCGCCGACGGCTTCGCGGTCCACACCAACCAGCGCGTCCCGGCGAACGACGGCGGGATCAGCTACGGTCAGGCGGCGGTCGCGGCCGCGCGCCTGGCCGGCGCGTCCTAGCGGCCGCTCGCGGCAAGGAGATCGTCAAATGTGCCTCGGCATCCCCGGCAAGGTCGTGGAGATCAACGACGACGGCCCCTTGCGGATGGCCCGCGTCGACTTCGGCGGGGTGCGCAAGGAGGCCTGCCTGGCGTACGTGCCCGAGGTCGTTCTCGGCGACTACGTGATCGTCCACGTCGGCTTCGCCATCAGCCAGCTCGACGAGGAGGAGGCGATGAAGACCCTCGAGATGCTGCGCGCCATCGACGCCGAGGGCGTGGCGATGGAGCTCGGCTCGATGGCGGACGAGGCGGCGGACTCGAGTTCGGCCGCGCCGTCTGCCGGGTTGCCGGCGGCGCCCCCCGCCGCGGGGGCCTCTGCATGAAGTACATCGACGAGTACCGCAACGCCGGGCTGGCTCACAAGCTCGTCGACGAGATACATCGCGTAACGACCCGGCCCTGGGCCCTGATGGAGGTCTGCGGCGGACAGACCCACACGCTGGTGAAGCAGGGGATCGACGAGGCGCTGCCGCCCGGGGTGCGGATGATTCACGGCCCCGGCTGCCCGGTCTGCGTGACGCCGCTCGAGCAGATCGACAAGGCCCTCGCTATCGCCGCCCGGCCGGACGTCATCTTCACCAGCTACGGCGACATGCTGCGGGTGCCCGGATCCACGACCGACCTGCTGTCCCTGAAGGCGCGCGGCGCCGACGTGCGGATCGTCTACTCGCCCCTGGACGCCGTCCGAATCGCGGTCGCCAACCCGGACCGCCAGGTCGTCTTCTTCGCCATCGGCTTCGAGACGACCGCGCCGGCCAACGCGATGGCGGTCCGGCAGGCCGCCCGGCTCGGCCTCGACAACTTCTCCGTCCTGGTGAGCCACGTGCTGGTGCCGCCGGCAATGTGCGCCATCCTCGAGTCGCCGACGAACCAGGTACAGGCCTTCCTGGCCGCCGGCCACGTCTGCGCCGTGATGGGCTGGACCGAGTACGAGCCGATCGCGGAGCGCTACCACGTCCCGATCGTCGTCACCGGCTTCGAGCCGCTGGACCTGCTCGAAGGGATCCTGATGGCGATCCGCCAGCTCGAGGCGGGCCGCGCGGTGGTGGAGAACCAGTACGCTCGGGCTGTGAAGCGGGAAGGCAACCGCCAGGCCCAGGAGACCGTCTTCCGCGTCTTCGACGTTGGCGATCGCAAGTGGCGCGGCATCGGCATGATCCCGGCTTCGGGATACCACCTGCGGCCGGAGTTCGCGAAGTTCGACGCGGAGGCGCGCTTCGACGTCGGCACGATCACGACGGCCGAGCACCCGGCCTGCATCGCCGGCCAGATCCTGCAGGGGACGAAGACGCCGCTCGACTGCACTGCCTACGGCGTGCTTTGCTCCCCGCAGAAGCCGCTCGGCGCGCCGATGGTAAGCAGTGAGGGCGTCTGCTCGGCCTACCACGCCGCGGGGCGCGGACTCGCCACTCCGGCGGCGGTGCCTCTCTACGAGTTGACGCCGAGCGAGCGATGAGCACCGACCGGCGGCCGACGGCCGATCCCTTCGCCTCGCCGGCGGGTGTGCCGGCGGCCAGGGCGGGGGAGCCCACCGCCGCGCCCGACCCCGCGAACCTCGTGTGCCCGGCGCCGATCCCCGAGCGAGCGCGCGTCCTGCTGGGCCACGGCTCCGGCGGCCAGCTCTCGGCGGCGCTGATGCGCGAGGTCATCGGGCCGGCGCTGGCGGCGGCGGCGCCGGGCGGTCCGCTCAACGACGCCGCAGTGGTGGAAGTCGCCGGCCAGCGGCTGGCCTTCACGACCGATTCCTTCGTGGTCAGCCCGCTCGAGTTCCCCGGTGGCGATATCGGTGAGCTTGCCGTGAACGGCACCGTCAACGACCTGGCGATGATGGGCGCCCAGCCGGTCGCGCTCTCGCTGGCCTACGTCATCGAGGAAGGCCTGCCGATCGAGGACCTGCGTCGCGTGACCGAATCGGTCGCCCGGGCAGCCGGCCGGGCAGGCGTCCGGATCGTAACCGGCGACACGAAGGTGGTCGGTCGGGGAGCGGCGGACGGTCTGTTCGTCAACACCGCCGGCATCGGGCTGGTCGCGGACGGAGTTTCCGTGGGCGCCGATCGAGCGGAAGCCGGCGACGCTGTGATCCTGTCCGGGCCGATCGGCCTCCACGGCATCGCCATCATGAGCGTCCGCGAGGGCCTGGACTTCGAGGTCGAGATTGCCTCCGATACCCAGCCGCTCAACGGCCTGGTCGCCGCGATCGTCGCCGCGTGCCCCGACGTGCACGTTCTGCGCGACCCGACGCGGGGCGGCCTGGCATCGGCGCTGAACGAGATCGCCGCCGCCTCCGGCGCCGGCATCGAGTTGGCCGAGGAGACGATCCCGATCCCCGGCCCCGTGCGCGCCGCGTGCGAGATGCTCGGCCTGGACCCCCTCCACGTCGCCAACGAGGGCAAGCTCGTGGCGATCGTGCCCGCCGCCTCAGCCGGGGCGGTGCTGGCGGCCATGCGCGCCGTCCCCACGGGAGCGGACGCCGTCGAGATCGGCCGCGTGGTCGGCGATCACCCGGCCATGGTCACGATGCGCACCATCGTCGGCTCGCAGCGCATCGTAGACATGCTTGTCGGGGAGCAGCTGCCTCGCATCTGCTAGGCGGACCTGGGTTGTTCGTGGCTGCCGGCCGGACGGGTAGGTCACCGAGCCATTCAGGAGGCTTCGCCCCGGTGAGTACGCCCTGATCCTCATAGGGCGGATACGTACCACTCAGGCAACTAGTGTTGCCTTGCGGAAGT
>PLOC01000123.1:35577-35729 GCA_003141955.1 Chloroflexota bacterium
CGGCGATACGAGCGTATGGGCCTCGCGGGTCTGGCCGAAGCGGCGCGGCCCGGACGGCCTCCGACCTACTCGCGGGCCGACCGTGATCGGATAATCGCTCTCACATTGGAGCCACCGACCGGGGGCGCTACCCACTGGAGCGCCCGCCGCCT
>PLOC01000046.1 GCA_003141955.1 Chloroflexota bacterium
CCATCGGTGGATCCGGGCTTAGTCTGCGCCGGCCGAAGCTGGCCCTGGCTGGTTCGCCTGGACGCGAATCCGCGCTCCAGGTCAGATTTGTCGGGAGGCCCGATCGGGCGTAGGCTGCCTGGACTGCCGACTGGCAGCGCCGCTCCGCGTGGTCGATCCTGTTACGGAACGGCCATGTGCGACATGAGCCTCGACAGGAGGCGGATCAATCCCAGAACCGCGTTCGTCTCGAGGCATCTATCGCGCCGGCGTGGAATCGCCACCTTCACCCGCGACCTCGCCGGGGCGGCTCCCGCCGCCGCGACCGGCCCGGCGGGAGCGCTCCGTGGTTGAGCGGGCGCTCCATCCGGTCTGCCGGATCCACGTCGACGAGCTCGGAGACGAGATCGGCGTGTGGCAGCACGCGGTCGGAGCACGGCCCAACCGGGCGTTCGGCTACTGCACCGATGACGTCGCGCGCGCGCTCGAGGTCGACCTCCTCCACTCGCGCGTCCTGGGCTGGGGCGCGGTCGAGGCCAGCGCATGGCGGTCGGTGACGTTCCTGGCGGCTGCCTTCAACGCGCGTCAGGGCCGCTTCCGCAACTTCCGATCGGCCGGGGGAGAGTGGCTCGAGGAGATCGGCTCGGAGGACTGCCACGCTCGGGCGCTGCTCTCGCTGGGGATGGCCATGGCGGACGCCCCCGATCCCAGGCTGGCCGGCGACGCAGCCCGCCTCTTTCGTAATGCCCTGCCGGCAGCCCAGGGCCTGACCGGCCTGCGTCCCGTCGCCGCGGTTCTTCTCGCGTGCGACGCGGCTCTCCGAGGAGGCGCGGACGGCGAAGCGCCCGCGGCGTTCCGCCCTCTCGCCGCCCGGCTCGCGGGTGCCTTCAAGGACCCTGCCTCCGACTGGCCGTGGCCCGAATCGATCGTGACCTACGAGAATGCCCTCCTGCCGCGAGCCCTGATCGCAGCCGGCGGCCGGCTCGGCGACGAAAGCATGCTGCAGACCGGCTGCGAGGTGCTCGACTGGCTGACGGCGGCTCAGACGACCGACTCGGGCACGCTCTCCCTGGTGGGCAACGAACGCTGGTGGCGGCGCGGCGAATCGCCCGCGCGGTTCGACCAGCAGCCGATCGATGCCGCCTCGCTCCTGCTGGCGTCCGAGACGGCTCTCAGCGCGACTGGCACGCCACGGTATCGGAATGTGGCCGAAATGGCGTACGGCTGGTTTCTCGGCGACAATGACATGAGCGTGTCGGTCGCCATTCCCGCGACCGGCAGCTGTCACGATGGGCTGACCCCCGGCGGCGTGAACCTGAACCAGGGCGCCGAGTCGACTCTCATGTGGCTGACCGCGCTCGAGCACATGCGCCGGCTGAGGGCTGCCAGCCGGCCTTCGGAGGTTGCCGTCTCAGGCCCGACTTCTTCTGTACCACAGGTGAGCACATGACCGATCCGGGCGGCGAGCCGCTCTTCGTCCGCGTTCCGGCCAATCCCATCATCACTCCGGGCGAGCTGCCCTATCGCGCCAACGCGGTCTTCAACCCGGGCGCAGCCAGAGTCGACGGAGACACGGTCCTGCTCCTGCGGGTCGAGGACTTGCGGGGCATCTCATCGCTCTACGTGGCGCGAAGCGAAGACGGCATAACGAGCTGGCGCTTCGACGAGAAGCCGCTGCTGGCGCCCGATCCGGCTCATCCCGAGGAAGTGTGGGGCTGCGAGGACCCGCGCCTGACGTGGCTGCCCGAGCGTGAGGAATGGGCCATCACGTACACCGGGTTCAGCAGCAGAGGCCCGCTCGTGTCGCTGGCGATGACCCGCGACTTCCACGAAGCCAGACGTCTGGGGCCGGTGATGCCGCCCGATGACAAGGACGCGGCGCTGCTGCCCATCCGCTTCGACGGCCGCTGGGCGATGATCCACCGCCCGGCTCCGCTCCGCGGCGGAGCCCATATGTGGATCTCGTTCTCGCCCGACCTGCGCCATTGGGGCGACCACACGATGCTGATCGAGGCCCGCGACGGGGCGTGGTGGGATGCCGGAAAGATCGGCCTGGGACCGCCGCCGACGCTCGTCTCGGACGGCTGGCTGGTCATGTACCACGGCGCCCACATGACCGCATCGGGGCCGATCTACCGTGCCGGGCTAGCGTTGCTGGACCGCGACGACCCGACGGTCGTGCTGCGCCGCTCCGAAGAATGGGTACTGGGGCCGACGGCTTCGTACGAGCGCGTCGGCGACGTCAGCAAGGTCGTCTTCCCGAACGGGTGGATCGTCGACGAGGAGCGGGATACCTTGAGGGTCTACTACGGGGCCGCCGATTCGGTCGTCGCTTTGGTAACGGCCCGTCTCTCCAGGGTGATGGAGCATGTGACCGCGATGCCGCAACCGCTGCACCGCCGCGCCTCGGACGTCGATCGGGTCGCCTGGCGCTGACTCCGTGTGCCCCGGAGCCTGCGAGGCCCCTGGGCAGCCCGCCGGCCAGATGGGGGTTTTCCGACCTCTGGCGCGCGCCTCTCCCGGGCGGTAGCATTCGGCCTGCGCAACCGACCGACCGGTCGGTCGGTTTGGCTACCTGGCCTTCACCACGCAGGAGACAGCCGATGCGGCGCCAGCGCTCGCAACCCGCGGACCACGGCCGCGCCAGCCGCGAGACGATCCTCGACGGGGCCTTCGAGGCGTTCACGAAGGGCGGCTACCGGGACACCGCCGTCGACGACATTGCGGCCGCGGCGGAGATCTCCAAGGGCGGGATCTACTTCCACTTCCCGACGAAGGAGGCGATCTTTCGCGAGCTGATGCGGACAACCGCCGACAAGCTGGTCGGGAAGGTCGAGACCGCCGTGGCGGCCGAGTCGGATCCGATCCGAAAGGCCGAGGTCGCGCTGGCGACTGTGCTCGAGGTGTTCGCCGGCCATCGCACGATGGCTCGCCTCTTCTTCGAGGCCGGCGCCGGCGGACGGGGCTTCCAGGCCGAGACGAACGCCCTGCACGACCGATTCGCCCGGCTGATCCAGTCGTACCTGGACGACGCCATCGCCCAGGGCACGATTCCTCCGATCGACACGCGCGTCACCAGCGTCGTCTGGTTCGGGGCGCTGGACGAGGTCGTGGCGCGGTGGCTGCTGGCGGAGCGGCCGGGGCGACTCGAGGATGCGTACCCGACGCTGCGGGCGCTCTTGCTTCGCAGCGTCGGCGTGGCGGAAGCGACGATCGCCGCCGGTCCCGACGCGGCGCTCCTCGCCACGTTCCCGGAGCAGCCGAAGTGACGGTGCTGAATCGGCTGGCCGCCACCAGCGTCCCGATCAAATCAGTCGACGCCGTCGCCCTCTATTCGGCGGCGGTCGAGGCCGACCTGGAGGCCGTCCTGTGGCTGCGGCCGAGCGAGCAGTTCGCGCTCGTGGGTATCGGCCGGGCGTGGTCGATCGAGCCGGCCGGACCGGAGCGATTCCTCGAAGCCGACGCGGCCTGGCGAGCGCTGGTCGACGGCGCCCGGATCTCGCGGCCGGACGAGGTCCGGGGGCTGGGGCCGGTGCTGCTCGGCGGGATGGGATTCACGGGCCGCGCCCCCGAGTCGAATGGCGCCTGGGCGCCGTTCGAGGCGAGCTCGATGGTCGTTCCGTCGCTGGCGGTCCTCCTATCCGATGGCGGGTCGTGGTTGACCACCTCGACCGTCGACGATGACTCGGCGGCCAACGCAAAGGCAGCCGGGCTGGAACGAACGTGGACGCAGATCGCCGCTCGCGCAGGGGAGCTTGCGCCGCCCGCCGGCGAGCTCGACCCGCCGCCGTCCGACGCCCCTCTCGCGATCGACGGTGAGTGGCCGACCGTCCAGCAGTGGCGTCACATCGTCGGCCTGGCCACAGGCGCCGTCGGTCGCGGCCGGCTCGACAAGGTCGTCTTCGCCCGCCGCGTCGATCTGTCCTCGCCAGCCGCGCTGGATGTGCCGAATGCCCTTCGCCGCCTCGCCGCCAGCGCACCCGAGAGCACCGTCTTCGCCTTCCGGCGCGGAACCGCACAGTTCATCGGAGCCACTCCGGAGCGGCTCGTCCGCGCCGAGGGCCGGAATTATCGCACCGCCGCGGTCGCCGGCTCGATCCGGCGCGGCGCCGATCCCGCGGAGGACGCCGCCCTGGCCGCCGAGCTGCTGGCGTCGGAGAAGGAGCGCGAGGAGCACGCTGTCGTCGTCCGGGCGATCCGCCGCGGGCTCACGCCTATCTCCGAGCAGATCGAGATCGCCCCCGAGCCGGGCGTGCTCGTCCTTCGCCACGTCCAGCACCTCGTGACGGAGGTCGCGGGGACGCTGCGGGTCCAGGAAGGATTGCTGGCCCTGGCCGGCCGGCTGCATCCCACTCCGGCCGTCGGCGGCGAGCCGCGTGACCTGGCCCTGGCGATTATCGACGAGCACGAAGGCTTCGATCGGGGCTGGTACGCCGGCCCGGTCGGATGGCTGAGCGCCGACGGCCACGGCGAGCTGATGGTCGCCCTCCGCTGCGGCCTGGTTCAGGATCGATGCGTGACGCTCTACGCCGGGTGTGGCATCGTCGCCGACTCGGACCCGGACCGCGAGTGGGAGGAATCGAGGATCAAGATGCGAGCGGTCGCGGCGGCCCTGGGCCGGGCTGGAGACGAGCCATGAGCGCGGGAGGCGGCCGGCCCAGCCAGCTGCGCGCGTTCGTCGAGGAACTGGCCCGGGCAGGGGTTCGCGACGCGATCGTCTGCCCCGGTTCCCGTTCGACCCCGCTGGCGCTCGCGCTTCGCGCCCACGACGGCATCCGAGTCCGGGTCCTGATCGACGAGCGGTCGGCCGGGTTCTTCGCTCTCGGGATTGCCCGAACGACGCGGCGAGTGGTCGCCCTGCTCGGGACCTCCGGCACGGCCGCGGTCAACTTCGCCCCGGCCGTCGTGGAGGCGTCGCTGGCGCGGGTGCCGCTCGTGGTCCTGACCGCCGATCGGCCGGCCGAGCTGCAGGATCGCGGCGCGCCGCAGACGATCGACCAGGACCATCTCTACGGCCGGCACGCGAAGTGGTTCGCCGAGCTCGCCCTGATGGACGAGGCCCAGGACACGATGGCCCATGTCCGGTCGGTGGCCGGGCGGGCGGTCGCCACGGCGGTGGAAGGGCCGGCCGGGCCGGTCCACCTCAACCTGCCCCTGCGCGAGCCGCTCATCCCGGCCGGGGATCTCGGCGCGATCGACGAGCACGAGCCCGCCGGCGTCGAGGCGCCGTTCGCGGCCGCCGTGACCGGACGACGAACGCTGGACCGCGACCAGGTCGCCACGATCGCCCGGCGGCTGGTCGGCACGGATCGCGGGCTCATCGTCGCCGGCCCGCTCGACGACCCGGCCGCCAACGAGCCGATCGCACGCCTCGCCGCCGCGACCGGCTATCCGATCCTGGCCGACCCGCTCTCGGGTCTGCGATGCGGCCCGCACGATCGGTCGCTCGTCCTCGCACGCGCCGATCACATCGTGCGGCCGGGTCCGTGGATCGACGCCCACCGGCCGGAGATCGTCATTCGCTTCGGGGCGATGCCGACTTCCAAGCCGGTCACGGAGCTGATGCGCGGCGGCCGCCCGGAGCTGTTCGTCGTCGACGGAGACGGCGGCTGGCGCGAGGCGGCGCTGGTTCCGGCTACGTTCGTTCACGCCGATGCAGCGTCGGCGGCTGGGGCGCTGGCCGACGCGGCCGAGGGCGTGCGGGCGGCGGGCAAGGAGCCGAGCGCGGGCGCCGAACCGTGCGGTCGCTGGACGCAGGCCTGGCTCGACGCCGAGCGGGCGGCCGGCCGGGCACTCGACTCGTGGCTCGCCGGATTGGATGAGCCGTTCGAGGGCGCACCCTTCAGGGCGCTGGGCGACTTCCTTCCGGCGGGAGCGCTGCTGTGGGCGGGCAATTCGATGCCGGTGCGCGACATGGACGACTGGCTGCCAGCCGGCGAGCGGGCCATTCGCGTGTTCGCCAACCGCGGGGCCAACGGCATTGACGGCGTGATCTCGACGGCGCTCGGGTCGGCTGCCGTGGCCGAGGGTCCGGTCGTGCTGGTGGTCGGCGACGTGTCGCTCCTGCACGATCTCGGCGCGCTGGTCACGGCCCGCCTGCACGAGGCGGATCTCCTGGTCGTGCTGGTGAACAACGACGGCGGCGGGATCTTCTCGCTGCTGGCACAGGCGCGGACGGAGGCACCCGGCGCCGGCCTCCCGGCGCACTATGAGGAGTTGTTCGGGACGCCGCACGGAATTGCGCTCGGGCCGATCGTCGAAGCGTTTGGGTTCAGCCACCGCGTCGCGGAGGGCGGCGGCTACGCGGACCTGCGGGCCGCCATCGAGGCCGAGATGGGCCGGCCGGGCCTGCGCGTGGTCGAGCTGCGGACGGATCGGGAGCGCAACGCCGAACTGCACCGGGCCGCCGCCGGCGCCGTGGCAGCGGCCCTCGCGGCGCTTGTCGGGGAGGGGACAGGGTGACCCGCCTCCGCGTCGACGGCGCGAGCTACGAAGTGGGAACGGGCGGGGACGGCCCGGCGCTCCTGCTGATTCACGGTTTCACCGGCCGCGGCGCCGATTGGGCGCCGTTCCTGCCGGCCCTGCGCCGCGTGGCGGCGACCATCTCGGTGGATCTTCTCGGCCACGGCAACTCGGATTCGCCAACCGACCCGGCCCGTCACGCCGTCGAGCGCCAGGCCGCGGACATGGCCTCGATTCTCCGCCAGCTGGGCATGGCGCCGGCCGACGTGCTCGGCTACTCGCTCGGCGCTCGGGTCGCGCTCCGCATGGCCGTGGCCGAGCCGGACGTCGTCGCCCGGCTGGTCCTCGAGAGCCCCTCCGCCGGGATCGCCGATACCGCCGCCCGGGCCGGGCGCCGCGCCGCCGACGAGCAGCTTGCGGAGATCCCCGACCGCGAGGGGATCGAGGCCTTCGTGGACCGCTGGGAGAATCTGCCGCTCTTTGCCCCCGAACGGGCGCTGCCCGCCAGACACCGTGCCCGCCTCCACGCCGCGCGGCTGCGGAACCGCCCGGAAGGGCTGGCCGCGTCGCTTCGCGGCGCCGGGCAGGGCGCGATGGAGCCGCTCCGCGATTGCCTGCCCTCCGTCACCGCGCCGACGCTGGTCGTGGCCGGGGCGCTGGACGAAGCCGGCGCGGATCGGGCTCGGACGATCGCCGCCGGGATCCCCGGCGCGCGCCTGGCCATCATGGAAGGCGTCGGCCACGCCCCGCATCGAGAGGCTCCAGACCGCTTCGCCTTGTTACTTCTCGGATTCATCGCTCGCCCGACCCCACTCGACGCCAGCGAAAGGGAACCGACATGACGAACGGCACGAAGATCGCGTGGACGCCGGTCGTGGAGTACCGCGACATCCGCTACGAGCATTCGGGCACCGGGATCGCCCTGGTCACGATCAACCGGCCGGAGGTCCGCAACGCCTTCCGCCCCGAGACCGTGGCCGAGCTGATCGACGCCTTCCGCCGCATTCGGGACGACGGATCGATCGGCTGCGTCCTGCTGACCGGCGCCGGGGACAAGGCCTTCTGCTCCGGCGGGGACCTGCGGGTCAAGGGCCGGGGCGGGTACGTGGGCGAGGATGGGCTGGCCCGCCTGAACGTCCTCGACCTGCAGCGCCAGATCCGCTCGCTGCCCGTGCCGGTCATCGCCCTGGTGAACGGCTTCGCGATCGGCGGCGGGCACGTGCTCCACATCGTCTGCGACCTCTCGATCGCGTCGGATAGCGCCATCTTCGGCCAGGTCGGCCCCCAGGTCGGCAGTTTCGACGCCGGCTTCGGCATCGGGCTCCTGGCCCGGCTCGTCGGCGACAAGAAGGCCAAGGAGATCTGGTTCCTGTGCCGCCGCTACGATGCCAAACAGGCGCTCGAGATGGGCCTCGTCAACGCCGTGGTTCCTCAGGATCGGCTGCTCGACGAGGGCGTCGCGTGGGCGGACGAGATCCTGGCGATGAGCCCGACAGCGATCCGCTTCCTCAAGTCGGCTTTCCTGGTCGCCACCGACGGCCTGGCGGGTCTGCAGGAATTCGCCGGCAACGCGACCGGCCTGTACTACACGACCGACGAGGCGCACGAGGGCTCGAAGGCATTCCTCGAGAAGCGCAAGCCCGACTTCCAACGCTTCCCGCGGCGACCCTGAGGCCGTGGTGATGAATGCCGAAGCCTCCGGCCCGGCGCCGCAGTCGGCCCCCGCGATCGACCGCGCGCCTTCGAGCGCCCGAGTCTGGCTGCTGGCCATTCGACCGGCGACGCTGCCGGCGGCGGTCGGGCCGGTGCTGGTCGGGCTGGGCGCCGCAATCGGCTCGGGCGCCGCGTTTCGACCCGGCGCCGCGCTGGCCTGCCTGGCGGTGGGGCTCCTGCTCCAGATCGCGGCCAACCTGGCCAACGACCTGGCCGACTTCCGGCGCGGCGCCGACACGCCGGATCGGATGGGACCGACCCGCGTCGCCGCGGCCGGCCTGCTGACCGAGCGCCGGCTCGAGGTCGGGATCGGCGCCGTCATCGCAGTGTCCGCTGTCTTCGGTGTCTACCTGGCGGTCGTCGGCGGGATCGGCATGCTGGTCCTGGGTGCGCTCGCGGTCGTCTCCGCCCTGGCCTACACCGGTGGACCGTGGCCGTACGGCTACCGCGGCCTGGGCGAGGTCTTCGTGTTCGCCTTCTTCGGCCTGATGGCGGTCGGCGTTACCGCGTACCTGCAGGCCGGCCGGGTCGAAGCGGTGTACCTGCTCGCGGCCGTCCCGATGGGGGCGCTCATCACCGGGGTCCTGATCGTCAACAACCTGCGCGACATCCCGACCGATCGGGCGGCGGGCAAGCGGACGCTGGCGGTCACTTTCGGCGAGGGATTCGCGAAGGCCGAGTACTGCGCGACGCTGCTCGTTGGGGCGGCGATCCCGGTGGCGCTGCTCGTCGCGCGCCTGGCCGGGCCGGCGGTTCTGCTGCCGCTGCTGTCCGTTGTCCTGGTTCCGCCGCTGGTGCGCGAGGTCCGCGCTGTAGGGCCGGCGTCCGATCGACGGCGGCTCAACCTCGTTCTGAAGGGAACGGCCCGGCTGTCGCTGGTCTACGGGGTCCTGTTT
This sequence comes from Chloroflexota bacterium, assembly GCA_003141955.1. Classification (GTDB taxonomy): domain Bacteria; phylum Chloroflexota; class Limnocylindria; order Limnocylindrales; family CSP1-4; genus Fen-1039. The sequence goes on from PLOC01000046.1 coordinate 9,051, forward strand.
GCGGTCGGGCTGGCCGTCAGGATCGGAACGTGAGCGGAGCCAGCAGGCCGGCCCGCGGCGGCCGGCCGGACGGTGGCGGCGCCGTCGTCGCGGCGGAGGCGATCCGAGTTCGCGTGCCATTCAGGCGCCCGATCGTCACGTCGGCCGGGCGCTGGAGCCACCGCGAGTCGTGGATCGTGCGGCTCTTCGACGTCGCGGACGAGGTCGGGGTCGGCGAGGCGGCGCTGGATTTCGACGCGGGCGAGGCCGTGGTGGCCGGCCTGGCCCGGCTGGTGCGCGAGGCGGTCGAGAGCGCGCGCGACGTCGGTCGACTCCCGTCCACTGCCGAGCTCGAGGCCGAGCTCCAGGCGGCCGGCGTGGCGCGCCGGGCGCTTCGGTGCGCTCTCGACTCGGCACTTCTGGACCTGCGGCTCCAGGGGTCCGCGGCTCCCCACGGCGCCCCTCGCTCCGTGGCGGTCAACGCCACGATCGGTTTCCTCGACGTGAGCGAAACCGAGGAGGCGGCGCGGGCCGCTGTCGCTGCCGGCTTCGGGACGCTCAAGCTCAAGGCGGGTCCGGAGCGCGACGCGGCCGCGCTCGTGCAGCGCGTGGCCGCCGTGAGGGGTGCGGTCGGGCCGGAGGTGCGCCTGCGACTGGATGTCAACGGGGCGTGGGACGTGGCCACTGCCCGGGAGCGCATCGCTGCCGTGGCGCCGTATCGGATCGAGTACGTGGAGCAGCCTGTGGCCGCGGGCCACCCGTCCGATCTGGCGGCGGTCCACGAGCGGTCGCCCGTGCCGATCGCCGCGGACGAGGCGGTGGGTTCGGTGGCGGCCGCCCGCGAGCTGCTCGCGGCTCGGGCCGCCGACGTACTGGTCGTCAAGCCGGCACGGGTCGGCGGCCCGGCGGCGGCGTGGGAGATCGCGGATCTGGCCGCCACGGCGGGAGTGCCCGTGGTCATATCCACGCTCTTCGAGACGGGAGTCGGCCTCGCGGGGGCGCTCGCGGTCGCGGCTGGCCTGCCGGCGGTCGGCGGCGCCACGGCCGCCCTCACCCACGGCCTTGCGACCGCCGAGCTGCTCGAGTCCGATCTGCTGACCCGCGCCCCGCGGGTGGTGGACGGACGCATGATCGTGCCCGAAGGACTGGGGCTCGGGATCGCCCTGGACGAAGAGGCGCTTCGGCGGTACGCGGTCGAGTGGCAGGGGTGCCGGCCGTGACCGCCGCGCCGCCGTTCGCCGCGGCCGCGCGAGCATACGCCCGCCTTCGACCCGACGACCCCGCCATCCTCGACGGCGACCTGCGCTGGTCGTGGGCGGAGCTGGACAGCCGGGCGGACGCCGTCGCGGCCGGGCTGGCTGCGGCCGGAATCGAGCCGGGCGATCGCGTCGGGCTGCTCGCCGTCTCCTCGGCCGGAACAGTCGCCGCGTTCCACGGCATGGTCCGGGCCGGCGTCGTCGCCGTCCCGCTCGGGCCGCGGCTGGCACGGCCGGAAGTGGCCGCGATCGCCGCCGGTGCGGGCCTGCGCGCGATGGTCGCGCCGCGGGCCACCCCGCTCGCGATCGAGGGCGTCGCGGCCCTGGCCCTCGAAGTCCTGCTCGAGGCCGGCGCCCCATTCCCCCCTCGTCGCACCGCGCCCCCTGGCACGCCTGCGGCCATCGTCCCCACGTCCGGAACCACAGGCCGGCCGAAGCTCGTCCGGCTGGGAGCGTCCCAGCTCGACGCCAGTGCCGAGGCATGGTCCGCGGCGCTGCCGCCCGCGACCGGCTGGCTGCTCTCGCTGAACCTCGCCCACGTCTCGGGCATCGGGATACTGGTGCGGGCGGCCCGGGCCGGCGTGCCGGTAGTCGCGCCCGCCTCTGAGGACGACGAGCCGATCGTTCCCGGCCTCCGGGCCGCGCGGTCGGCGGGCATGAGCGTCAGCCATGTTTCGCTCGTGACCCCGCAGCTCGTCCGCCTTCTCGACGCCTCAGAGGGCGCGGCGCCGCCTTCCGAACTCCGCGCAATTCTCCTGGGCGGCGGCCCGATCCCCGAGGCGCTGGTGTCCCGGGCGCTGGCGGTCGGCTGGCCGATCGTCCCCAGCTACGGCATGACCGAGACGGCCTCGGGCGTGGTCGCCATGCCGCTCGGCGATGCCGGCCGGCGCCCCTGGTCGGCCGGCCGAGCGCTGCCCGGCGTCGAGCTTCTGATCGCGGCTACCGACGCTGCGACGGTCGCTCCCGTCGCACCATGCGCGGACGGCGAGATACTGGTCCGCGGCCCGATGGTCTTCGACGGCTACGAGAGCGACCCCGAAGCGTCCGCGGCCGCCCTCGACTCGGAAGGCTGGCTGCACACCGGCGATCTGGGCGGCCTGGACCGGGAAGGCTGGCTCCGCGTCGTGGCCCGCCGCGACGAGATCATCATCTCGGGCGGCGAGAACGTCGCTCCCGCCGAGATCGAAGCGGTGCTGGCGAGCCATCCGGCGGTGGCAGACGTTGGCGTCGTCGGTTTCCCGGACGAGAAGTGGGGCTCCGTCCCCGTCGCTGTCGTCGCGTTCCAGGCTGGTGCCCGCGAAGACCCGGAAACGCTTCGGGCGTTCGTCCGCGACCGTCTGGCCTCGTTCAAGGTGCCGGCCCGCATCGTCGAAGCCGCGGCCGTCCCCAGGTCGCCGTCCGGCAAGCTGCTCCGGCGCTCGCTGCTGACCCTGGCCGGCGCCGCCGGGCGCCGCCCATCGCTGGCCGGCACGACGAGAGTCGAAGCCGACGACGGCCAGCCGCTTGCGATGCGCGACCTGCCCGGGCCGCCGGGCGCGCCCACCGTCGTCCTTCTACACGCGACCCTTTCGACCTCCCGCCAGCTGCTGCGACTCGCCGGTCAGTTGCGGCCCGACGCCCGCGTCCTGCTGCCGGATCGGCGGGGGAGCGGCGCGAGCGAGATGGAGATCCCGGCGCCGGTTTCGATAGCTCGCCACGTCGCCGATCTTCTGGCCGTCCTCGACGCCGCCGCCGTAGCCCGCCCCGTCATCTTCGGCCACAGCTTCGGCGCGCTGCTGGCCCTCGAGTTCGCGGCTCGTCATCCCGAACGAGCGGCCGCCGTCGTGGCCTACGAGCCGCCCTATCTGGCGGTCGCCTCCGCGGCGCTGCTGGCGCGGTTCGGTCAGCTGGCCTATGCCGTCGCCGTCGCGCACGCCACCGGCGGCCCCGCCGCGGCGGCTCAGCTGTTCGTCCGCGCGGTCGCCGGCGACCAGGCCTGGGAGAGCCTCGCACCCGCCCAGCGCGCCTCGCTGGAGGCCGAGGGTTCGGGCGCCCTGGCCGACACTTCGATGAACGACCTCGACCTCGCCGGGCTGTCGCGCATCGCCTGCCCGGTCGTTCTCGCCACGGGCGGCGGCTCGGACGACTTCTACGCCCCGATCGCCGACGCGCTCGCAGCCGCCATCCCCAACTCGCTCCGGGTCGTCCTGCCGGGCCTGCGCCACGTCGCGCCGGTCACGGACCCGGAGCTGATTGCTACGCTGATCCGCGACGGCGGAGCGGCGGTCGACCGCTGACGGCGATCCGACCGCGCCCTGCCGGGCCCGGCAGGCGTCGAGCCCGGAAGCCTCCCATACTTGAGCCTCATGGGACGACCATTCTGAACGGCAACCGAGAGCGACCTCGGGCGGAGGACGCGGGCCGCGATGCGAGGGACGTCCCCGCCGCAACCCTCGATCGGGCGATGGCGCCCACGCCCTGGACCCTGCGCGCCATCTACACCGCGATCGGCCTTTCGACGGCCTCGATCGCCCCGTTCGTCCCCGTCATCCTCCAGGCGCGGGGCCTGGACCCGGCCGCGATCGGGCTCGCGGCGGCCCTCGGCGCCCTCGCGTCGACGGTGGTCGTGCCCGCCTGGGGCCACCTCGCGGATTCGCTCGTGGGTCGGGCGCGGGCATTTCGGATCGGGCTGCTCATCGCCGCCTGCATGGCAGCCGGCCTCCTGCTCGACATTCCGCTTGTCGCGGTCGTCGCGATGTTCGCCAGCTTCACCGTGTTCGCGAGCCTGTTCATCGGGCTCGCCGATGCCCTGGCGGTCGTCGACCTGCCTGCGCCGGAACGGCAATACGGCGCCCTCCGCGCCCACGCGAGCCTGTCGTTCACCGTCGGCGTCGTCGCGGTCGGCTTTCTCTACAGCTGGGCCGGGTACGGGGCGGCCCCTGCGGTCTTCCTGATCTGGGCGGGCGCGCTGCTGCTGCTCGTGCGCCGGATCCCCGATCGCCGGACGGATTCGCAGGTCCGGCCGCACGCGGACGGGTCGGCAGGCGAACGAGGGCGTCGCTTTGGATCACTGGGTCGGGCGTTCGCCGTCCAGCCTCGGCTGTGGGTCCTGCTGGCCGTCTTCGCGTTCGCGTTTGCCGGGCTGCAGGGAGCGCTGACCTTCATCGGCATCCGCATCGTCGATCTCGGCGGTCGGCCGTCGGACGTGGCGCTCTCCTTCGGGCTGGCCTCGGTGGCCGAGATACCGGGGCTCGTAGCCGCCGGCTGGCTGGGTCGCCGGGTAGGGCTCCGCCGGCTCTTCGTCGGCTCGCTCGTCCTGTACGGCCTGTGCATCACGTCGTGGGGCATCCTGCCGTACGTGGTGGCGATCAACGCGACCCGCCTCGTCACCGGCCTGTGCAACGGCTCGCTGATGGCGGCCCGGGTGCTGATGGTGCCGCGGCTGCTGCCGCAGTCGTTACAGGCGACGGGGCAGGTCCTGTTCCAGTCCGCGACACTGGGCTTCGGAACCGTGATCGGCAGCGTGATCGGCGGCGTGGTCTACGGCTGGTTCGGACCGACCATCTTCTTCGCGGCCGCGGGTGGCGTGGCGATCGCCGGCGGGGTCGGGGCATGGTTCGTCCTTGCGGGTCCGGTCGGCGCGCGATTGACGGGCCGGGCAGTCGATCCGTTCGAGCCGGCAGAGGCGGCCGAGACGGCGCGGACGTAGACTCTATCGATCATGAGCCTGACGCGACTTCACGGCATCGATCCCGGCCGCATCGGCGTGTTCGCCGGTCCGCTCAACGGCCAGCCCGCGGTAGTCCAGCGGGAATTCGCGCGCGAGATGGAGCGGCTCGGCTATGGAACGCTCTGGTACGGCGAGGCGCTCGCGAGAGAGGCGTTCGCCCAGGGCGCGATCTACCTTGCCGCGACCGAGCGGCTGGTCGTCGCCAGCGGCATTGCCAACATCTGGGCGCGCGACGCGGCAGCCATGGCGAATGGCGGCCGGACCCTCGCCGAAGCGTGGCCCGGGCGATTCATCCTGGGCATCGGGGTCAGCCATGCTCCGCTGGTGGAGCTTCGCGGCCACGATTACGAGCGGCCGTACACGGCGATGGGCGAGTACCTCGATGCGATGGCGGCGGCGCCCTGGCGCGGGCCGGAGGCCCCGCTGCCGCCGATCGTGCTGGCTGCGCTGGGGCCGAAGATGGTCGGCCTCGCCGACGAGCGTGCGGCCGGCGCATACCCGTACTTCACAACGACGAAGCACGTCCGCGAGGTCAGGCGCATCCTCGGACCGGAGCCGTTCCTGGCCGTGGATCTGCCCGTCGTCCTGGCCGGAGATCTGACCGCGGCGCGCGCCATCGGCGATCGCCACCTCGCCTACTACCTAGGGTCCGACAACTACCGCAACAACCTGCTGCGGATCGGATGGTCGGAGGCCGATCTCGAGAAGCCGGGTTCGGACGCGCTCTTCGAGGCCATCGTCGCCTGGGGCGACCTCGATCGAATCGGCGAGGCGATGCGCGAGCGTTTCGAGGCTGGCGCCGACCAGGTCGCCCTCAATCTCGTGGCCGCCGATCCTTCCGTTCCGCCCCTCACCGAGCTGCGGACGTTGGCCCCGCTCACGCACGGGACCTAGCCCGAGGGTTCGGAACCGGAGTCGGGGACTGGCGCTACCGGGAGTGGCGCGCCAGGAAGTCCCAGCTCACCCTCGTCGCGTCGAACGTTCGGCTCGTCCGTCCGAAGAGTAGGGCGGGCAGCGAGAAGCGGCTGCTGGGCCAGGTGTGGCCGCCCCCTTCGATCCGATAGAAAGTGACGTCGGCGGACGGCGTTGGGCCGTGCCAGGTCCGGATCGTGATGTCGGGTGGGAGCGCGCTGAGAACCGGACCCTCGAGCGCGCCGTTGGCGGCGGTCCAGAACCGGGCCCAGTCGTCTATGCCGACGCTGGGTCCGGCGGCGTGCCTGAGCACCACCCGCCCGCGCAGACTGTGGCGGACTCCGCCTTCGTACGGGGCGTAGTCGTCGGCGCTGCCGTGGATGTTCAGGATCGGCACGGGGCACCCGGGACGGCAGGTCGCTGCGACGCCGGCCCCGGCCGTGCCGGCCACCTGTGCGACGGCGGCGATTCGGTCGGTCAGTTGGCAGGCGAGCCGGCCCGCCATAGTGGCGCCGTTGGACATCCCGACTACGTAGATCCGCCCCGGATCGATGGGCAGTCGGGCGGTCGCGTCATCGATCACGGCCGTCAGATAGCCGACGTCGTCCGGCCTTCGTCCTTCGGATGCGATGTCGCGGCCGTCGTTCCAGATCTCACCGACCGCGCTCGGCATCGCCAGCGCGAAGCCCTCCTCGCCGGCAAGGGCGCCGAAGCCGGTCATCCGATCGAACGTCTCCGCGTCGATGCCGCGACCGTGAAGCTCCAGTACCAGCGGCAGGCGGTCCCCGGCCGTGCCTGCTGCCGGCGGTGCCTGGAGCAGGTAGGGGCGGTCGATCCCGTCGTGGGTCAGCGGAACGGCGTGGCGGCCGGCAGGTGCTGTTGCTTGCATCGGGCCTCGGTGGCCGGGCGACGCTGCCATTCGGCGGGCCGCCCTTCGGCGTGAATCTGCGGCTGTGACATTGTCGCGCGATAGCCGAGCACGGGCTGCCTTCGATGGGCAGGCGATTGCAGCCCGTGCTGCCGGGGTTCGCCTGCGGCCCTCGGCGTTGTGGCAGCGGCGCCGCGGCCGCGAACACGCCGCCGGGCGAGTTTGGGGGCGCGGTCTCGATTAGACTCTTGTCTTCGAATCCGCCACACTTTCGAGGATGCCCGATGACTCGTCGATCTCTCAGGATTCTGTCACTGCCCTTGCTCGCGGCCTTGATCGCCGCGTGCTCCGCATCCGCCTCGCCGACCCCGGTACCGACGCCGCCGCCGACGCCGGCCCCGACTCAGGCCGCGGCCACGCCCGTCGTCACGGTTGCCCCGACGCCCACGGCGAACCCCTGCAACAAGTCGCTGCTGACGACGCTGACCGCCGGCAAGCTCACCATCGGCACCGACAACCCGGCCTACCCGCCCTACTTCGAGCCGCCCGCCAGCGGCAACGCCCCCGCTCCGTGGGAGCTCGGCGACCCGACCAACGGCCAGGGCTTCGAGAGCGCCGTCGCGTACGCCGTCGCCGGCAAGCTCGGCTATGCGAACGCCGACGTCGTCTGGACGGTGGTCCCGTTCGACGACTCGTACAAGCCCGGCACCAAGCCCTTCGACTTCTACCTGGCCCAGGTTTCGTACACGCCTGACCGCGCCCAGCAGGTCGACATGTCCGACGGCTACTACTACGTCGCCCAGGCGGTCGTCTCGCTCAAGGCCAACCCGATCGCCGGCGCCACGTCGATCGCCGATCTGAAGAACTACAAGTTCGGTGCTCAGCAGGGCACGACGGCGTACGACACGATCCAGAACGTCATCGCGCCGTCGACCACGACCTCCGTCTACGACAGCAACGACGCGGCCATCCAGGCCCTCAAGGCCAAGCAGATCGACGGCCTGGTGGTCGACCTGCCGACCGCCTTCTACATCACCTCGGCCCAGCTGGACAACAGCGTCATCGTCGGCCAGTTCCCGGTCGCGCAGGGCGCCAGCGCCGAGCATTTCAGCCTGGTTCTGGCCAAGGGCAGCCCGCTGACGACGTGCGTCAACAGCGCCATCACCTCGCTCAAGGCCGACGGCACGCTCGCCCAGATCACCACCGAGTGGCTCTCCGAGAAGGCCAGCGCGCCGGTCTTCGCCCAGTAGCCGCCATTCGCGGCCAGCCCGCGTGAGCGGCTTCTTCGGTCTACCGAGCGGCCCGCGCGACTCGGGGGAGCTTCTGCGCCTCGAGTCGGGCGGGCCGCCTCGTTCCCACCGGCGCATCGACCGGGCCGCCGTCAAGTCGACCTCCATTGCGCTCGTCAGCAGCGTCGTCTTCTTCGGCCTGCTGGCAGTCGTCGTCGTCAACGCTCCCAACTGGCCGGCGGTTCAGAACTACTTCTTCAACTCTGAGATATTCGACTACTCGCTCCCGAAGGTCATCGACGCGTTCTGGGTCAACGTCCGGCTCTTTCTCATCGCCGAAGTGCTGATCCTCGCCCTGGCACTGCTGCTGGCCGTTCTGCGCAGCTTGCCCGGGCCGGTGTTCTTTCCGCTGCGGCTGCTGGCCACGATCTACGCCGACGTCTTCCGGGCGATCCCCGGATTGCTGATCATCGTCTTGCTCGGCTTCGGCATACCCGGCCTGGGCATCGCCGGCGTGCCCACCGATCCGTTCCTGTATGCGGTCGTCGCGCTGACGCTCGTGTACTCGGCGTACGTCTCCGAGGTCTACCGGGCCGGCATCGAATCCATCCACCCGAGCCAGGAGGCGGCGGCGCGCTCGCTCGGGCTGAGCAGGATCCAGGCGCTCCGGTACGTGATCCTGCCGCAGGCGGTCCGGCGGGTGATACCGCCGCTCCTCAATGACTTCATCGGCCTTCAAAAGGACACGATCCTGGTCTCCTACATCGGCGTCGTGGAGGCCTTCCGCGAGTCCTCGATCATCGAGTCGGCCCGCTTCAACTCCACCCCGTACGTGGCCCTGGCGCTGGTCTTCCTGGTCATCACCATCCCGCTGGCGCGGTTCACCGACTGGCTCGTGGCTCGAGATCGGCGGCGCTTCCTGGCGAACGCGCGATGAGCGGGCTTGCGGAGGCGCGCCCGGAATCGTCCGCGAGTGCGCGGCCCGCCCTGGAGATCGCGGGGCTCTGGAAGTCGTTCGGTCAGCTGACGGTTCTGCGCGGCGTCGACCTTACCGTCGCCGAACACGAAGTCGTCTGCCTGATCGGGTCGTCCGGTTGCGGCAAGTCGACGCTGCTTCGTTGCGTCAACCTGCTGGAGCCGATCGACGCGGGCCGCATCCTGGTAGAGGGCGAGGAGATCACGGCGCCGGGCGTGGACGTCAACCGGATGCGGCGGCGCATTGGGATCGTGTTCCAGTCGTTCAACCTCTTCCCGCACATGTCGGTCCTGCGTAACGTGACGCTCGCGCCACAGAAGGCCACCGGCAAGTCGAGGGCGCGGGCGGAGGCCGACGCGACTGAGTTGCTCGAGCGATTCGGACTGGCCGACAAGCGCAACGAGTATCCCGACCGGCTCTCGGGCGGCCAGCAACAGCGTGTCGCCATCGTCCGAGCCCTGGCCATGGCGCCCGACTTGCTTCTCCTCGACGAGATCACGAGCGCCTTGGACCCGGAGCTGGTGGCGGAGGTTCTCAACGTGATCCGCGAGCTGGCGCGAGGCGGCATGACGATGGTCATCGCCACTCACGAGATGGGGTTCGCGCGCGACGTCGCGAGCCGGGTCTGCTTCCTCGACGGGGGAGTGATTCTCGAGCAGGGCGCGCCGGCGGACATGTTCAGCCACCCGCGCGAGGCCAGGACACAGCAGTTCCTGGAGCGGATCATCGCCGCCGGCAGGCTGTAGCGCGGCAGCCCGCGGCGGGGCGCGACCCATGCGCGGCTCGACGAAGCGAGGCCCTCCTGATTGGCGTCGGAAGCTACGGCACCTTGAAGAGGCAGGAGGTATACCCGCGCCACACGGCACACGTCATCGTCTGGCGGGCCGACCACGCGCTGGCAGGCACGCCGATGGGAGCGGGGTCGCTCTGGGCCTGAAGGTACCAGCGTACCCCGGTCGCGTACAGGTCGGCGTTCTCCAGCGCCGGGTTGAGCGCACCCGTCGTGATGGCAATGGCGTACGACTTCATGAAGAACAGCGCTGCGGGATAGCCGGCCACGGTCTGGCCATCGGGAACTGTGTTCGCGAACTGGTTCTCGATCTGGGGAAGCGAGTACGTCGCGCCGTTCATCCACGAGGCGTACTGGACGATCCCGGGCGCGGAGACGAAGACGACTGCGGCTATGACGAGCAGGTTCGCTGTCGAGAACCGAAGGCGGCGCTGCCCGGCCGTGGGGGCCTCCGGCGCGGCGTCCGGGGTCACCTCATTCAGGGCGGCCGCTCGCTCGTCGAGCCACCGGCGGACCGCCGATAATGCGACGGCGACGAGAACCGCCAGCGCCGGAACATCTTGAATGACGTACCGGTTGGGCCTGTAGGTGACCACCAGGAGGATCCCGAAGCTGAACACGAGCCACCCCAGGGACGCGAGCGCGAGCCGGCCTTCCGCCGCCGTCAGCCGCTTCCTGAGGCCTATGATCGCCGCCACCGCTGCCCCGGCGAGTGCGAGCAACGGGCCGAGCATCCACCCGACCACGCCATCGCTGCGAACCGGGTAGGCGAGGGCCTGAACTACCCATTGGATCGGATTCCGGGGCAGCGTGTTCTGCGGCCAGATCTGGAGGTCGATCGAGACTGCGGCCCGATTTGGCAGCCACACGAAAACGGCCCAAGCGGTACCTGCCAGCGCGATTACCGCGAGGCATCCCACGATCCAGCGCCAGGTCCCCTTACGCTGGAATACCGCGAGCGCGAAGAGGATGCCGGCCACCGGGAACGCCGCGTTGGGCTTCGTGCCGATGGCGATCGCGAAGCAGACGCCCGCCACCAACCCCCAGCGAAAGGTGAGCCGATCGGTGCGGGCCAGGACGAGGAAGCCGAGCGTCAGCCCCAGGACGACCAGGTCCTCGAGGTACGCCAGCCTGCCGTAGAAGAGGATGAGCCCGCTCGTGGCAAACGCGACGCCCGCGACAATCGCCGGCACGCGACCGACGACTCCACGCAACCCCCAGGCGAGAGCGGCGGAGGCCAGCGAAACGCAGGCGATGGTTACGAGGCGGGCCTGGATCATGCCGACCCCGAGGAGCTTGAAGCCTGCCGCGATGAGAACGCTGAACGGCAGGTTGACGAGATAGAGATTCCACGGGTCGACGCTCCATCGGCCCAGCTGGATCAGATTCCGAGCGTTCACCACGTTGTAGGCTTCGTCGGTGAACGGCGATGTGCTGGCCGTTCCGGCCGCGCTGGGATCCGCCCCGACGAACAGCGCCAACACCGCGAACAGGCCCAACCCGACCGCGACCGCTTCCCAGGGGACTCGCCGGATGCGATCGACTAGATTTGCGAACCCGGCTCTGGGCGCCCCTCGGAGTATCTTCGGTCGCGTCTCAGCCACTCCAATTCTCCTCCGGTCCTGCTCTCCGGGCGTGTTGGCGCATCCGGCCGAGTCCCTCCAGCGACGGACAGCCCAGGAGAGGCGAATTATGCGCCCGGCGTTGAAGGGTTTCTCGAACCACCCAGGGGTAGCTCTGCGGATTCACGACAGGTGACGGCCCGCGACCGCCTGGTTCAGGGCAGCGGGCGCCAGGCCTTGTTCAGCAGGATCGCCAGCGCCGCGGTGAACGCACCCGCCCCCACGAACACGAAGCCGACCTCCGTCGTTTCGTGCTTCGTGATCAGGTTCGTCGGGAGCTTCTCGAAGACGCTGTCGAGCTGGCTCGCCGACTCGGCGGGGTAGTAGGTGCCGCCCGTCATGGCCGCGATCTGCTTCAGCGTCGCTTCGTCGATCCCTCGGGAGTTGGTGAAGCCGCCGCCACCACCCCCGCCGCCGCCACCCTGCCCGTAGGCTCCGCCACCGAACCCACCGCCGCCGGCAGCCGCTCCGCCGCCCGGCTCCCGGCCGACGAACTGAGGCGCGCAGGTCGGGCTCATGGCCCCGCCGTTCGCCGTCCCGAAGCCGATGGTGTAGACCCTCACGCCCCGATCGGCCGCCTGCTGGGCGGCGGCGATCGGATCCGTGCCGGTGTTGTTCTCGCCGTCGGTCAGCAGGACGACGATGTCGGGGGCGTAGTCGCCCTTGGGCACAGGCGCCGGCGCAACCCCCGTCGACGAGTCGGTCTGGCTCTTGGCAACCCCCGGGTCGATCTCCGAGATGGCGTCGATCGAGGCCAGGATGCCGTCGCCGATGGCGGTCCTTCGCCCGGTTGCGAGGCTGTCGAGGGCTTCGATCAGCGCCGTCCGGTCGCTAGTCGGCGCCTGGACGACTTCCGCGAAGCTGCTGAACGCGACGATCCCAAATCGCGTCGCCGAGGACTGGCTGTTGATGAACGAAGTGGCCGCGGCTTCGGCGGCCTGCAGCCGGCTAGGCGGGATGTCGGACGAGCACATGCTGCCCGAGACGTCGATCGTGAGGATGATGGTCGTCTGGTTCGTGGGCACGGCCACGACGGCCACGGGTCGAGCCATGGCGAAGATCAGGGCGGCGAGCGCAGCGACGAACAGCGCGAACGGCAGGTGGCGGCGCAGCCGCGACGATCCGGGCTCGGCGTCGCGCACGAGGGCGAGGCTCGAGTAGCGCACGCCGGATCGACGCCGCCGGCGCATGCTCCAGACGTAGACAACGACCGGCACCGGCAGGAGCAGGAGCAGGAACAGCAAGCTCGACCACTCGAAGTCCATCTAGAGCCGTCCTTCCTGGCGCCCGAAGCGCGCAGGCCCTGTCATGGCAGTCGACCGAGCCATATGAGTGAGGTCAGGCCGCCCGCGACCAGCATCAGCAGGCCCAGGCCGGCAACGAGCGAGGTTATTTCCATCTCCTGTGGTTGGACGACGAGCTGAGTGTCGAGGTTGTCGTAGATCGAGAGGAGCTGCTGCGCGTCGGTCGCGCCGTAGTAGGTGCCGCCGGTCAGCTGGGAGATCTGCTGGAGCGTCGCCTGGTCGAGCTGCGTGAAGACCTGGAAGCCATCCAGATTCAGCGTCGAGCCGGCCGCGCTCCCGATGCCGACGGTGTAGATCCGCACCCCCATGTTGGCGGCCGTTTGCGCAGCGGCCATCGGGTCTGGGTTCTCGTTGTTCTCGCCGTCGCTGAGCAGAACTATGACGGCAGGGGCGTGCGTTCCGGCCGGCACCGGCGTCGGCGTGGGCGTCGGCGTCGGGGCGGGGCTCTGGTTGCTGTAGTAGTTGTTGGCGAAGGGCCCGGCTTCCGCGACGGCGATGGCGTTGAGTGAGGCCGTGATGCCCTGGGCCACTGACGTCCCCCGCTCCGGCGTGAGGCGGTCGATCGCCGAAAGCACCGTGGCCTGGTCGTTGGTCGGCGTCTGGACGGAGACGCCCGAGTCGCTGAACGCCACCACACCGATCGAGATGCCGTCCGGCTGGCGCGCCACGAAGGCCTTCGCCGCCGCCTTGGCCGCATCCATTCGTGTCGGCGCAATGTCGGTTGCGCCCATGCTGGCGGAGACGTCGAAGGCGAGGATGACCGTGCCCTCCACGCGAGGCAGGTCCACGACTGCCTGTGGCCGGGCCATCGCGACCGTCATCAGGACCATCCCGGCCAGGATCAGCACCGTAGGAGCCCGGCTGCGCAGGCCCGCCGGTCGGCGGGTGGTCCCCTGCCCGAGCCCCATTCCGCCACGGGTCTCGAGGATACGGTGGCGTCTCCGGTCCAGTGCCCAGCACAGCAGGGCACCGATCGGGACGAGTGCCACCGTGAGCAGCATGGGCGGCCAGATGAACGACATCGCCTACCTCCGGCGCCGGCGACGAAGCGCCGCCATGCGCACGATGGCGCGCACGAGGTCGTCGTCCGTGGAAAGCGAGAGGGCCTCGACCCCGGCTCGCCCGAAGGCGCCGTTCACCTGCGCCTCGCGCCGCTGGGCCGCGTCCCGGAAGCGGCGCCGGAAGGCTGCGTCGTGGGTGTCGACAAAGAGCTGCTCGCCGGTTTCGGCGTCCTCCATGATCAGCGGGCCGACGTCGGGCAGCTCGATCTCGCGCGGGTCGAGCAGCCGGACGGCGACCACCTCATGCCGTCGATTGAGCAGGCCCAGCGGGCGCTCCCACCCGGGCGCGCTTATGAAGTCGGAGACGATGAAGACCAGCGAGCGGCGCTTGATGGTCTGCTGGCCGGCGTTGAGCAACGGCGACAGATCGGTGAATGGGGCATTAGCCAGGCGCGGGTGCGAGATCAACTCGTCGATCAGGCGGAGAACCTGGTCGCGCCCGCCTCGCGCCGGAATGATCCGTTCGACCGTGCTGCCGTAGAACATCGCGCCGACGCGGTTTCCGCGTCGGGTCAGCAGCCGCGCGAGCGTCGTAACGAAGTCGATCAGGACCGTCCGCTTGACCCGCTCCGAGTCCACCGTGCCGAAGTCGACCGAGGGGCTGAGATCCAGCAGGAACCAGGCCGTGATGTCGCGGTCCTCGACGTACTCGCGGACGTACGGCGTGTCCATCCGCGCCGTGACGTTCCAGTCGATCGCCCGCACGTCGTCGCCGGGCTGGTATTCGCGCAGGTCCACGAGGTCGATGCCGTTGCCTCGGAAGAGGCTCCGGTAGTCGCCCTGGAGCACGCCGTCGAGCCGGCGGATGACCTGCCACTCGACGCGCTGGAGAATCTTCTCGGGGGCGGAGACGGCTCGAGTACGGCGCAGGTCCCCGTCGCGCCCGTCGTCGGGGCGCGGCTCCTCGTCATGCCACCGCGAGGCGGTCCAGGGGAAGGCCTCAGGCGCTGGCGCGGGCGTGGGAACGCTCCCTCAGCGGTACCACCGGCACCGGAACTCGCTTGAGGATAGTTGTCAGCACGTCGTCCGCGGACACGTTGTCCGAGAGCGCCTCGAACGACAGAACCAGCCGGTGGCGCATCACGTCGCGGGCCATGTCGAGGACGTCCTGGGGGAGCGCGTAGTCGCGGCCGCGCACGAACGCCAGCGCGCGGGCCGTGAGGATGAGGTTGATCGAGGCGCGCGGACTGGCACCGTACGTGATGTAGCGCTCAAGCTCCGGCATGCCGTGCAGCTTGGGGGCCCGGGTGGACGTCGCCAGGCGCACGGCGTATTCCATCAGCGCCGGATCGACGTAGACGCGGTCGGCCTCCTGCTGCAGCTCGATCAGGCTCCTGGTCGAGAGCACTGCCTGCACCGGCTCGAGCTGGCCGGTCATCCGCTCCACGATGACGAACTCCTCCGTCGCGCTCGGATAGCCGACCAGCACCTTGAGCATGAAGCGGTCGACCTGCGCCTCGGGTAGCGCGTAAGTCCCTTCGGTCTCGATCGGGTTCTGGGTCGCGAGGACGAGGAACGGGTCGGGCACCTTGTGGGTCTCGTGGCCGATCGTGACCTGCCGCTCCTGCATCACCTCTAGCAGCGCGCTCTGGACTTTGGCGGGAGCCCTGTTGATCTCGTCCGCGAGCAGGAGGTTGGTGAACACCGGACCCAGCGACGTGTTGAACTCGCCGGTCTTCTGGTTGTAGATCCGGGTGCCGATCAGATCCGCCGGGACGAGGTCCGGCGTGAACTGGATGCGCTTGAAATCGCCTCCGATGGCCCCGGCGAGGGTCTTGATGGCCATCGTCTTGGCCAGTCCCGGTACGCCTTCGACCAGAATGTGGCCCCTCGCCAGCAGCGCCACGGCCATCCGCTCGAGCAGGTGGTCCTGGCCGACGATCACCTTCTTGACCTCGTACAGCAGGCGCTCCATCGGCAGGGTCGGCGTTTCGGACCCGCCGGGCGCTGTGTCGGGCTGTTCGTGCATCGTCTTCACTTGCTGCACCTCTTTGCGATGGGCCGATCCGGTCCGCCGGCGTCACTCCAGCGATATGTCCGCAGCGGTCAGCGGTTAGTCGGGCGGCAGCCCTGCGGCTCCGCCGGCGACGTCGATAGGCACCGCCAGGCCGATGCCGATGAACACGCCTTCGTTCGTGGGATTGACGAGCGCGTCCACGATCCCGATCACCTGGCCGTCGCGGTTGACCAGCGGACCGCCCGAGTCGCCGGGGTTGACCGCCGCGTCGACCTGGATCAGGCCCGTGAGCTCCGGCCCGTTGTTGGGGAGCTGGTAGGAGCGGTTCAGGCCAGAGACGATTCCGGCGCTGATGGAGCCGTACAGGCCGAATGGATTACCGATGACGAAGGCTTCGCTGCCGATCTGCACGCTCCTCGGATTACCGAGGACGGCCGGGACGATGTTGGCCGGGGGTTGAGTCGCCTGCAGGACCGCGATGTCGTCCTCGGGTTGCGTGGCCTGAATCGTGGCCGGCGATTTCGTCCCGTCGGCGAAGGTCACCTGGATGGACGTCGCGTCGGCGACCACGTGCAGGCAGGTGAGAATGTCGCCGCTGGCGTCCACGACCACGCCACTGCCCAGCGTGCCGTCCGCGGCGGGGATGCCGCCGCTCGGCGCTGCGGTGCTGCCCGGCGCGGGAGTGCCGCCCGGCGCGGCGGTGCTGCTCGCATCCTGCGTCTGGACCAGGACGAGCGAGGGCGCGACGGCCTGATACGCCCGCTGGGAATAGGCAGGTCCGGGAGTCACGGAGGCCAGCGCCGACGAGATGCTCTGGTTCACGTCCTGCTGGCTCAGCGGTCGCGGTGGAGGCACGAGGGCGCCGTAGAGCGCGACGGCGACCAGGGCGGCCACGAGGCCCGAGGCGAACGGAACGCCCCCACGGAGCCGCGCCTTGATGCGAACGGACCGCTGGCGCCAGGAGCTGCTTGCGGACGGAGCAGGCGAATCCTGCGGGTTTGTCATGAGGCGAAGCCGAACTCCAGTCCGTGTCGCCAGCCGAGCGAGCTTCTTCCATGACCGCGGCGGAAGAGCCCTTGCGGGCAAGTCTTTGGAGTCATGCTGCGATCTGCCTGAAAACCGACCAACAATTGTCCGCCCCGGTGCGCAGGCCGGGACGGGCGGCTGCCCGGCCGAGGATACGCCCGGAACTACGGGGATGTGGGCGTCGGGTCGACGGTCGCGGCCGGTATCCCCGGGATGAGCGGACGTGTCAGGTCGTAGATCCGGAGGTCGGTGTCCGATTTGACGAGCGCGTATCGACCGTCGAGGAAATCGACCAGGTCCTGAACATCGGCCGGTGCCACCGTGATCACGAAGTAGTGCGGATTCGAGGCCTTGATGAAATCGGCGAGTCGCTGCTCGTCGGTCTCCGGCGGGAGGCCCATGATCGAATAGAACTTCAAGTCATCGGCAGTCGGCCAGGCCGTGACGATCACCTTGCCGTAGTACATCAACGACTTGCCGTAGTACGGGGCGTAGGAAATGACCTGCTGCCCCGGTCCCAGCTCCTGTCCGATGGCTTCGAACCGAGCCGCGTCCGGCGACGTGCCGGGAGGGGTTTGGTAAAGGTTGCGGGGAGCCAGGCCGAACGTCAGCAGCACGCCGACGCAGAGTGCGGAGCCGACCGCCAGACTGCGTCTGAGGGATCCACGCCGGACTGTCTGAGCGATGGCCTCGCCCAGTCCCCCCAGGCCGATCGCGACGATGACGAGGAGGCATACCTGGTAGTAGTCGTGCGTCATCGCGTGGTAGGAGAATGTGTACGAGTAGCCGAGGTACGCCGCCCCGAGCGCCACCGCGAGCAGCCATAGCCGGCGGTTCAGCAGGAACCCCAGGCCGGCGCCGATCAGCGGGACCACGCCGGCGGCTCGAAGGACGTTCTTGCCCCAGCCGACATAGAAGCTCCGGTCTATCCAGAGCTGCGGCATGATCTTCGAGTCTGCCTGGTTGGGAATCACGATGAGCGCGTAGAGGACAGCCGGGATGACTGTCAGCGCAACGAGCACGGCAAGTCGCAGGAGCCGCCGCCGGTCGAGGAGCGAGCCTCCCTGCGCGGCCGACAAGACGTACATGGCGGCGATGAAGAGGAGGAGCGTTCCCGGTTTCGTGAGGCCGGCCAGTGCGCCGATCACGGCTGCGATCGCGAAACGGCGCCCCTGCGTAACGTCGCCTCGGAGCGCGTACCAGATCACGACCGACATGGCCAGCACCACCAGAGGCTCCGGCTGGAAGCTCTGACTGACGGCAACGCCGAATGGGGCCAGCAGGATGTATGCAAAGGCGAGGAGGGCGCCCGGCCAGCCAGTCAGCCGGCGGACGGCGCTGAAGATGAACGCCGACGCAGCCAACCAGGCCACGGACGTGAAGATCACGGCTGTCCAGGGCCGCTCGACGCCGTCGGGGAGGTAGGTGAGCGCTGTGAGAGTCTGGAGCACCGGGGGCTCGATAAAGCGGCCGATGTGCTCCTGCACCCAGACTTGCTGCCACCCACCCGAATTGGCCGACGTCAGGGCCAGGTAGATGGTGCGACTGGCGTTCGCGGAATCGAAGTCCAGCGTCGGGCGGAACCCGATCGGCCATTGCCCGAAATGAACGGCCCGCACCGCAAAGCCGATGGCGAAGATGCCAATCGCGGCGGCCCACCGAAGCCTCGGGTGGGCCTCGGCGATTCCGGCCAGTCGGGCCCTCAACGAGGGCTCCCGCCCGGCGTCAACGAGTCGGCCCCTACGCCGTCGCCCGGACGCATGGGTGCAAGCAGCCTGCCTGGAGGGGACCACCTCATCTGGGTGAATCTACAACAAATCGGATGGGCGTCTGCTCGCCGCCGGAACCGGGGCACGCCGCGTCCGCGCGGTCAGCGCTGCTTCATCCTGGGCAATGCGGCCGAGCCCTTGAGCCCAGCCGCCGGCTCCGGGGCCTGCTCTGAGGCCGTCGCTTCCGCCCCGCCTACCTCGTAGTCGTGGATGTACCGGCGCCCCCGCAACCACGACGCGGCCGCGGCGCCGAGCGACAGCACGACGCAGACCGAGAACGCGATCTGCAGCCCGTCGTGGAAGGGGCCGGCCAGCAGCTGCGGGAAGAATGAGTTCGCGAGGACCGTCGAGCGCGCCGCGCTCGGGAGCCCGGCGAGCACCGACGGCGGGATGAGGGTCGCCATCGGGTTGTAGCCGAGGAACGCCGCGAAGAGCGCGCCGATCGGCGGGATGCCGGAGATCTGGGTCGCGACGCCGGTTGGAATGCCCGCGGCGGTCAGCCGCCCGTACAGCGCGCTCGGCAAACTCGCCGATAGCCCCGCGACGACGAGCGTGAAGATGAGCGTCAGGCTGAGGCTGGAGGCGACGTTCTGGAACGTTGCGCGCATGCCCGACGACGCGCCGCGGTGCTCGGGCGGGACGGCGTTCATGATCGAGGCCGTGTTGGGCGAGGCGAAGGCGCCCATGCCGATCCCAAGCATCAGGAGGAGCAGCGCGAAGGGGACGTAGTCGAAGTCGGCCGGAAGCGTGAGGAAGCCCACGAAGGCCGCCGCCGTGATCAGCATGCCGCCGGTCGAGAAGTAGCGAGCGCCGAATCGATCCGACAGTGCGCCGCTCAACGGCCCGGCGATCAGGAACCCGGCCGTCATCGGCAGCATGTACACGGCCGCCCACAGCGGGGCGTCCTGGAAGGCGTAGCCGTGGAGCGGCAGCCAGATCCCCTGCAGCCAGACGATCAGGAGCAGCTGGAGACCGCCGCGGGCGAGCGACGAGAGAAAGCCGGCGATGTTTCCGGCCGCGAACATCCGGATGCGGAAGAGCTCCAGGCGGAACATGGGATCGGACACCCGCCTCTCGACGCCGACGAACACGGCTAGCAGGGCGAGCCCGCCGGCGAGTTCCCCGATCACCCACGGGTTGCCCCAACCCATGCTCGCACTCCCGTACGGCTGGATGGCGTAGGTGAAGCCGATCAGGACGAGCGTGAGCCCCACGGCGAACAGCACGTTGCCCGGAATGTCGAGCCGCTGGTGCGCGCGGATCGTCGCCGTCTCGTGGAGCATGAGATACGCCCATACGGTGCCGAAGAGCCCGAACGGCACGCTCATGAGGAAGACGGCGCGCCAGTCGAACGTCGCCAGCAGGCCGCCGATGAGCAGCCCGCCGAATGTCCCCGCGAGCATCCCGATCTGGTTCATCCCCATGGCCAGGCCGCGCTTGTCGGGCGGGAACGCGTCGGTCAGGATGGCCGCCGAGTTGGCGAAGAGGAAGGCGCCACCCACGCCCTGGACGATCCGGAAGACGATGAGCTCGAGGGCCGCGGTGTTGCCTTGCCCCTGGACGAAGAAGCACAGGATCGACCCCACCGTGAACACGGCGAAGCCCGCGTTGTAGAGACGGACCCGGCCGTACATGTCGGAGATGCGTCCCGCGCTGACGAGCAGCGTGGCGGTCACGAGCGTGTACCCGACCAGCGTCCAGAGCAGGTAGTCTGACTCCCCCGGCGCGAGCGGATCCACGCCGATGCCCCGGAAGATGGCCGGCAGCGCGATCATCACCACGCTCCCGTTGAGTCCGGCCATGAAGACGCCGAGCGTCGTGTTGGAGAGCGCGATCCAGCGGTAGTCGATGTGGGCCAGGCGGCGGGGACGGTGAGCCGGCGTCATTTCAGGGCGCTGCCTGCGGGCATGTCATGCACTCCCAATTCGGGGAAATCCAACAAGACGTGAGTATCCCAGAGTGGGCCGGCAGACGCGTGGCGGCCCCCACTTCCTTTGCGGCTTGTATCGTAAGCGCCGCCGCCGTCCTCGCCAGCTCGCGCGAACCGGAAGGCCTGGTGGAGAGCGTGCCCAGGAGGAGATGCCCGGTGGACTTCTTGATGCGCAAGATGACCGGAATCGCGGGCCCCGTTAAGAACGGCGTACCCAGTGACGCGATGATCGAAAGCATCGCCGAGACCGGCACGACGATCACATCGCCGTCCGTCGGGCCTGATGCGCCCGTGTACCAGCTGGGTCTGCAGGTCACTCTAATCGGTGGCGCCGGCGCGCCCTATCAGGTCACGGTCAAGTCGGCGATTCCGCGCCTCTACATCCCGATGGTCCTGCCCGGTGCGCGCATCGGCGTCATGGTCGACCCGCTCAACCCGATGAACGTCTCGCCCGATTTCACCCGCGTCGGCGGCGCCGCACCAGCAGCGCCTGTCGCACCCGGCGGCTTCAACATGGACTTCCATGCCAGCGGACAGCCGGCGGCCGGCGAAGTCGCAGCGGTGGCCAGCGGCGTTCGGAGCGGCTCGGTCAACACGATCAAGGGCAGTGCGGATGAGCTCCTGGCAACCGGGACGCACGGCACGGCGGTCATCACCACGGCCATGCCCCTCGGCAAGACCGTTCGAGACATCAACCCGGCTGCGGATCCTTCGCGCCTGAACGACCCGGTCTGGATCTTCACCGTCGAGGTCACCCTCGCCGGTCAAAAGCCGTTTCCTGCGGTCTTCGGTCACCGCGTTCCACTGGCCAAGGTGGCCTTGGTAGCGCCAGGGGTGAAGGTCGCGGTCGCGGTCGATGAGGCGAACAAGAACCAGGACGTCGCCATCGACTGGGACAAGTCGCCTATCAGCGCCTGAGAGCGAGCGCCCTTCGAGGGTTCTCTGGCGGCAGCGCTCCCAGGCCCGCATCGGCTCGGCCGGCCGAGCCTGCCGGTTGACGTGAGGAGATGTGCGCGTGACTATCCCGCTCATGTGGGCCTCTATCGCGAACGCCGATGTTTAGCTCCCTGCTCGTCATCATCCTGGCCGGGCTCGCCGGCCCGCTCCTGGCGTCAGGGCGACGGCCCCTGATCCCGGCCGTCGTTGGGGAGCTGATTGCCGGCATTGCCATCGGTCGCACGGGCCTCGACTTGATCGACCCGACGACTCCGGCCAACGCCCTCCTCTATGGCCTCGGCTTCGCGATGTTGATGCTCGTGGCGGGCTCCCGCGTGGACCTGGACTCTCCCGGCCTCCGGGCGGGTGTTCGCGCCGGCGTCGTCGCGGCAGGGATCGTGGCTCTCCTGTCGGTGCCGGTCGGGCTGGCCATAGGCGCGATCATCGAGCCCAGCGCGCCGGCTCTCCTGTTCCCCATCCTTCTCGCCGGAAGCTCGGCCGCCGTTGCCTTCCCGATTCTCGAGGAGCGCGGCTTGATCGGGCCCGGAGTTGGCGTGCTGCTCGTCTGGATCCCTTTGGCCGACGCGTTCACCGTCCTTCTCATGCCCCTCACCCTGATCGGCGCCGAGAAGATCCCGGCGGCGCTCGGCGGCGACGCGCTGATCGTCGCCTGCACCGTCGCCGCGCTGTGGTTCGGCCAGCGGATCGCCCGCTCGCCGCGCGCCATGACGCTGCGGGACCGGTCGCAGACGCGCGGCTGGGCGCTTCAGCTGAGGGTGACGCTGCTGATCCTGGTCGTCCTTTCGCTGATCGCGACCCAGACGGGCGGCTCGACCCTCCTCGCGGGCTTCGGGGCGGGGCTCGTCCTCGCCCGGCTCCGCGAGCCGGCCCGCCTCGAGGTGCAGCTCTCGGGCATCGCCGAGGGGTTCTTCGTCCCGGCGTTCTTCGTTCTCCTTGGCTCCGAGCTCGACCTCCGGGCGCTCGCCGGCGATCCGTCGGCAATCGTGCTGGCCTTCGCGATGGCGGCGGGCGCTCTGGCCACTCACCTGGCCGCGGCCCGAGTCGTGGCGCCTCCGCCGTGGAGCGGGTTCGGCCTTGCCGCCGCCGCCCAGCTCGGCCTGCCGGCCGCGGCCGCCTCACTCGGCCTCGGAACTGGCGCCCTCTCACCGGCACTCGCGGCCGCGATCGTGCTGAGTGGCTGCCTTACCGTTCTGCCCGCGTCGATCGGCACCCGCCGGCTGGCCGACGCGCTCGCCGCCCCGCCGCCCGGAGACGCCGGCGGCCGCCCCGCGACGGTCGAGAACCGGCACGAGGTCGCTGTCTGAGCGAGCGCCGTGACGCAGCGACCGAGCGTGGTTGCCGCGACAGCCGGCGCTGGCGCGGATCGCGGCGTACGAACGCCTGACGCGTGGCCGGCGAGCTAGCGCTTCCCCCGTGGGCGCCGGACCGCCGGTACGAACTGGTGATATGTGACCGGTTCGAATCTGCCTCAAAGTCTCTGCCAGGGACCACGCTCGCTGGCTGAATTGTGAGGTCGAGAATCTCTTGAGCGAGAGGGGCCCACTCGCCGCGGTTTCCCGTGCAGCGTCGCTGGCTGTGGCAATCCTGCTTCTTGCGTCGGTCGCTCCGGCGACGACGAATGTTGCGACTTCGGAGGTGCGAACCGCCTCGTCGCCGTCGGTGAGTGCCGCCCCCACGGCACCGCCAGGTGCCGACCCGGCCGAGCCCGCTCCTACAGCCGTCCCAACCCCACACTCTGCTGTCACCTCCGCGCCGAGGGCGACCGTGGCTCCTGCCACCGGCCCGGCATCGACGGCCAGCATCTCTCACACCTCAACGCCCGAGAAGTCGACCTGGACCTTCGATCTCTACGACCCACGAGCGGAACGCTGGCAGGACCCCGACTCCACGGCCTGCACGGCCGCTTCCGCCGAATCGATGCTGAACACCATCGCTTACACCGGGTCGGATTCCACTCTGCTGTGGCGGCCTACGACGTCCTTCTCGGTGCAGGAATCCATCCTCCACTTCGAGCGAGCGCACATGACGATGCGCACCAGATCGCCCGGCTCGGATCCGCATGGCTGGCGGAATGCCCTCAACTACTACGGCTGGGGCAGCATCGACGCGGGCGTCTATCGTGATTCCGCCTACCCGTCGCTGGCCCAAGCCGAGAAGGCTGTGGTATCGGCCATCGCCATATATCACAAGCCGGTCGGGGTCGAAAGCCAGGGCGGCGCCCACGCTCAGTACATCACGGGCTACAAAGTCACGGGCGACGACCCGAGCACCGGCTCGTTGGATTTCAGCATCGTCGGTGTCTACCTGACCGATCCCTGGCGCTCGGCCCGCTATCGCGATAGCTGGATCACAGCCGCGAGATGGCACTGGGGATGGTCGTGGTTGCAATTCGACCCGTACCGGCAGACCGACTCCCCGTATCGAGACCCCATAGATGGCCAGATCGGCAGGACCGAGTGGGACGGCAAGTGGGTCATCATCGAGCCGGTGAAATAGAGGTCGGGAGACTCGCCCGCGCAGCGTGATTCGGCAGCCGCCCGAGGGGCCGAGCCGCAAGACAGCCCTCGCGAGCGTGGGCCGTGACGGGCTCCCGGTCCTAGACTTGAGCGCAGCGGCTCGGAGCCGCTCGAGCGGCGCGGCAGCAGCCGGCGCCCCGTGCTCTTGAACATCGGGAGGCATCGCGGCATGGAGCTCGACGGCGCGGTCGTCATCGTCACGGGGGCCTCGTCAGGCATCGGCGCGGCGACCGCCCGACTGGCGGCGGGACGCGGGGCGAAGGTGGTGCTGGCCGCGCGCCGCGGTGAGCGGATCGAGGCCCTGGCCCACGATCTGCCGGACGCGTTGGCGGTGACGACGGATCTGCGGGACCCGGGCCAGATCGTGCGGCTGGTGGATGCGACCCTGGACCGCTTCGGACGCGTCGACGTGCTGGTCAACAACGCCGGGCAGGGCCTCCACGTGCCGGTCGAGCAGGTCCGGCTCGCAGACCTGACGGCGATCACCCAGCTCAACTTCTACGCGCCTCTCCTGGCGATGCAGGCGGTCATCCCGCCGATGCGCAGGCAGGGCGGGGGAGTGATCGTGAACGTCAGCTCCATGACGTCCCGAATGGTCCTCCCCGGCGTGGGCGGCTACTCGGCCACGAAGGCCGCGCTGAACATGCTCTCGCAGGTCGCCCGTAGAGAGCTTGCGCCCGACGGCATCGTCGTGTCGCTCGTGTATCCGGCCGTGACCGCCACGGAGTTTCACCAGTCGCTGGCCGCGGGCGGCCGGGTCGGCGGTGGATCGTGGGCCCCGACGCCACACTCGGCGGAGCATGTGGCCGAGGCGATCGTCGGCGTGATCGGGTCCGGGGAGGAGGAGGTCCTGCTCACACAGGGTTGGGACGGAGGCCCGTCTGATCCACGCCGCGGCTCTGGACGGACGCCGTAGAGGGTCGCTACCCTTTGGTGCCGCGCTATCGATGAGGGAGGGACATCATGGCCACGGTTGAACGATGCCCGCGCCGCCCGGTGCTCGGCGGACTTCAAGTCGGAGTGCGAGTAGGCGATCGTGATCGATGCGGCAGTCTGGTCGTACGATCCCTACGCTCCACCGTACGTGATCGTCACGTGGACTCCCGCCCAGCCGGTCTATCGCGGACCGAACCTCCCGGCGGCCACGTCGTTCCTGCTCAGCGGCAGGCTGACGCAGGTCGGCTCGTGCCCGAGCGGTCAGCTCGCACCGACTCCTAACACCACGGCGACCCCGGCCGGCGGCTACTGGAAGGTCGGCGGTGTGGCGATCAGGGCGGTTGTCGACATCCCGGCGAACCTGGTTGGCCGGCTCGTCGTGGTGGCGGTCGTGCGATCGAAGATCTTCGATTGCGCCCCGACATCGTCGACTTGCAGCCCACAGCCAGTCCTGGTCGTGACCGAGAGCTCATGGAGTGGGCCGTAGCCGACGCAGCCGGCACTGCAGCCTGAGCGCCGCCAGGCCCGCGCCTGCCGGTCAGTCACCCGCTACAGGCCGGGCGGGTGTAGCAGGTCACGTGACGTTCTCACCTTGTGCAGCAACTCGGTGGCGAACCCTTCATCGGAGAAGCTGCGTGACCCTGAGGCTGGGGTGAATGTGGAATCCCCGAAGTGCACCCCTGTCAGTGTCATATAGATCGACTCTGACAAAATCGACACTGGCCGAAAGACGTCCTGATCATCTTGCGCTCCAGGTTTCTGTATTGCGTTTCCCTGGCGAAAGGGAACAGGTTCTTTTTCGAGTAGTCCAAGAAGTCCACCAGGCTCTCACGTGGCACTGCTTGATCCAGGAAGAGCACACGGCCAGAACTGTGGGTTGGTTTCGCCACGACGTGCTTGCCAATGAATGGCTCGAACCAGGCTTCGAGTTCTTCGGGAGTTGTCTTGCCCTCGATACGGCAGATGGATAGTGTCCTGCGACTTTGACATCTCTGGATAGCCCGAGCGCGACTACCTTGGCGTGCTCTTTGTCGACGCACGTCCGTTGGAGTGTCGTGCAGTTATCGCGAATCATCGTTGCGAATATGTAGTCGTTTATGCAGTCGGAAGGTGAAGTTGCGCGGACAGCGCCTATTTCCCCGCCAGAAGAGAGGAGCGGCGATCGCGTAGTTCAGGACGTGGCGGCAGGGCGAGAATTGTCTTGAGGATGAACGGCGAGATGGTGTAGGCCTCGACGGACGGGCTCCGTTCGGGCGATTCTCGAGGTCGGCGGCGAGCCACTGGCGACTCGAGTCCCCGCCGGCAGCAAGAAGCCCTCGCCGCCTGAGGGGGGAAGGCGGCGAGGGCTCGGACGCGGCCACTCCGGGTGGAGAAGCGGCCGTTTGCGAGACAGTTTGGGGCCGCGATGATAAGGCGCAGATAAGCCCCGGTGCGTAGCGTGGTGAAACCCTC
>PLOC01000042.1 GCA_003141955.1 Chloroflexota bacterium
GGACAAGAAGGGCAAGTAGCCCCCACCCGCTTTTTGAGTACCGATGGCCCCTGGATGAGTGCCAGGGGCCATCACTCTTGTTGACTCCTAGCCGCGATCTCGGCGGCGCGGGTTTCGCCGAGCGGTGCCCAAACGCCCAACACCTTGCGGCGTGCTCGGTGCTGATCAGTCGCCCAGACAGGTCCCCACGTGCCGCGCGGCCACGATCCACGAGTGGTCGAGCGGCACCAGCTTGCGCTTGCCGGCCACTTGGTCGAGAGGCACCGGCTCCGACCCCTCACCCCGCGCTGCCACCATCACCCCAAACACGCCCTCGTTGATGAGGTCCGCACCGGCGCTCCCCAGGCGCGTCGCCAGCAATCGGTCGGCTGCCGAGGGTGTACCACCGCGCTGCACGTAGCCGAGGATGGTGACCCGCGACTCGAGACCGGTGAGCGCCTCGAGCTGGCCTGCCAGATGAAGGGTGTTGCCCGCGTGAGCCGCCTCGACGGCGGCCAGAGCCCCGACAGCGGACTCTATCTCCTCCGGAGTCGAGGCCGCCCGCTTGCGGGCTTCGGCCTCCGCGAAGGCCGCGGCGTCTTCGGGGTTCCTGGCCCCCTCGGCCACGGCCACGATGCTGAACGTCGATCCCTTCCGGACACGGCGCCGGATCGCCTCAGCCATGGATTCGACGTTGTAGGGGACCTCCGGGATCGCGATCACGTCGGCGCCGCCGGCGAGCCCGGCGCCCAGCGTCAGCCAGCCGGCGCGATGGCCCATGGTCTCCACGACGATGATCCGGTGGTGGCTGTGAGCGGTGCTGTGCAGCCGGTCGATGGCTTCGGTGGCAACGTCGAGGGCCGTTGCGAACCCGAACGTCGCGTCTGTCATCACGATGTCGTTGTCGATGGTCTTGGGCAGGGTGATCACGTTGAGGCCGGCCCGGACCAGGCGCAGGGCGTTCTTCGCGGTGCCGCCGCCGCCGAGGCAGACCAGGGCATCGAGGCGGTGCTTCTCGTACGTTCTGACTACGGCGCCGGTCATGTCCACGACCTCGCCGTCGACCAGCATCCTGTGGGGCTTGTCGCGGCTTGTGCCCAGGATCGTCCCGCCGACGGTGAGGATCCCGGAGAGTTGCCTGTCGAGCCGCACCGAGCGGTCTTCGACCAGTCCGCGAAACCCGTCGCGGAACCCGACTACCACCATGTCGTAGTGGTCGATGGCCGCCTTGCCGATCCCTCGAATTGCGGCATTGAGTCCGGGGCTATCGCCGCCGGCGGTCAGGATGCCGATACGCCGGGCACGGGCCATGTATCCGCTCCACTCTGCTGGGTAGCCGAATACCGAGTCATCGGGTCGGGGCAAGCAGTTCGCCTCCCCGAACCAGCATACCTGGGGACGCGCGGCGGAGTATCGGCTGCGAGACTGGTCCTCGTCGAGGATCCCGGCCGGCAAACGTCTACGCCTGGAAGGTGGTCGAGGTTGCTCGCCACGAGATCGAGCGGGCGCGCATCGTCCGCTCCTCCTGGACCCGCTCGTCGATGAACCCGAGTGGCGACTGCGGTCTGGCTTGGTAAGGCGTAACCGGCCCTGCGGGGTTGCGGACATCTGGGCTGAGGGCACGATGTTCATCGTGCAGCGCCACCACCGACGTGCGGACGACTGCGGCCGGTGCACGCCGAAAGGCACGCTAGACTCATCGGATGAACCAGGTCAAGCTCGGAGCCCTGTGCTGGAACCAGTACACCGACTGGCCGTCGCTGCTCGAGGCTGGCAAACGTGCCGACCGGCTCGGCTACGACACCCTCTGGACCTGGGACCACGTCTATCCCATCGTCGGCTCGGACGACGGCCCAATGTTCGAGGCCTGGCTCACGATCACGGCCTGGGCCATGGCCACGAAGCGGGCCCGGATCGGTCTCATGGTCGGCGCTAACACGTTCCGTGAGCCGGCCCTCGTGGCGAAGATGGCGACCACGCTCGACCACCTCAGCAACGGCCGAGCCATCCTTGGGATCGGCGCAGCCTGGTTCGAGACGGAGCACCTCGCCTTCGGCTTCCCCTTCGGGAGCGGGTTCCCGGAGCGTCTTCGGTGGCTGGGTGAGGCCCTGCCGGTGATACGAGGCATGCTTCGTGGGGAGGACCCCACGGCGCGCGACGAGCGGTACCACGCCAGGGCGGTCCGGAACGACCCACCGCCGATCCAGCCTGCGCTACCGATCCTTCTCGGTGGCGACGGGGAGAAGGTGACCCTCAAGCTCGTCGCGAAGTATGCGGACGCGTGCAACATCGGCGGTGGTCTCGCCAACGTCCGCCACAAGGACGCTGTGCTCCGGCAGCACTGCACGGATGTTGGTCGGGACGAGCGCGACATCGAGCGCACGACTGGGATCGGCGTCGTGGTGATACGCGATTCGCGAGCGGAGGCCGGGCGGGTGCTTCGTTCGACCTTCGAGCGGAACGGCGGGGCCCAGGTCTGGAAGGACCAGCCGGTCGGGACGCCCGAGGACGTTGCCGAGAAGCTGGCTCCCTACCTCGAGATCGGCTACCGACACCTCGTGGCCGGGTTCCCTTCCCCGTACGACGAGGAATCCATGACGAGACTCGCGACCGAGGTGAAGCCGCGCCTCGAGCGCGTCTGATCCTCGGGACCCCGGCCGGCTCGGCGACCGTCGGCCTGCGATAGGCCTCCAACTCGGTTGGTCGCGCCCGACCCTATGGAATGTCATGAAAAGGAGCCNNTCCCGCCGTTTCGGCGCCGATCATCGGCGTGCCGTGGCCGCCCGCCAACACGGTCGGCTCGAGCCGAGCGAGCTTCGCAACCGACTCCTTGACCGCCGGCCAACTCCAACTCGTGTACCGCGGCGGTCCCGACAGGCCTTGCCGCTGCAGTAGTAGACCCGACACGGAGTTGAGCTTCATTGTCACGACGGCGTCGCCGGTGATCAGCACTCGGTCGCTGGCTCGGAAGAACGAAACGTGGCCCGGCGTATGGCCGGGCGTGGGAAGGCACTCCCAGCCCGGCAGGTCCGGAACCTCAGCGTTTGGTTCGAACTGGCGCGAGACATCGCTCAGGCTCGATCGGGCGAGTATCGCCTCACGCCGCCGCCGACCCATGGCGCGCATCAGGGGCACCACGATCCAGTGGTCGAGCGGGCCAGCGTATTTCGCGATTGCTGCGAAGTCGCCATTTGCAAGCGGCACCTCATCAGGATGCACGTATACCGGACATTCCCAGATCCGCGCCAGCTGGAGTGCTGAGCCCGCGTGATCGGGGTGGAAGTGCGTCAGCAGGATCGAGGCCGGACGCGCGTCGGCCCCGAACACCGAGTCCGCGGCCTGCTTGATCGACGGACCGTCCTTCGCCCAGCCGGCATCGATCAGGGCCCACGACGAACCGAACTGCACGAAGTAGACGTTGGTCTGTGTGCGTCCCCGCGGCCCCAGGCAGTACACCTCCGGTGCGATCTCCCGAGCAACGGCAGAGGTGCTCTTCTGGGGCGACCGTGTCATGACAACTCTCCTAGGATCGCGTCGGGGCTAGGGCCGGCCGGTGGCAACCCGTCCCAGGCGGCCAAGCTTCTAAACATTTCGTATGCATCGCTCGGGGCATCCGGTGCCAGGGCCAGGCACCCGTTCCGTCCTCACTATGGCTGCGTCGTGTCGACCGGCAATTGGAAAAGTGGCGTCCATTGGGCGCAGGCGCGCTCGATCAGGGCTGCTCCGGCCGCCCGGTGGCGCCATCACGCGCGGCACGGAAATCGGCCAGCCAGCGCTGCCAGTCCCGCGCAACGATCCGCGCCCCGGTCAGACCTTCGGCCTCCGGGGAGGCGAGGAAGACGATCGGCGGTCCCATGACGTCCGGCGACAGCAGTCCGGCGCGCGACTCCGCGGATACTTCGTCCGGGATCATTCCTGTGTCCGTCGCGCCGCCCGGCAGGATCAGGTTGACGGCGATGCCGAAGGGCCGCAGGTCCTCGGTCATGATCAGGCTGAGTGACTCGGCGCCGGCGCG
>PLOC01000052.1 GCA_003141955.1 Chloroflexota bacterium
ATCGGTGGATCCGGGCTAAGCTCGAGTCGGGCCCGAACAGCCCCTTCGGAAGTCACTGGCGGGTTCGCCTGGCCTCATGCGAGCACGGTCGGCCGGTGGCCAAGGGACGCTAGAGCATGGCCGTCGAGACGGGGAAGCAGGCGGCCAACGACCCGGCTCTCCCGGGACGCGCGGTCAGGAAGTCGCTGCGCCGGAAGAACATATCGTCCCGGGTTGCCGCCGTTCGATCCGACAAGGCCAGCCGCCGTACTGTCTTTCGCCCGCCGCTCATCGAGTCCCTTCCCGATGAGCCAGTGCAGGTCTCAGCCCAGCTTGTCGGTGATCGAAGGGCCGCAGAGGCACTTGAGAATGGCGGCGGACGGACTCGTCAGGTCTCGTACCCACACGAGGTCAACATCTCCCCTGACCGCCTTGTTACGGCCCTGGTGGTCATGGTCCAGCAAGCTCACCGGAACCGTCTTCGAGATGCTGGTACTCTCGATCCGAACAGCAAGCGGAGGACCGCGTGAAGGCGTTGCCAGCCCAGGCGGGCGAATTGACAGATCTCCGGGCAGCTCGGTGGTTCCGCGAGTCCACCACCGGGCAGTTCGATGCGTTCGGCCCGGACAGTCAGCGTGAGCAGCAGGACCGCGCAATCCAGCAGTTCGGGTTGATGGACACTGGCATCGAGTGGTCCGTCGCGGCCTCAGGCTGGACCGAAGTCTGGTCCACCTCCGAGTTCAAGGACATGCTCGACAGGGCGGGCAAGGACTACGACGTTCTCGTCGTGCCCTACTTCAGTCGCTTTATGAGGAACATCAAGCAGGCCCTGATCTTCCGGGACGAGATGCATGCCCGTGGTGCGGCGGTCTACGTCTGTGACGAAGGCATCCTCTCCTCCGATGACCGAGGCTGGGATGAGTGGGTGCGCGAAGCACACGATGCCGAGGCATTCAGCCGGAAGCTGTCGCGCCGTGTTGGTGAGGGCTACGCGGCGAAGCGTCGCCGACTCGGAGTGCCCGGTGGTAACCGCCCCCCGCTCGGCTATCGGCGCGAGAGAGACGATCCGGGAAGCCCACGGTCGCCTCAGCGGCTCGTGATCGACCCGGATAAGGCGCCGGTAGTTCGTCGAGCGTTCGAGATGTCAGCATCCGGGCTGACAGACCGGGAAATAGCCACTGAGCTCGGCCTGAAGTTGACGCACGTCCGCGAGCTCCTTAAGAACCCCGTGTACATCGGCCAACTGCGGACAGGCGAGCCATCCGGCGGGCCTGCCCTGATTTCACCAAGTCTTTGGGACCAGGCGTCGGTGGTCCGCTCCCGTTACGCCCGCCGCAATCGCGGACCGGTGTCCCAGCGGACCTACCCGCTAGCGACTCTTCTCGTCTGCGCCTCCTGCGGCCGCCGTCTCACGGGGCACGTCGGTCGATACCGCCATGTTGACGCCTGCCCGGCATTCAAGGCCGCCCGCCCGAAGGAGACCCCGTGGAAGAGCCCGGGAGACGGACGCGTGAGGGGTGAGAGCTACAAGGCCCAGGTCTTCGACGACCTCGTCCCTCAGATCCTGGACCACGTACACGTTGGTGCCATGACTCTGACCCAGGTCGTCGGCGGCCTGTCCACATCGCCGGACACGGCGTTCGCATTGGCCCGTATCGGGCGTGAGCGGGAGCTTGCCGCGAGCCGCTTCCTGCGTGACCGGGATATGAAGACCCTGGGCCAGACGATGACCCGTCTCGATGCAGAGGAGGCCGACGCTAAGGCCTCCGCAAAGACTGTCGAGCCTGCGGAAGCTCTCGAATGGCTCCGAGATCTGCCCGCCCTGTGGGAGGCGGCCGACGACTCAGGACGGCGCCTCCTGACCGAGGCCATCTTCGAGAAGGTCGAGGTCTTGGGAGTCCAGTCGATGACAATCCATCCGACGCCGGAGGCGGACGCTCACGGCTGGTCGGATGCGTTCGGGAACGTCCCCCTCGTACTAAACGCTGCCCGTTCGTTTAGTACGTATGGTCGGGGCGAGAGGAGTCAAGCCGCGGCTAACCCGCTCGTCCGGGATCTGGGTCCCACGTCTGCATAGGGGCCGCGTGTTCGTGACCATGGGCGGCGCCAGGTCGCCGATGCGCTCGGTGCGCTCCGCATGACGCGTTAGCTCTCGTCCGGGGTTCATCGGATGTGCTGGGTATTTCACTGATCATGCACCACTGTCCACCTCTGCACCACCGAGCCACGGTCCCAGCCGTTTGCGGACCGCATCCTCTGAGATCGGGTCGGCGAAGTGCCACTCAATGAGGGTTACACCATTGGCACGGCAGGCGGCCCGTTTTCGGGCGTCCATGTGCTTCCTGTCGGATAGACCAGCGTCGCCGCCGAGGTGATCCAACGGGAGGAAGTGCTGCTCGCCTTGGTATTCGATCGCGAGGGAAAGTGCCGGGACGAAGATGTCGAGTCTCTGCGGTGCGAGCCACGGCGGAGCGGCCTCGTGGACAACCTCAAAGGTGGGCAGCACTTCCTCAACGCACCGAGCGAGATGCGTCTGGGCCATCCATCCCTCGCCCTTCGCCGTCAGTCCATGTTCACGCCGAAACCGCGAGTCCATCTCCTCGAAGTAGGCATGGTGATCTCCCTCGTCGAACAGATGCATGAGGTCCGGCTGGACTTGGCCTTTGGCCGCAGTGCGCGGGTTGGCCATCCAAAAGCGCGGCGGCGGAGCCTTACCAAACTTCTGAGAATACCGTTCCATCCACCAGTCGCGGCTGTCGCGGGCCCAGATCTCGACCAAGGTTGGCCCGCTGGAGAACACGAGACTGCCGGCACCGCCTTGCTGGCGGAGCTCGCGCGCACGTTCACGCCGGCGAAGGTCACGCACGGTCGGCGACGGCTCTAACCCGAGTTCAGCTTCTGCGATCGAAAGGCGTTTGGAGATGTCGTCACGACTCCGCGCAGAACCCAGGAACGTCGCAACCTACTGTCTCCATACCGCCGTCGAAGATCTGCGATCGCGGTCGTCGCCACGTCGTGAAGGCGTCGAGCGGCGTCGAGCCGATCGGAGCTGGGCGACATCGCCAGCACGTGCTCGGCGCCCTGGGTCACACGTTGCCAGGCGGTCAGGTACGTGGCATCTTCATCAGTGACCACGTGTTTCGCGACACCTTCAGCGATCTGCAACTCGGACAGATGATCGTCGAGAGCACAGGCAAGGCGAGCGAAGTCCAAACCGAGTGCCGCCGCGGCACGGCCGCCCAGTAAGCCGCCACCGAGGGCCGCTGCCCACTGCTCGGGTCTACGCTCGAATACCACGCTGCGGGCCCACTCCACGCTCACACCGAAGTGGTCCGCCGTCAGCTCAAGCCGATCCTGGGCCGAGTCGATAGCCCGACGAGGCTCATTCCTCGACACAGCGACGCGCCCAATCGTTGGTGCTCCCATGGGTTCTGATGCGATCAGAGTCGGGATACACAGAAACGGTCATGGTGAAGATGCTGACCGCCAAGGCGCCGTATGTAAGGGTCGCAGCACGTCCGAGTTCTCGCGGTCTCCCAAGTGGGACGCGGCGCCAGTGTACTTCGCGTTTGATGTCCCCGACGCAGCCGCGCGAGTTGGCCTAGCGCCTGACCGGGATCGTTGGCTGCCCGTGGAGCGTTGACAGGGGCCAATGCGACTGTGGGAAATGCTTACATGGGTACTGCGTCCAGTAGTCGTATTCATCTCTTGCGCCTTGGCTCGTCGTGCTCGATCGCGAAGATCGCTGCGTCCGCAAGAGCAAGGAAGTCCATCGCTTTAGCACTGTCTAGGTACATGCTCTGGCCGCCGGTTGCGAGTCGGCGGAGTGTTGAGAGTTTCCTGATTGCGGTCGCCGTGCCTTGGCTAATGAACCCGGCCTGGAGCGCTGCATCTGTCCTCTGTCTTACCGAGATATTCGCTATAGGTGGCCCGGCATCACTCATCTTCTGCCGAAGACGCCTATCGACTTCGGTCCATCCCATCAAGACTGCCTCCTCGGGCGAGTCAGCGGCGAGGTCGGCGAACTTCTCTGTCAGTGAACCCGCTGGATTGGCCGCCTCGACCGCGTTCGTACTGGGTGCGAGAACAACGCGCGCCTCTCCAATCGTCTTGGCCCAACCTTCGAACCAAGGGCTCTTGACGTGTTCCAAGCGCCCGATCATGTCCCCGATGGGGCCGCGGAACACGACAATCACGATGACAACCGCGACAGGCCAGGCCAGGCTCGACACGAGGGACGCGACGAACTGGTAGTTGTCCACCCGAACAGCATAGCGAGCCGCGACGCCCCGGGCAGAACTGGTCAGGCGTCCCCGAGATCGAGCGTCCGGGCGCGGAGCGCGGCCCGGTCGAGAGGGTGGCCGTCGCCACTCAACTGCGGCTTACCTATCGCGGTACCCAGGCTTCTTCTGCGGTTTGAAGGGTCTGCGAGACTCTCTTCCGGACGTTTCCTGTCGTGGTGTAGATCACTACGTTCTGCAAGCGCATCGGAGGCGTCTCGGAGCGCAGGAACCGTATGCACTGGTCGAGGTCCATTACGAAGACGTGCTCCTCAGTCTCGGTCAAGACTCGGGGGAGCAGCGGCATGTCGGCTCGGCTCAACACGAATGGGATCACGCCGCCGCTATTCAGTGTCAGGGCGGCGCCCGTGACTCGAACGAGGGGCTTCCCGGCGTTCACAACCCCCACCATGATGAGCGGCCGCCCCATCGGCGAACCGTCGGCAGCCACGTATCCGCCGATGGTCGACTCGATCGTCACGTTGCGACGCCCGGTAATGACCTCGCGGGCCAACCGGACCCAGTCCGAACCCATCTGCTGTCGCTACCCTTCGCCTTGCCATTTGCGGGGGTTCTACCGAAACGTCGGGGTCGTGACGTCCTCTCTGCTGAACTCCACGCCCATCGCCGCCAGCGTCACCTCAAAGAGTTCCGCGTCGTGAGCGTCGATGTCAAGGTTGCCCAACCTCGCGGCCAACTAGTCGACAACTGAGTTGACCTCGTACTCGCCGGGGCTTGGGACATCATCAACCGGCGCTTCGAGCATCGATGACCAGTCGCGGTGAACGCGGAGCCCTCGGATTGTCGCCATGCCCGGAGCATACATGCAAAGAGGCCCGACGGGAGGGGGTCCGCCGGGCCTCGGGTGAATGCGCGGGACTAGGCTACTTCCAGAGGAACCTCCAGAAGCCTGCGCGGGCGAGCGCGCGGCCGACCATCATGTTCTTGATCTCGATCTCGATCTCGTAGAGAAAGTTGTAACAAGCGGCATCCGAGGTTCAGCTACCAAGGTTCGGGTCCAGCCTGCGTACCTACTCGACTGCGCGGACATGATCACCAGCCCCGGCCCCTCGGTATGTTCCTGCGAGCGGATCGCGGCGATAAGAGGCGAACCAGCCCGATGACCCCGTGCATCGGGCCATACTCGCCGGTCGCAGCGATCGAGCGAAAGCCCGTGGAGAACGCTTCCATCCGATCGACCACGTTGCTGGCCGTGGTTCGGTCCGCGGTCTCGGCCGTAGTCCGTGTCATTTGTCACAGGCTGACGGTCGCTCAGCCGCAGATCTGCGAATTTCGTACGCAATTGTGTACTCAAACAGTCTTGATTCTCCCGGTCGGTCGGCCTAGCGTGTTGTGTGGCGACTGGCCCTGGTCCCGGTAAGGCATCCGGACCAAAAGAGAGCGCTCGCCCCCACTTTTCGGAGCCGCACGAGCTCCTCAGCTGCGATAGCTGTGAGCAAAGCGTCGGCTGGTTCTGGCTGTTCGAAATCAGATAGGAGGCCATGACATGGCACTTAGCAGGCACATTCCAATCACCAATGAGCTCGTATTCCCGGGAGGGGTATACGCCGTGGGAGGCGTAGAGCAGGTCATCGACTTCGAGGCCTCGACACGGGAGCAAAAGGTCCAGGCGCACGATCGAGACTCTGGGTTGCCCCTGTGGGCGATCTCGGTCTTCGACCCCGATCCGGAGGCGCGCACGAAGGTCGTCCGGGTCAAGATCGCGGCCCGTACGCCGCCCGTTCTTCCGCAGGCGCCTGCGGGTGCGCCGTTTCCGCCGGTGGCGTTCGAGGGTCTGACGGCAACCCCCTACGTGGACACGTCAGGCTCTCGGCCGCGCCTGGCATGGTCGTTCCGGGCGACGGCGGTCCGTAGCGCGTCTCCGAAGACCACGCAGGCCCCGCAGCCGCTCCATCGCCCCGAGCAGGGCGGGTAGGAGCGGGTCCGTGATTCCTCCTGCGTCCCCATCACTGGTCGAACCA
The DNA here is from genome assembly GCA_003141955.1 of Chloroflexota bacterium. GTDB lineage: Bacteria > Chloroflexota > Limnocylindria > Limnocylindrales > CSP1-4 > Fen-1039. The sequence goes on from PLOC01000052.1 coordinate 6,242, forward strand.
GCTCCGCTGGCGGTGCTCTCGCGCCTCTATGGTGCCGGCGCACCGGCCGTCGTGGAGTTGATCCGCCGGACCGGCGGCTGCACCTCGCCGATCCGTCTCGAAGGTGAGTCCGTGGCACTCTCGGCTCGGTCTGGGGCGGTGCTCGCCCGGCGGTCGACCAGGTCGGAGGCTCCGGGTTTCGTCCTCGCGGCCTGTGGCAACCGACGCGAGTCGCGCTGTCCTCCCTGCTCGGAGCGGTATCGCCGTGACGCCTACTTCCTCGTCGCGGCTGGCCTTGCGGGTGACGAAGGGAAAGGTGTCTCGACTGACGTTGCCTCGCACCCGCTCGTCTTCGCGACGTTCACCGCACCATCGTTCGGCGCGGTCCATCGCCGGGTGGTCGACGGGGGCGGTGCTCGCCCCTGCCGGCTCGGTGGCCCGCCCGAGACGTGTGAGCACGGCATCCCGCTCCGCTGTCTCGAGCGCCATGGCGCCGATGATCCCCGAATCGGCCAGGCCCTCTGCCCTGCCTGTTACGACTACGAGGCCGCGGCCCTGTGGAACGCGAACCTCGGAGCTCTGTGGCGTCGCACGATCACGTACCTGCCCCGCGAGCTCGCGGCTTTGGGCGGTCTGAGCGTCGCAGCGCTGCGCACCGGGGTCCGCGTCGCCTACGCCAAGGTCGCCGAGTTCCAGGCCCGTGGATCGGTGCATGTCCATGCGGTCATCCGCCTCGACGGACCCGACGGTCCCGACACCGCGCCGGCGAGCGGAGCGACGGCGCAGCGTCTAGCGGAGGCCGTCGCCCGCACCGCGGCGCGCGTAGCGGTTACGGTGGCAGGACCCGACGGTCGCGAGCTGATGGTCCGCTGGGGCGAGCAGGTCGACGTCCGGCCCATAGAGCACAACGCGAACGGCGGCGATGCCGACCGGACCGCAGTCGCAGGCTACCTCGCAAAGTACGCAACCAAGGACGCTGGAGTTGGCGGCGGCCTGGATCGGCGGATCCGCGTCAAGGCAGTGATCGAGCGGGCGGAGCTCTCCGATCACGCCCGCGCCCTGATGCGATCGGCCTGGACCCTGAGCCCACGTTGGGCACATACCCTCGGCTTCCGCGGTCACTTCCTGACCAAGGCCCGTCGCTACTCGGTCACCTTCGCGGCCCTGCGAGGCGCACGAGCCGAGTATCGAGCCCAGGCCGATCCCTGGCTCGCACAGATCCGCGCCAAGGCCATAGGCGACCAGGTCGTCATCCGACGGAGCTTCCACTACGCCGGATCAGGGCTGAGTCCTGCCGAACGGCCCGTGGCTGCGAGCTTTCGAGCGAGCCCGACCTCGCCCGTGGGTTCTACCGGGGTGCACCGGAAGGACGGTATGCCGGCGAGCGCCCCATTCCGGTGGTCGCAGCATTGGTCGGCGCCATGAACGAACTGCCGATGCGCAAGCCTGTCCCAGAGCGAGCTCGCCGACCCGGCCGGCAGTCAGCCCGAAGCGGAGGCCAGATCGTTAGGCCGATGCTCCTGCCAGTCGTGCCCTCGAGCGAGCATGGTCCTATGAGCGACCGGCTCACGACGGCCATGATGGAGCTTGTGGCCGCGTTGCGAGATGAGATTGCCACCGAACGTCGCCCGAGCCAGCGGGAACCCGACCACCTGCTGAGCATCGAGCAGGCGGCGCGGGCCCTCGGCGTCGGCCGCACAGCCCTGTATTCGGAGATCGGTGCAGGACGCGTCCGGAGCGTGAAGGTCGGCCGGCGACGATTGATTCCGTCCTCGGCGATCACCGAGGTCGCGTCAGCCCAGGAGTGATCGAGGGGGACGCTCAACCGCTCCTCCCGTTTAGTCTGTTGGCTGGCCTTTCACCTGCAGCGCCCGGTCCATCGCGTCGGCAGCCTCACGCCGAAGCTGCGGCACCACGGCCGCGTAGTGCTGCGCCGTGATCGCGATTCCGGCGTGGCCGAGCCATTCGCTGATAACCGCAAGAGGGACGCCCTCGGCGAGCATGAGTGTGGCCGCCGAGTGCCGGAGGTCGTGGAACCGCACACGGGGCAGACCCGCAGCCTCTCTGGCTTTCTGGAAGGCCGCTGACAGGCCCTCCGGCCGCATCGGACGCCCCAGGGCATCGGTGAAGATCAGGCCGTCCCGATCCTGCCAGGCAGTTCCGGCGGCCGTCCTGTCAGCTTCCTGCACGACCCGGCGTTGCTTGAGTGCGTCGCGAGCAACCAAGGGCAGCGGGATCGTCCGTCGGCTCCGCGCTGACTTCGGCTCCGCCAGCTGCCAGGCGCCATTCTGGGCCACAGCAAGCGAGCGTCGGACCGCCAGAGTCTCGGCCGCGAGATCCACGTCGGACCATGCCAGGCCTAGCAGCTCACCGAGCCGCAGGCCCGTCGCCGCAGCGACCGCATAGATCGGGCCGCATGAGTCATCCTGCGTTTCGTCTAGCAGCTTCCGCACCTCATCGGCGGACAGGTAGGCCACTGGCTTGTGCGGGACGTAGGGCGGCCGCGCATCGGCGGCAACGTTCCGTCCGAGTCGGCCGTCACGTACTGCGGACGCCAGAGCGATCCGGAGCGTGGCCCGGACGTGGCGGGCCGTCAAAGGCGAGATGGGCTCGTGCCGCTTCGGTGGCCTGACCGTGCCTCCGTCGTCGTCGCGGTTGAGCTTCGCGGGGTCTTTGGGACGCCTGCCGAGCCGTTCATTCGGCAGCACGGGCCGCCCCGAATGCGTAAACCGGGCGAGCGCACGCTCAACCTCAGCCGGGGATAACCGCGACAACGGTCGCTTTCCGAACGTGGGGATCAGATAGCAGCGGACGTGCATCTCACGGCTGCGCCACGTCGAGGGGCGGACGTGGGCTTTCTCACGCTCGATCCAGTCCGCCAGGTACTCCTCAACCGTGACACCTTGGCCGGCGGGTGCGATCGTGCCGAGGCGCAGCTCATCTCGCAGCCGGTCGAGCTTGTCTCTGGCGTCCTTCGATGTCTCGCCCTGGACGACTCGCCGATGCCGAGTGCCGTCGGGGTCCGTCCAGGTGATCGCGCCGCGCCAGCGGTGGCCGCCAGCGTCGACCTCGTAGACCGACCCTTCGCCCGGCGACCGGTGGCGGTCCCTTTTGGCGGCAATCCGCTCGCTCATGGTAGCGGTGCTCCTGTGCAGGAGCGCTCCAGACAGCCTCGGGTTTGCCCCGCGGGCCGTCGCGTTCGCGTGTAAGAGTACGCTCTGTTGCTACCGTGTTGCTACCGAAGCCGGACAGACTCCCGCCAGGTGAGCCATTTCACGAGGGGAAGTGGAGGCGACGAGCGGATTCGAACCGCTGAATAGAGGTTTTGCAGACCTCCCCCTTAACCACTTGGGTACGTCGCCTCGACGCGGGCCGGCAGGGGAACCGGCGACTTGCGGTCAGACTGGCTGCCCCTCGAGGATTCGAACCTCGCCTAACGGATCCAAAGTCCGCTGTCCTACCACTAGACGAAGGGGCAGAGGTTCGATCCGTCGACGGACACCCGCCAGGGTCGGCAGCTTGAAGGGAGTGGAGCGGAAGACGGGACTCGAACCCGCGACCCTCACCTTGGCAAGGTGATGCTCTACCAACTGAGCCACTTCCGCTCGAAAACCGTGCCAGCCGTATATGGTGCCGAGAGCCAGGATCGAACTGGCGACACCGCGATTTTCAGTCGCGTGCTCTACCAACTGAGCTATCTCGGCCCGGTCTGACGGACTGGCTGCCCGTCGGCGCGGGGAAAGGTACCACGCCGGGCCGAAACGCTGCAAGGCGACCGCCCGCACCCTTTCGGGCCCCGGCCGATCGCCTACTCGAGCCCCGTCAGCTGGCGCACCTCGGCCGGATTCATGGGCGGATCGCCCGTGAGCTGGCGCAGGCGGTTGATCCGATCGACGATCGGCGGATGGGTCGAGAACAGGGCCGATCCACCGCCCAGCTTCTTGAGGGGATTGACGATGTAGAGGTGCTGGGTGGCGCCGTTGACCGAGTGGAGCGGCTCGTTGTCCGAAGCCAGCTTGGCCAGGGCGCTCTCCAGGCCATGCGGGTTGCGGGTCAGCTCCACCGACGACGCGTCCGCAAGGTACTCGCGCTGGCGGCTGACCGCCATCTGCACGAGGGCTCCGAACACGTAGCTGACGGCCGCCATGACCACCCCGACCAGCAGCAGAATGATCGCGAACCCACCGCCTCCTCCACTGTTGTTGTTGCGGCGCCCGCCACCGAAGAAGAACGTGTATCGCAGGAAGAAGCCTGCCAGCAGCGCCAGGCTGCCGACCATCACGCCGACGATCAGAGTGAAGCGGATGTCGTAGTTGCGGACGTGCGATAGCTCGTGGCCGAGGACGCCCTGAAGCTCTTCACGAGTCATCTTCTGCAGCAGGCCGGTCGTCACGGCCACTGAAGAGTGCTGGGGGTCACGGCCGGTAGCGAAGGCGTTGGGCGAGGGGTCGTTGATGATGTAGACCTTGGGCATCGGCACGCCCGCCGCGATCGCCATCTCGTTGACGACGTCGTACAGCGCCGGGGCCTGTTGCGCGCTGACCTTCTGGGCGTGCGAGCTCGACAGCACGAGCTTGTCGCCGCCGTAGTAGGAGAACAGAGCGCCGACCGTGCCGATGCCGACGGCGATGGCCAGGGCACCGATCCCGAACGCCACTTCGTCGCCGCTGCCGTAGCCGATGCTGTAACCGATCACGAATCCAAAAGCGGCCAGGAAGGCGATGACTATAAGGGCCAGCAAGAAAGACTTGCGACGGTTGGCCGATTCCTCGGAATAGAAGGTGGTGGTTGTCACAGACGCAGCCTCAGGGGGCGAGGCCGCGCCACTCGACGCAGCGCGGCCCTAACTCCTATCCCGGGTTTACGATCCCAGATTGACGACGGGGACCTCGGCAGCCTCGGGCTCGGCCTCGAAGAACTCACGCTTGGCGAAGCCCAGAGGCCCGGCGATGAGGACGTTCGGGAAGACCTGGAGGGAGTTGTTGAATTCCAGGACCGTCGCGTTGTAGTGCTGGCGGGCGAACGAGATCTGGTTCTCGGTCGTGGTCAGCTGCTCCTGCAGCGCGAGAACGTTCTCGTTGGCCTTGAGCGTCGGGTAGTTCTCGACGACGGCGAAGAGCGAGCGCAGTGCTCCGGTCAGGACGTTCTCGGCCTGGGCCTGAGCGGCCGGGCCCTGTGCGCCCGCGGCGATGGCACCGGCGCGCGCCTCGGTGACCTGCGTCAGGACGCCCTTCTCGAAGTCCATGTAGCCCTTGACCGCGTTGACGAGATTCGGGATCAGGTCATGGCGACGCTTGAGCTGGACCTGGATCTGGGAGTTGGCCTCATCGACGCGATTGCGCTTCGTTACGAGACCGTTGTAGATCCCGACCAGGATCAGGACCAGGACCACCAGTACGACGACGATGATGATGAGCGGGACCACGTGTCCCTCCTCCGATCGAGATAGGCCGCACAGGAGCGTGCGGCGTCAGTCTAGCAGGCGTCTACCTGAGCCACGCCTGAAGGTCCGCGGCGCGGAGCGAGGCCGGGTGGGCAACCGCCTGATGGCGTTCACGCTCGTTCGACCTGCAAGACCGGCCGAAGGTTCGGTCGGCTCCATTGCCCGGTCGGCCTGGGCGTGCTCGACGGCGGGCGAGAGCCAGCTTGCGGCTTCTCTCCCACCGAGCTACCCGGGGCCGACGTCGCAGCAATGCTCCTGGGGCCGGCCGACGAGGCCCTTCAGCCCCGGTCGCCAGGACATCTCGACAAATGAAAACCCGGGTGGCACGAGGGCAATTCCGACGGCCGCCGCGGCCGTCTGGCGCCGGAGAATGGAGCGTCGGGATGGCTGCCCACGCTCAGCCAGGGCTGCCAACCGCGGTCCAAGGCGCCGGATCGGCCCATTCCCGTCCAGATGATCTGGTCCCGCGCTACCCCGGTTTGCAGATGTCCAAGCCGAGCCGCGGCGACGCCGCGTCCAGGCTGACCGGGGGACCGGCGCAGACGTAACCTGTTGGGAGTGGTGGAGGAGACTGGTCAGTATGGGAACTGGGCGGTTGGATCGATCCGGCAATCGCTGGCGGTTGCCGCTCGGTTTCGGCGAACCAGTCTGCTCGAGACTGGAGAACCCATCCTGCCAGAGTCTGCTGGACTCCCGCGTTGGTCAACGCACTTCCCCTGCGCTGACGAGGTCTGCTAAGGTGCATCGACCTTTGGAGCACCGCACTTCGCTCTCCGGCGGCGTGCGGCGCAGCCGGTCAAAGGCCCAGCGCCAATCGCGGCGGCGTCCGTCCAGGAGGGCAGACCCCTGAGAGGGCACCGGTTCCTGTCGGATTTCAGTCTGACTCGCGAGGTTGCGATTCGTCGCCTCCTTGATGCAATGCCTCTCATTGCGATCGTCGCGCTGGGCATCGCTGCCCGAACGGCGTTCCTGGGGGGTCCTCAGCTTTTCCGCGACGAAGCGGCGTCCTGGTATCTGGCGAGCCAACCGCTTGGCGGTTTGCTCGGGCAGTCCTCCCACGAGACATTCCCGCCGTTGTATGTGCTGGTGCTGAAGGGCTGGATGACGCTCCTCGGTGACTCCGAGGCGGCGCTCCGATCCCTCTCCGCCGTTGCCGGCATCGGGACCGTGGTTGTCACCTGGCGATGGGCACGTGACGCGGTGGGCAGCACATCCGCTCTGATCGCCGCAGCGCTGGTCGCGCTCTCCCCGGCGCTGGTGCTCAGTGACCGAGACGCTCGCATGTACAGCCTCGAGACACTCTTCGCAACCGGGGCCTGGTGGCTCCTCTGGCTGCTCCTGGCAAGAGGGCGTGGCTGGTTGCCGTGGCAACGTCGCGGCGCGGCGGTTGGGCTGCTTCTTCTGGTCGTTGGCGAGGTCTGGACGATGTCGCTCGGAATACCGACCGCCGGACTCCAAGTTGCCTTTGCTCTGATCGCGCTCCTGTGGCTCCGGATCCGCGTCGCTGCGACCGCAGCGGTATGTGTCTTGGTTGGGGCACTCAGTCTCGCGCCGTGGCTGCCGAATCTCCTCTCGGTGGCCGCGAACGGGCAGGCCTTCTGGACCCCTCGACCCGATGTCGGGTCCCTGGCGGCCACGCTGGGGGCGTGGTTCCTCGGCGATCTGGGAGGAGGGTGGGCTCTCGCCGTGGTGGTGGCAGCCGCCTGCGCCTTGCTGGGGCTTGGCACGTTGTGGCGCGACCGGCGTCCGGCGAGTACGGCCACCGGCGACGCCGATCCGCAGCTCGACCCAGACCCTCAGAGCAATCGGTTGCTGGCGCTGGCTGTGGTGTTCGGCGCGAGCCTCGTGCCGACCATATGGGCATATTCTCAGTTCAGCTCGATCTACGACCGTCGATACCTTGGCAGCGCCGTGCCGCCGTTGGCCATCGCTGTCGGCGCAGGAGTCGGGGTGATCGCCCGGCACACAAAGCCGCGGCTCGTCGCAACGCATCTGCCCCGTGGGCTGCTCGCGATGCTCCTGGTCCTGCCCGTCGTTGGCGCGATGGCAATCGGAACCGCGCAGGCTGTCGCAAGCTCTCGGAGCGAAGAGCGCATCGAGCCAGGACGCCAGGTCGCACAGGAACTGGCCAATCGCGTTCAGCCGGGAGACGTGGTCATCACCCTCAATGCCCAGACCTTCTTCCCTCTTGAGTACTACCTGGTCGCAAGCGGCGAGGCGCAGCGGCTCGGAGTTGGCCTGTACGACTGGCACCGGCCATCCAACGCGTTCTTCACGGGCTGGCAGGACATCGAAGCCTCGAGCATCGTGGACGCAGGAAAGGTGGCCAGTCTGGGCTGGGAGGGTGCGGTCCACCTGGCGCCCGGCAGATCACTGTGGCTCGTGACTCTTGTGGACCCGGGATACGAGTTCCCGCTCTTTTCGCCGCTCCAATCGGGAGACCTCCGGGAGATCCTGAGGATGGATGTCCAGGGAGGTGGCGTGACGGCAGAAATCCGAGAGGCGGTCCCCGTTGGCGCGCAACCTGCTGCCGCAATGTGGAGGTTCATGTAGACGAGGAGATCAGGGCGGTATCGCCTCTGGATATCCGGCCTACCTACCGGGTGCCGGCATCCGAGGTTCGCATACTGGAGGATTTGGTGGGCGGTGCAGGATTCGAACCTGCGACATCCTCGGTGTAAACGAGGCGCTCTAACCACTGAGCTAACCGCCCGGGAAGCCGCGGGAGCCGCGCAGGCCGCCTCGCGGCCGGTGTCCCGTTTCGCGCAGGCCGCCTCGCGGCCGAGAGTCTCAGGAAGAGGGTGGTGCCCAGGCCGGGACTTGAACCCGGATGGATTGCTCCATACGCCCCTCAAACGTACGCGTATACCAATTCCGCCACCTGGGCACGAACAGTGTCACGACGCCTCCGCGCCGCCTGAATGATTCCTGGTGCCGAGGAGGGGATTTGAACCCCTACAGCCTTGCGGCCACTGGCTCCTGAAACCAGCGCGTCTGCCAATTCCGCCACCTCGGCGCACACAGCGGCGGGGCTACCCGTCGCTGGCGAGGCGCCAGTCTAGCACATCCCAGTAGCGACCCGAAGGATCCGCAATCTCATTCGTCGAGACCGCCTGGACGCGATCCGAGATGACGAATTCGTAGTCGGCGAAGCATATCGGGAGCATGAGGACGTTTGTCGAGATGTACTTCTCCAGGGCCGAAATAGCGGTCTGGCGAGCGTCCGTGTCCGATGTCGTCCGAACCGCCGTCAGAAGCTGGTCAAGTGATGTGTTCGTGACGCCCGAGAGATTGGACCCGGCTGGTGCCGCCTGCGACGATAGCAGGAGCGGGCTGACGTCGGGATCGAGCCCGAGCTGGTAGTCGACCACTGCCGCGTCGAAGTCGCCGCTTGACAGATTCTGCGTGTAGTCGGCGGCATCGAATGTCTGGAGGCTGACGACGAGCCCGAGGCCGCGCCACTCCGCCGCGACTTCAACGGCGATCTGGTAAGCGACCGGGTTCGCCGTCTCGTCCGGGCTGAGCAGCTTGATCGCGTAGTTGCTCTTCGCGTTGGGCAGCATCCAGCCCGATTGGCCGCGGACCCAGCCGGCCGCGACTAGGTCCGCCTGGGCGTCGGAGGTGCTGTATGCAGTGGCGGAGACAGCGGTCGGGTCATATGACGGCGACCAGCTGGGAAGCGGCACGTAGGCCACGGACCCGAGGCCGAGCAGCGCCGTCTTGAGGATCGTGGACCGATCGATCGCTGCGAGCAGCCCCTGACGCACGCTCAGCTGGCCGAACTCCGGATGAGAGGCCCGCTGGTTGAGCACCACGGAATACAGGCTCGTCAACGGATACCGCGCCACGCGGGCGCCGGCTCGGGTCGCGGCAGCCTCGATGGACGCGGGGGTGAGGCCCCCCAGCGTATCCAGGTTGCCGGCCTGGAAGCTCGCCACCGCGGATGCCTCATTGTCGAAGAAGATCAGATCGATGTTGTCGACGTTGCCCTGGGGAACTGCCGAGGCACCGGCCGAGGCGCCGGCGGCGCTGCCCGAGGCGCCGGCCGAACCCGACGTGTCGCTGGCCGCCGGCACGTCTGGAACCCGCGTCAGCAGGACGTGAGTGTCGTCCATCTCCGCAATGCGATAGGGCCCGTCGCCAACGGGCTGGGTGCTGAAGTCCGAGTCGGCGAGATCAGTCACGTCCGTGTTGCTGAGCAAATGCTCGGGCAGGATCGGCAGCAATGTCTGCCGCAGGAAGCCCCCGAGGGGAGTCGGCAGAGTGAAGCGCACCACGTTGGAACCCACCGCGGTGGCCTTGATCCCCTGCCATGACCCCCCGAGCGGGCCGTCGTAGTCCGGGTCCTGGGCGAGATCCACTGTGAAGACGACGTCGGCAGCCGTTACGGGCTGACCGTCCTCCCAGCGGGCATCAGTGCGCATGTTGAACGTGTAGGTCAGACCATCGGGCGAGACCGCCCAGGAGCGAGCCAGGTCGGGCAGCAGCGTGCCGTTCGGACCCGCGCGCAGCAGACCTCGGAACAGCAGGGCCACGAGGTCGCGGTCGACCTGCGTGCTCGCCGTCAACGGGTTGATCGAGCTCGGATGACCGACCACGCCTTCGCGGTACGTGGCGGCCGGGGCCGGCGTGACGTAGATGGGGGTGGGCTCCGGAGACTCTCCGTAGTCCGCTGCGTACATCGCCCCGCCGACGATCGCCAGCAGCAGGACCAGACCGGCCACGACAAACCGGTCACGACGTTTCATTGGCTCGAGACTGTCCTTCGCCTTGTACCCGGACGCCTGGGTCGGGGATCAGTGCGGCAGGAGGAAGCTCGCCTCGGAGAAGACGCAGAACATGATCGCCAGCAGGATCGTGAACTGCCAGAGGCGCCGCTCGACGCCGCGACGGCTGCGGTAGACGGAGGAGTCGCCGCCGAAGGTGGCGGACAGCCCGGAGCCGCGCGCCTGGAAGAGGATGGCGAGCATCAGGAAGATGCCGACCAGGTCTTGGCCTATGGCCAGGGGTGGGTTCACGGTTCGCTGCAACCTCTGTGTGGCGTCGCCTGACTTCGGACCGGCGCATGGTAGCACACCAACGCGGCCTCCCGGCTGTGAGCGCCGGAGGGCCGCGCCGTGCGATGGAGCGCCGGGTCAGTCCTTCGACGCGAGCAGGGAATGGCCCGTGACCTCGGGCCACGGCTTCAAGCCGCCGATCTCAAGGATCGTCGGCGTCACGTCGGCAAGCCGCCCATCCTTGAGGCGCTTGCTCTCCATGTAGCGGCCGATCCCCAGAAACGGGACGGGGTTGAGCGAGTGCTTGGTGACCGGGTTGCCGGCCTCGTCCTTCATCTCGTCGGCGTTGCCGTGGTCCGCTGTGATGAACATGACTGCGCCCGGAGCTGCAGGATCGCCGGCATCGACCGCCAGGATCGCGTCGGCGACGCGACCCAGGCACGCGTCCACGGTCTCGCAGGCCCTGATCGTGGCCTCCCAGACGCCCGTGTGGCCGACCATGTCCGGATTCGCGAAATTGGCCACGATCAGGTCGTACTTGCCGCCGGAGATCGCCGCCACGAGTGCCTCGCAGACGCCCTCGGCCGCCATGCTCGGCTGCAGGTCATAGGTCGCGATCTTCAGGCTGGGGACGAGCAGGCGATCCTCACCCGGCCACGGCTCTTCACGGCCGCCATTGAAGAAGTACGTCACGTGGGCGTACTTCTCCGTCTCGGCGACGTGGAACTGAGTCCAGCCGGCCTTCGAGACGGCCTCCGCGAGCGAGGGGACGACCTCGGGGCCGAAGACGACCTGCACCGGCAGATCGGCCTCGTAGGCGGTCATCGTGGCGTACAGGATTCCCTTTGGCGCCGGCCCCGCCGCGTTCCGGTCGAAGCCGGTGAAGTCGGCGTCGGCTAGGGCGTGGGATAGCTGGCGGGCGCGGTCGGCGCGGAAGTTGCAGTGGAGCACCGCGTCGCCGTCGGCGATCGTGCCGTGGTCGACCCCGTCGATCACCGTGGGAACGATGAACTCGTCGTTCTCGCCCCGCGCGTAGCCCGCCTCGACGGCAGCCACGGCGGAGGGCGCGTGGAAGTCGGCTGCGCCATGGACGATGGCGTTGTAGCCCTTGGCCGTCCGCTCCCAGCGCTTGTCGCGGTCCATNNTCCATGGCGTAGTAGCGGCCGCCGATGGTCGCGAACTTCGCGTTCGGGTGGACCGCGGCAAGGCGCTTCTCCAGATCCGGGACGAACTCGATGGCGGATCGCGGCGGGGTGTCGCGACCGTCCAGCAGTCCGTGGACGCGGACACGCTTGACTCCCTGCCGGGCGGCAAGCTCGACCACGGCGACAAGATGACGGTCGTTGGCGTGAACGCCGCCGGGACCGACCAAGCTGATCAGGTGAAGCGTGTGATCGGCCTCCTTCGCCCTTGCGCACAGCTCCAGCAGGACCGGCCTGCCGAAGAAGTTGCCGGAGGAGATCGACTTGTCGATTCGAGGCAGATCCTGCAGGACCGGCTGACCGGTGCCAAGGTTGAGGTGACCGACCTCGGAGTTGCCCATCTGACCCTGGGGCAGGCCGACGAACTCCTCGGACGCCTCCAGGGAGCAATGCGGCCAGCGCTCCAGGAATTCGATCCAGTTGGGCATGTGGGCCTGGGCGATGGCATCGACGGCGGGGTCGTGGCCGATGCCGAAACCGTCCAGGACCACCAAAACGATCGGGCGGGGGCGCTTCGAACCTGCGGCGCCTCTGACGGCGCTTGGTGCGCTCATGCGGGCTCGCCCTCGGCCCCGGCGCGAGCCTTCGCCGTCATCGCGGCGCGGGCCACCATGCCGGCCATCTCGTCGGGCTTGAGAGAGGCGCCGCCGACCAGACCGCCGTCGATCGAATGCTCGGCCAGGAACTCGCCGATGTTGGCACTCGTCACGCTGCCGCCATACAGAACCGGCACGTCCTCCGCCAGCCTGCCCCAGCCGAGGTCGGCGGCGAGAGTCGAGCGGATCGCTTCGGCCATGGCCGCGGCGTCCGCGCTGGAAGCCGTGCGGCCGGTGCCGATGGCCCACACGGGCTCATAGGCGATCACGAAGCCCGCGGACATCAGCGCCTCGACGTCTTTGCCCGCCAGGGCTCCACGCAGTTGAGTGGCCACGACCGCTACGGCGCGGCCGGCCTCGCGCTCGGCGAGCAGCTCACCGACGCACAGGATTGGACGAAGGCCGGCGGCGAGGGCGCGGGCCAGCTTCTTGCCGATCAGCTCGTCGCTCTCGAATTCATCGCGGCGTCGCTCGGAGTGGCCGAGGATTACCCACGTGGCCAACCCGGCCAGCATCGACGCGGAGATCTCGCCCGTGTAGGCGCCGCCCTGTTCGTGATGGACGTTCTGGGCGCCGACGGCGACGTTCTTGCCGGCCAGCGCGTCGCGGACGGCGGCCAGGCAAATGTAGGGTGGGCAGATGACTCGGACGACGCCCGGCTCCTCGGTGCGGGCGGCGATAGTCGCGGCCAGCTCTCCAGCGTCCGCGGGGGTGGTGTTCATCTTCCAGTTGGCGGCGATGATCAGGGGTCTCATGCGCCAATGATGACAGAGCGGGGCGGTAGGCCGGAGGGACAGTCGGCCCCTCGGCCCGCGACCGAAGGGCCCTGCCGGTGTGTCAGTCGGCCCCGCCCCGCGACCGCGAACGCTTCCCCACTCCCTCGTCGGCGTGGAGGGCCAGGAATTCGATGCGGTCCAGGGCGCGTTGAACGGCCGAGCGGTGGATCTGCAACCGCTCCGCCAGCTCCGTGAAGGTGGCCTCGGGGATCTCCCGCCGGGTGTCGGCCACGAGACGGACCAGGTTGGACTGCTTCGCCAGGCGTCCGTCGGCGTCGACGGCGTCGATCGCCTCCAGCTGGCGGGCAGCCGCTGCGACGGCACGCTGCAAGTTGGCGGATTCGGCGTTGATGACGCGGTTCAAGTCGCCGCGCACCGAACGCGACACCTGGCGAGCCTCCAGCTCGAGCAGCGCCGCTCCCCCGCCCACCATGCGCAGGAACGTGCCCACGGTCTCTGAGCTCTTCCACGTGACCACGCCGCGACCCCGGCGCAGTCGCCACGGAGCGGGAAGTCCGAGCTCGCCGAGGCGGCGCGCCAGGGCCTCGGCCTCACCGGCGCCAACGACGAATTCCAGGTGGGTTCGCCCCGCGGCCAGGCTCAACGATCCGTGGGCCAGGAAGCGGCCGCGCAGATAGGCCACTCGACAATGCTCCGCCGACGCGGCCCAGTCGAAGGGCGAGTCGATGGCGGCGACTCCGCCGTGAGCCGCGTCGGTCGCGGCCTCGGCCTCGGCCCTGCTCCGCCTCAGGCGCACCTCGAGTCGGGCTATGGCCCGGCGCCGAGGTTCGAAGGCGCCCAAGAGGCCGATGCTCTCGGCCTGGCGGCAGCACCGCCGGGGCGGATCGATCGCCGCGAGCTCGGCCCGCAACGCCTCTGCCAGATCGCGCTCTGCCGTGGTCAAGCCCGCGCCCCCGGATCCCCCACGCCTGCCGGGCCAGTCACGCCGTCCGCGCAGGCCGCGATCGGCGGCGCCCGAGAGACTCGCGCTCATAGATCTTCATGATCGCCGCCGCCAGTCGAGCCGGGTCGTGGTGGTGGGCGTTGTCCGGGTTCACCACATCGTCGAGCACCAGGCGCGGCGTGTTCGACTGTGGCCACACCGAGGCGGGAGGCCAGCGCAGCCGGACCGGTTCGGCCACATAGGCGCCCGGCCTCCTGGCCCCGAACTCGTTGTTGGCCAGGACCACATCGAGGAGGCCCGAGCTGGTGTGCCGCTCGACCGCAGCCAGGTGATCCGCCAGGTCGTAGCCCTGTGTCTCCCCGGGCTGCGTTGCGACATTGCACACGAAGAGCCGGATCCCCGCCGACGAACGGACCGCGCCGATGATCCCCGGGACGAGCAGGCTCGGCAGGATGCTCGTGTAGAGGCTGCCGGGCCCGATGACGATCAGATCGGCGTCACCGATCGCCTTGCGCGCGTCCTCGCACGCAACCACATCCTCGGGCGTGAACCAGACTCGATCGATGCCGGTCGACTTTGCGATCGCGGACTGACCCACCACCTCGGAACCGTCCACCAGACTGGCGTGAAGCGTGACCGCCGTCGCCGTCGCCGGGACGACCTGGCCGCGCACCGCCAGAACTCGGTTCATCTGCCGCACGCCTTCTTCGAAGTCGCCCCCCTGAACCGACGCCATCGCGGCAAGCAGCAGATTGCCGATGGTGTGGCCGCCGAGGGCATCGGCTTCATCCCCCGGGAAGCGGTACTGGAGCAGCTCACCCATAAGTGGTTCGGCATCGGCCAGGGCAACAATGCAGTTGCGAATGTCACCGACGGCGGGGATGCCCAGAGACTCGCGCAGCCGGCCGGACGATCCGCCGTCGTCGGCCACCGTGACCACCGCCGTGATGTTGCTGGTGTGCTCCTTGAGGCCGCGCAGCAGCGTCGACAGGCCGGTCCCGCCGCCGAGGACGACGATCTTCGGCCCGCGGGCCAGGAAGCGCTTCTGGTAGATCACGTCGACCAGGGGCTGGTCGGCCTCGGCCGGCACGAACGGGGTGACCAGGACACGAACCGTGCGCCAGGCACCGAAGGCGAAGAGGGCCACGCCCGCGGTTCCGACGATGAGGGCGCGAATCCCGTAGGGCAGGAACTGCAGCGTGATCGCCGACAGGAACGACTGCCAGGGCCCCGTCACCACGAAATCGCGGTAAACCTGGCGCAGCCACAGCGCCCCCGCCAGGGCCAGGCCCAGCTCCCCGACGAACACCAGCAACAGCCAGCGCTTGACACCGACTCCCAGCCTCATCCAGCGTCTCAGGCCGGAGGCGATGCTCCGTACACGGGGCAACCTCATTCGCGCTCCAGCTCCCGATGGAAGACCGCCACGGTGCCGTAGCCACGTCCCTCCAGCCACCCTCGGAGCTGCTCGGCGATGACGATGGAACGGTGGTAGCCGCCGGTACAGCCGATGGCCACGGTGAGGCGCGTCTTGCCCTCGCTCTTGAAGCCCGGGACGGTCAGATCCAGGAATCGAGCCAGGAAGTCGAAGAACTGCTGTGCGATCGGCTGGCCCATGACGTAATCGCGCACGGCCGGCGTCAGCCCAGACAAGTGTCGGAGCTCGTCCACGTAGTACGGGTTCTCCATGAACCGAACGTCGAAGACGAGGTCCGCCTCCAACGGCACGCCATACTTGAAGCCGAAGCTGATCAGCTGGAAAACGATTCCCTCGTCGGACGCGTTGTCGGCGAGGTGGGCGAAGATACGCTCCTTGAGCTGGCGGAGCGACAGGTCTGAGGTGTCGACGACGATGTCAGACTCTGCCCGAATTGGATCGAGCAGGCGGCGCTCCTCGGCGATCGAGCCGGCGATGCCGCGCCGGCCGGCGAGCGGGTGGCGATGGCGCGTCTCGGAGAATCGGCGAATCAGCACTTCGTCGCGCGCCTCGAGGAAGACCACGCGCGGCTTGATCCCACGGCCCTCCAGTGCCCCGCGCATCGCCGCCAGCGCAAGCGGCGCGTCTCCGGCGCGAACATCCAGGACGATCGCCACCTTCTCGAACCGCTGACGATCCTCCGAGACGAGCTCCGCCAGGGCTGGCAGCAGCTCGCCGGGCAGGTTGTCCATGCATGTGTAGCCCAGGTCCTCGAAGAGCTTGGTCGCAGACGTCTTGCCGGCGCCTGAGAGGCCGCTCAGGATCACGACCCGCTGATCGGTCTCTCTGGCGCCTCGAGATCGACCGTCCGCGGCCTCGCTCGTGGAGGATCCCCGACGGACTGGCGTGAGGCCCGCGGGGGTGTGGCCCGTTGCGCGGCCGCCCCGCCCGGCCTGCTCATCGCGGCGGGCCCTCCCGGCTGCGGCGGCGGCCTGGCTGGCGCTCGCCGCCAATCCCCGATCTGCGGCAGGCGTGTCATCGCGCCGCGGTCGAGCCGCGGGCGGACGGCCCGGGGCCGGGGCCCGCGTCGGGGCCGGGCCAGCCGCAGGCTGCGACGCCGGCGATTGGCCGGACTTCTCGCCCAGATCCGCCTTGCTGCGCATTGGCTAAGTCTATAGCGATCGGCGGGGCCGCCGGCCGGGTGGCGCGGCCGCGAGGCGCGGCCGCGGCCGGGTGGCTACGCGGGAACTCTCAGGCGGCCGGCCCACTCGGCGGCGGCGGCGGCGAGGCGCTCGGCCACATCGACCGGCCCGTCATGCCCGAAGGCCGCGCCGGCGATGCCACGCGACACGTTGACCAGCAATCCCCCACCCTGCCACTCTCCGGCGGGCGGCGCGACCGCGGGTCCATAGCGCAGGACTGGTTCCACCTCACCGCCCTGAGCCCCGACCCCGGGCACCAGCAGCGCCAGCTCGGGCGCGATGGCGCGGATCCTCTCGAGCTCCACAGGCGCCGTGGCGCCGACGACCAGGCCGACTGTTCCGCCCGGACCCCAGTTCCGCGCTCGACGCGCCACCCTGGCATAGAGCGGCTCCGACGGCCCCGCGATGGCCGGATCGGCTGCCACTTCGAGCGATTGCAGCTCGCCGGCGCCGGGATTGGAGGTCCGGCAGAGCACGTACGCAAACCTGTCGCCCCGTCCGATGAGCGGCTCGACCGCCTCCGATCCGACGTACGGGTTCACTGTGATCGCGTCACAGCCCAGCACGTCGAAGAGCGCGGTCGCCTGGCGCGCGGCCGTTGTCCCAATGTCGCCGCGCTTGGCATCGCCCACAAGCACGACCTCGGCCGGGATCCTGGTCCTCAGCCGCTCGAGAGCCGCGATCCCCGGCCACCCGAAAGCCTCGAAGAAGGCGAGATTCGGCTTCACGGCCGACGCGTACGGCATGGCCGCGTCCAGGAGCACCTCGCAGAAGCGTTCGACCCCTGCGAGGTCGCGGCCAAAGCCCGGCGGCAGCGCCTCAGGAACGGGATCCACGCCCAGACACAAGACCGACCCGATGGACCGGGTGCGCGCGCCCAGGCGATCGAGATAGGAGCTCATGGCCCACAAGCTTAGCGAACGGCGATCAAGCCGCTGCTATGAAGTCGCAGTGGCCGCTGAAGCTGATGGTGAGGCGGAAACGGAAGGACCCGGCGTCTCCGCGGAGCCGCTCGGTGCCGCGCCGGAGCCGCTCGGTCCCGCCGTGGCGGTCGGGCTGGGCGTCGGTCCATAGCCCGGGATGTACCACGCCGCCTTGGACTGCCCGTCCAGACCCGAATAGTCCGTCAGGTTGGGTTCGATCTTGAAAGTCAGGTTCGCTCCGGAGCCGGAGATGTACACCATGTTGAGGTCGACCAGCGCGCCGGTGAGATGCATGTAGACGAGCTCGTTGCCGTCCGGCGACCAGACTGGAGACCACGACGCGCCGTCGGTCGTTACCTGGGCGATCTGCTTGCCCGAAGTCGCGTCCAGAACGGCGACGTTGAGAGTGCCGCCTACGACCTTCGTGGCAGCTATGTACTTGCCGTCAGGTGACCAGGACGCTGTGCGATACCCGGCCGCCAGCTCGTGCGCCACGCCACCGGCATAGATCCAGATGCTCGGCGTGCCGTAGTTGTGCGTAATACCCTCCATGGTGTACGCGAGGGAGCCGCCATCGGGAGAAAACGCCGGATCCGACAGGCCAAGAAGCGGGACGTCATGGAGGGGTAGAGCGGCTCCGAGCTTCCCCGTACTCGTGTTGACGTAGTGGATCAGCACGTCCTGAACGGTCGGCACAGTCGGACCGTCGGACGCGACCGCCGCAGTTAGCCCGCTGCGCGAAATGGAAGGCTCCAGGATCCAGAAGAAGATCCTCCCGGAGCCCTTTCGGATCAGCGAGGAGAGGACGTCCTTGCGGCCGGTTCCGTCGGGATGAATACGGCACAGGACCGGATAGTTGAGGGAGAAGGCGTCGTAGTACCCCTCGTTGTCGTACCACCGCCCGGTCGTGACCCGGGTGTCGATGTAGTAGATCCACTGGCCGTCCGGCGAAAAGGCCGGCTGAGACTGCTGTGAGCCGCTCACCGACTGGGTGAGCTGGTGAGCCGCCGTCCCGCTCTGGATCCACAGCACGCCCGACTTCGCGTACACGAGCATCCCGGGTACGGAGATCTCGGGGTTGGTGGCAATCGTTCCCGTTGGGGCCGGCGTCGGGGTCTGGCCGCTCGCCACGGGAACGGGCGTGGCGGTGGGCGTTGCCTCCGCGGAACTGGCGAGCGTCGGCGTCCAGTTCAGGTACAGCTGAGCCGTGAGCAGGCTGGCGATGAGCACACCAACCAGCGACAGCGCCGGGGCAGCCTTCCCTCGAGCGCCGGCGAACCTTCTGCGCACGGGCGGCTGGTTGGCTGCAGCGATCTGATCGGTCATGCCGGCAACGGCCCTCTAGCTGACGCGGGAGTGCCCGTGCTGCAGGATGTCGCAACCGCCGCCGATGCGCCCTCGGATGCCACGTCAAGCACTTCCAGCTGGATCGACTCGAAACCCCCGAAACGGCGACTTGCCGCTCGCGCGACGACGTCTATTCGATCACCCTCCCGGAGCGACGTGGCCAGGTCCGGCCTTCGGAACGCGACGGCGTCGAGTACGTCGCGTCCGCGTCCCAATACTAGCTGAGTATGCCCTCCGCTTGCCGAACGCGCTCTGACGACCTTCAGGCCGGTAAGGCCCAGCGTCGGGGCCGGGTTGCCGGGGCCGGTGGGTTCCAGCATCTCGAGCTCCCGGACAAGGCGATAGTCCACCTCAGTCGCCGCCAGCACGATGTCCAGGCGCAGCTCGGCGCGTCCGGACCGGTGTGGCGCCGCGGCGGCCAGGCTCAGGAAGCGGCGCTCGAACTCCGGCCAGCGAGCTGCCTCGATGTCGAAGCCGGCGGCAGCGGCGTGGCCGCCGTGACGGACGAGCAGATCCTGGCAAGCGACCAGCGCCTCGGCCAGACTCCAACCCTGCGGCCCCCGGCACGACGCCCGCAGCAGGCCCGCCGCCGAATCGATTGGCGAAGCCACGACCGCAGGGCGACCCGTCTCGTCGGTCAGGCGGCCGGCAATCAGGCCGATGAGCCCGATGGGCCATTCGCCCCGAACGAGCAGCGCCGGACGTAGCGATCCGTCCGCATCGATTCCGCGCGAAGCGACGTCGGCCTCGCCGGCCTGGCCGGACTTCACGTCCTGGCCCGCGCCCGCGATCTCGCCGGGGGCGGGACCGAGTCCCAACGCCAGCCTGGCCTCCGCCAGGTAGCGCTTCGTCAACCCCCGCCGCTCGGTGTTGGCCGCCTCGATCTCGTCCGCCAGGGAGCCGGCCTCCACGCCGTCCTCGGCCAACAGCAGCCGTGCGGCGCGGGCTGCCTCTCCAACCCTCCCGGCGGCGTTGAGCCGCGGCGCGATTGCGAACCCGATATCGTCGAGGACCATCTTCTCGGGCAATATCCCGGCGCGGCCAAGCAGGGCAACGAGACCCGGTCGCGCAGTGTGGCGAAGCTGCTCCAGGCCGAGCCTGGCGATCGAGCGATTCTCGCCCAGGATCGGCGCGACGTCCGCGACCGTGCCGATGACGGCCAGATCCGCCAGCTCACGAGCGGGCGCGGACAGGCCGGCGCCGCCCGACGGGCTCAGCAACAGCTGAGCGAACTTCCAGGCCACTCCTGCGCCGGTCAGGCGCCGATCCGGATAGGCGCTGTCGGCGCGCTGTGGGTTGACTACCGCCACGGCAGAAGACGGCCACGTGGCCGCGTGGTGATGATCGGTGACCACGACGTCGATGCCGTGCCGGGCCGCCTCTTCGATCTCCGCGCCGCTGCTCGTCCCGCAGTCGGCGGTCACGATCAGCGTCCGTCCATCCGCCGCGGCCCTCTCGATCGCCCGGAGCGACAGGCCGTGGCCGTCGGCGAGTCGCTCGGGCGCGTAGGCGGCCGCGTCCAGGCCCAGGCGCCGGAGCGCTATGACGAGGATCGCGAGCCCGGTAAGGCCGTCGGCGTCGAAGTCGCCGTACACGAGGACGCGTTCGCCCCGTGCCCGGGCCGCCGACACCCGCAAGAGAGCGGTCTCGGCATCGGGGAGCAGCCGCGGATCGTGTAACCCCTCCTCTGGATCGGCGAGGAAGAGGCGCAGCTCATCCGGGCTTGCGACGCCGCGCGCCGCCAGCAGCCGCAGCATGAGCCCCGAGATTCCCCGCTCCGCGCCGATCGCGACGCAATCCGCGTCCACTTCAACGTGGGGCGGCGCGACCCACTGGTAGAGCGGTTCGACCATGCCGGTCAGGATGCCACGAACGGCTCATCGCCGACGTATCCGGCGCTTATCGGGCATCCCGAAGCGCCGTCGGGCGCCCGAGAACCTCGATCAGCCGTTGCCGCGTCGCGAGCTGCGCGCCAGGGCCAGCTGCTCGGCCCGCCGGCGGTCGTCCCACAGCTGCCAGACCACGAGCAGCGGGCTGGCATTGAAGATCGACGAATACGTGCCCGAGATGATGCCGATCAACAGCGCCAGCACGAAGTAGTGGACCGAAGCGCCCGCGAAGAGGAGCAGCGCACACAGGGTCAGAACCACGGTGAAGCTGGTGTTGATCGACCGGCCGAAGGTTTGCAGGATCGAGTGGTTGACGATCGCATCGAACGGCTCGCCGGCATGGCGGGCCTTGTTCTCCCGGATCCGGTCGTAGACGACGATCGTGTCGTGAACGCTGAAGCCGATGACCGTCAGCATGGCCGTCACGAAGAGCGAGTCTATCTGGACCCCGAAGATGGTCCCCATGATGGCGAAGCTGCCCACCACCACGATGACATCATGAAGCAGAGCTGCCAGCGCCGTGGCGCCGAACTTGATGCTCCGGAAACGAATGCCGACCCAGATCAGGATGCCGACAGAGCCGAGGAGGATGAGCAGGACGGTCTGCTGAATCAGCTGGGTGCTGACGAGCGGACCGACCACCGTCTCCTCACCGGTGCAGGATATGGGCCCGAGCTTGGGATCGGCCTGGAGAGCCAACGCAATGGCGGCGAGCTTACCCTCGGTGGGGAGCTGCAGGGCGCAGGCCTGGCCCTTTTGATCGATGCCGGTCAGCACGGGCGCCGCAGTCGGAGTCGGCGAGGCCGACGCAGAAGGACTTGCGCTCGGCGATGCCGTGGGCGAAGGCGTCGGACTGGCCGTGGCGCTTGGCGACGCGGTCGCGCTGGCGCTCGGTGACGGGCCAGCGCTCGCGGACGCGGAGGCGCCCGCTGACGCCCCCGCGCTCGCCGTCGCGGATGGCGTCGACGTCGGAGCCGGGGTCGGGCTCGCAGTCGGCGATGGCGAGGCGCTCGGCGTGGCAGAAGCGCTGGCCGACGCGGAGGCGCCCGGTGTGGGCGTTGGCGGAGCCAGCGTCGGCAGCGGGAACAGTTTGTCCTGCTTGGTCCGGACCGTGAAGTAGTTGGCCGTGTTCTCCGTCACCTCGGCATCGGTGACGTCGTTCTGCACGAAGACGGCCCTTACCTCGTCCCCGGAGGCGTTGACGTTCTTGAACTGGACCTGCCACTCCGTCCCGCCCGTGTAGTCGACCGAGAACTGGAGCCCGACCTTCCCGTTGGTGAGCGGCGTCAGCAGGATGAAGATGAACCCCGGGACGACGATCAGGCCCGAGAAGAGGAAGAACCAGTTCCGCTTCCCGATGACGTCAAACACGACCGCGGGCCTCCCTGCGATAGCGACCGGGCAGGGCCCGAGCCTGGAACTCCTCGTCCGTCACGCCGTACAGCCAGGCTTTCGCGGCGAAGCCCTGCTTGACGATGATCCGCAGGAGGGTGCGGGAGACGGTGATGGCCGTGAACAAGGACGTCGCCACGCCGATGATCAGGACCAGGGCAAAGCCCTTGATCGTGGCCGATCCTAGGAAGTAGAGGATCGACGCGGTTATGAGGCTCGAAACGTTGGAGTCAAAGATCGAGTTCCAGGCCCGGTTGAACCCTGCTTCGATGGCCGAAACCAGCGTCTTCCCGGCCCGAAGCTCCTCTTTGGTCCTCTCGAAGATAAGGATATTGGCGTCCACCGCCATGCCTACCGAGAGCACGAAAGCTGCGATTCCGGCAAGAGTGAGGGTCACGGGGACGATCCGGAACAGGGCCAGCACGGTGATGCCGTAGTAGGCCAGGGCCAGGCAGGCAACCACACCGGGCAGGCGGTAGTAGACGAGCATGAAGAGCAGGACCAGGCCGATGCCGATGCCGCCCGCGAGCAGCGTCTCGTTGAGGAAGCTCTGGCCCAGCGTGGCCGGGACATCTGAATCACTCAGAAACATCAATGGGAACGGGAGGGCGCCGTACTTGAGGACGGTCGCCAGCTGGTTTGCGCTGGTCGACGTGAAGTTGCCGCTGATCTCGGCCTGGCCGCTGGTGATCGCCTCCGCGATGTACGGCGTCGACTCGACCTGGCCGTCCATCACGATCATGAAGTAGCTGCCCACGTTGGCGCTGCTCCAGGTCGAGAAGGCCGCCGACGCAGTGGTCTTGAGCGCGAGGCTGACCGTCCACTCGGCCGGGGTCTTCGACGTGTCGTAGTAGGCTCGGACCTGGTTGCCGTCCACCTGGTCGCCGCTGAACAGGGGCGTGCCCATGGCGCCCGTGACCTGGCTGCCCACGGCAGGAAGCGAAGGGTTGGTTCCGGCCACCGGGCTGGGCGGACTCTGCGTCGTGTCCATGTAGCCGTAAGTGGTGCGATCCAGCGGGATGAAGGTCAGCGACCCCGACTGGCCAACGAGATTCCTGATGTCCTCCGGGTTGGCGGCACCAGGCACCTCCACCAGGATCTCATCCGTGCCCTCGGTCTCAACGACCGCCTCGAGCGTGCCGGTGCTGTTGACCCGGTTCTCGATGATGCCCTGGATCGTCGACATGGCGCCCGAATCCGGGTAGCTGACCGCCTTGGTGGTGGGATCGGTGATCGGCTGCGCCTGGTAGGTGACGGAGTAGCCGCCCTTGAGGTCGAGCCCCAGGTTCGTCTGGAGCGGCTGCGTGAACCCGCCGTCGACATTGCTCAGCACCACGAACTGGGAGCCGGGGATGTCGATGTAGATGGCGAGCGCGCCAAGGATCAGGATCAGGAGGGGGACGAATCTTCGCACGAGGCGGGATGATAGCAGGGCGGCCCCGGCGGCGTGCGACGACCCCGGTGGCGCCGCCCTCCCTACCCCTCCAGCCCGGCCTTGATTCTGGCGGCCAGCGCGGCGCCTATTCCCGGAACGGCCGCGACCTGCTCGACCGGCGCCTCGCGCACCCGCTTGGCCGAGCCGAACACCCGCAGCAGCGCAGCCCGGCGCTTGGGCCCGACTCCCGGCAGGTCGTCGAACGCGGAGTGAGTGGCGGCCCTGGCCCGCAGCGCACGGTGGTAGGTGATCGCGAATCGGTGGGCCTCGTCGCGCAGGCGCTGCATTAGATACAGCGCCGGCGAGGTTGTCGGCAGCAAGACCGGCGCATCTCGATCGGGCAGGAAGATCTCCTCGCGCTCCTTGGCCAGCCCGACCACAGCCAGATCGTGGTGGCCCAGATCGTCGAGGACTTCCTTGGCCGCCGAGAGCTGGCCCTTGCCACCGTCGATCACGACGAGATCCGGCAGCCGCCAGCGCAGCTCCTCCTCGCTGCCCTCATCCCCCGCCTTCGCCCGCACGAAGCGGCGCCGCAGCACCTCCTGGTGGCTGGCGAAATCGTTTGCGCCGGCGACCGTCTTGATGCGGAAGCGCCGATACTCGCCGGTCCGCGGCCGGCCGTCCTCGAACACGACCATGCTGCCAACGGACTGGTTGCCCTGGAAATTGCTGATGTCGTAGCACTCGATGCGCAGCGGCGCGGCCGGCAGGTCCAGCGCGTCGGCGAGCTCCTCGAGCGCCGCAAGGGTCTTGCCCTGGTCGGCCAGCCAGCGGGCGTGCTCGCGCGCCAGCGTCTCCGTGGCATTGCGAGCGGCCAGCTCTAGGAGCTCTCTCTTGTCGCCACGCCGCGGGACGTGGAGGTGGACGGCCGCTCCCCGTCGTGCGGAGAGCATCCCCTCGAGATCAGCCGCGTCGTCGGGGAGAGCGGGCACGAGCACCGCCGGCGGGATGCTTGTGGCGCGGCTGTAGTACTGCTGCACGAAGCCCGCCAGCACCGTCGCGTCATCCGATTCGCGCGGGGCTTCGAGCAGGAACACGTCGCGCCCGACCATCTTTCCGCCACGAACCGCGAAGAGCTGGACCGCGGCCTGGGTGTCCTGGCGGGCCAGCCCCAGCGCATCCTCCTCGGTCGCCGCGTGGGCGGCCATCTTCTGCGACTCCATCGTCCGCTCGATGGCCTTCACCTTGTCGCGCAGCGCCGCCGCCCGCTCGTACTCGGTCGCCTCCGAGGCCGCCTGCATCTGCTTGCTCAGCGCGCGGGCGACGGCCTCCTGGCGGCCTTCGAGGAATAGCTCTATCTGCTCGATCTGGGCGCGGTAGTCCGCCTTCGAGATGTAGCCGACGCAGGGCGCCTGGCAGCGCTTGATGTGGTACAGCAGGCAGGGCCGCTCGATCGCTTTTCGGCCCTCGTGGATGTCCAGAGTGCAGGTTCGGAACGGGAAGAGCCGCCGGATGAGGTTCATCGCCTCGTCCACGCTGCTTGCCGAGGCATACGGCCCGAAGTAGCGGCTGCCGTCGGCCGGCAGCTTGCGCGTCCGCTCGACCCGCGGGAAATCCTCGGCCAGGATGATCTTGATGAACGGGTAGCTCTTGTCGTCCTTGAGCCGGACGTTGTAGCGCGGCCGGTAGCGCTTGACCAGGTTGATCTCGAGCAGCAGCGCCTCGCTGACCGAATCCGTCATCGTATACTCGAGGTCGACGATCCGCTCGATGACGCTGCGGATGAGCTGGCTCTCGCCGCCGCCGGTCTGCCTCTGCCAGTAGCTGCGGACGCGGTTGCGCAGGCTCTGGGCCTTCCCGACGTAGATGACGGTCCCGCGCGCGTCCTTCATCAGGTACACGCCCGGCCGGTCGGGCAGTCGCTTGAGGGTCGCTTCGAGCTCGGGGGTCACAGGGCGATTCTATGCGTCCCTGCGGAGACGGCCAGGCGACGTCCCGTCCTCCCTACGAAACCCACTCTCCCGAGGCCAGGACGTCGCCGGTGAAGAAGTCGATGTAGACGAAGGTTCCATTCGCGGCCAGCGGCCCGCTGTAGTTCTCGAGGAACGAAACGGACCAGATCCAGCGTCCTGATAGCTGGTCCAGCTCGACGCCGGCGGAAGCGTGGGCGAGCTCGTCCGCCGTGGGATGGACCGCGTTGGTCGCGATCCGGACGGCCTCGTCCCTGGAGATGCCGCCAGCGGGCGTCGGCTGGGGCGTGGGCATCGGCGCCGACGACGAACCGGGTAGGCCCGTCGCCGACGGGGTGGTGCCCGGCTCCTCCGATGGCGAGAGCGGGGCGCCAACGAAGGCCCCGCCGCCGGCGGACAGCACGACGAGATCGCCGAACTGGTAGACGCGGTCCGCCCCATTCATCACCTTGTGGAAGGTTGCGCCATGGTCGGTCGACTCCCAGGCCGTTCCCGTGCTGGCGGTGCCGTTCGCCACGGCGACGATCCGGTCGCCCGAGACAGCCAGGGAGCCTGGCTCCCAGCCGGTCTTGAGAGCCACCCACGATCGCCCGCCGTCCGTCGAACGCAGGATGGCCCCGCCTCCCTGAACGATCAGGCTACCGTCGGCCAGCCGGTACGCCGTGGTCGATGCGTACCCGTTCTTCGGCAGAGACGCCGGCACCCAGGTGCGACCGTCTGCCGAGTAGGCCATCGCGGCGCCTATCGGTGTCTTGCCGGTCTGATCGAGGAGCCCGCCTGAAGTGTCGCCCTGAGCCAGGACTCCCACCATCGGTCCGATGCCCACGGCGGTCCAGGTGACTCCATCGGGTGAGCCGTACAGCCGGCTCTTGCCACCGATCGCGTCGTCGGGCGAGCCGATCAGCGTGAAACCGCTCGGGCCATATAGGACGGCCCGGAAACCGTGGGGGTCGGCGGGCACCGTCGCCGGCTTCCAGTGGACGCCGTCGAGCGAGTACCAGACTCCTTCGCCGGCATTCACGACAAAGCCTCCATCCGGCCGATGGGCCACCGACAACGGCGAGAACAGAGCGGCTCCGTCCGTCGCGAAGATCGCTGGATCGGCGGGGACCTGCCAGAACCAGCCGTTCGGCGAGGTGCACATTGACGTGCCGCAGCGGCCGAAGTAGCCGTTCGGAACGCGGACGACCGTAGCGCTGATGTCCGGCACGAGGTTCAGCTGATGCCAGTGCCACCCGCCGACGACGAGCGCCAGGGCGGGCGAAGCCGTTGGCGAGGCTGCCGTGCTCGTGCTGGAGGTCGGTTGCGGCGAGTTCGTCGCGTAACCGGCTGGCAGAGGGGCGCCGACCATGGTGAGCTTCGACCCGGAGAAGAGCCCGACGCGATCCCCGAGCGAGACCACCTGCGTCCCGCTCAGCGGATTCCCGTCGAGGAGGGCGATGCGCTGCCAGGCCGAGCCGTCGGTCGATTCCCAGAGGGCTGGCAGGGCCGTGTTCGGGACTACCGAAATCGCCACGATGCGCGGCCCCACCACAGCCAGCGAATCCAGCCAGGTACCCAGCCCGGTCCCGATCTGCCATGTCACCCCGTCCGCGGAGGTCAGCAGCTTCTTCGCGCCGGCCGCCACTCCGGCAGTGCCGATAGCGACGTACTTGCCGCTCCCGAGACGCATCGCGGCCGAGACGCTCGACACGCCGTCCGGCAGCGTAAGCGCGTGCCAGTCGATGCCGTCGCTCGAAGAGACGACCTCGGTGACCTGCGTCCCGTCTATGGTCTCGCCCTTCACCGCCACCAGCCCGATCGCTCCGCCGAATTGCGGCGCCGAGACCCCCGCGGGAAGGTCCAGCGGCGTCCAGGTGGCGCCGTCGCTCGAGGTCAGCAGCTTCGAGGCCGTCTGCTGGCCGTCGTATACCTGGGCCACCATGGCAAACCCGTCGGTCAACGCCTGAACCTGAGCCTTCTGCAGGCCCGGCAGATCGACAACCACCGGCGACCAGTGGACGCCGTCGCTCGAGCGCCACGTGCCCCGATCGACCGTTCCCGTCGCCACCCAGCCAGCAGTACCGTGCGCAACAGACCAGCCGGCGAACGGGGCGGCTCCTTCCACCGCTAAAACGTTGGAGTCGGGCGGAAGTGTCCAGGTCACCGCATCCTTCGAAGTGCATGCGGCTGGGAGCCCATTGGCGACGCACTCGCCGAGGAATCCATTGGCAACAGGGGCGAGCAGGCCCGGGGAAGGCTCGCCCACCCGCCACCATCCCCAGCCGCCCGTTTCGACGTCGAACGACGCGGACGCCGGAGCCGAGGGCGAAGGCTCCGCCCGGCCCTGTCGGACCGCGATGAGAGCCGCGCCGGCGGCGATGGCAAGGACGACGGCCAAAGCGGTCGCGGTGGTCGTGCGCCTCGATCGGAGCAGGCCGTGCCCGCTCCCGGGCGCGGCCGGCACGTGTCGCGCCAACCCCTGAAGCAGATCCCGCAGACCCCGCTCCATCGGCTCCCCCATTGGCGCCTGCCACGCTGGTGCGCGGCCCCTCCAGGCTACGCCTATCAGCTATACGCGGCTGGCCTGCGCCACGGTTCACGGCCGGAACGAGCCCGGACGCCCGGACGAGGTCGGACGCCCCTCAGCCGCCCCGGTCGGCCGAGCCTTCGACTCCGAAAGCGAGCTACGGGTAGTTGGGCGCGGAGCGGGCGAGCTCTATGTCGTGCGGGTGGCTCTCGATCTGGCCCGAGTGCGTCACCTGGACGAAGCGCGCCTTGACGCGCAGGTCCGCGATCGACTCGGCGCCGCAATAGGTCATGCCCGCCTTGGTGCCGCCGATGAGCTGGTAGAGGATCCCGGCCAGCGGCCCGGCAACGGAAACGCGGGCCTCCACTCCCTCCGGAACGAGCTTGTGGCGGTCGACCTGCGGATAGCGATCGCTGCCGGCCGACATCGCCCCCAGGGACCCCATACCGCGGTACTCTTTGACGACTCGCCCGCCGACACGCTCCGCCTCGCCCGGGCTCTCCTCGGCCACCGCCAGCAGCCGGCCCAACATGACCGAATCCGCTCCGGCTGCCAGGGCCTTGACGATGTCGCCCGAGTAGCGGATGCCTCCGTCGCCGATGATCGGGACGTCGGCGGCCCGCGCCGCCGCGGCGCACATCATGATTGCGGTGAGCTGCGGAACGCCGACGCCGGCCACGATCCGAGTGGTGCAGATGCTCCCGGGCCCGATGCCCACCTTCACCCCGTCCGCGCCCGCCTCGATGAGCGCGGCCGTTCCCTCGGCCGTGGCCACGTTCCCGGCCACGAGGTCGATCACGTCTCCGAAAGAGGCGCGATAACGCCGCAGGGCGTCGATCACGTTGCGGGTATGGCCGTGGGCCGTGTCCACACACAGGGCGTCGACACCGGCGCGGACCAGCGCCTCGGCCCTCGCCACAGAATCCGCACCGACGCCGACGGCGGCGCTCACGCGCAGCCGGCCGTGGGAATCCACGTTGGCGAGGGTGGCGCCGGCCGGCACGTCGGCCGCCTTGACGGCCGCGACCTCCTCGGCCTGGCGCTCCGGCGCCTGGTTTCGGTGGATCACCCCGATAGCACCCTCGATCGCCATGGCGATGGCCATCCGATCCTCGGTGACCGTGTCCATGGCGGCGCTGACGACCGGTGTGTTCAGCGTGATGTGGCGTGAGAATCGGCTTCTCACGCTGGCATCGCCGGGGAGGATCTCGGAATACTGCGGGATGAGCAGGACGTCGTCGAAAGTCAGTCCCAGCAGCGGCTGACTCAGGACCGCCCCGGCTACCTCGCCGGCGCCGGCCCGTCCGATCTGCGTTGTCGCCATCTCGCCTCCGCCTCTCATTCGCTCGCTCACTCGAT
Organism: Chloroflexota bacterium; assembly: GCA_003141955.1. Taxonomy (GTDB): domain Bacteria; phylum Chloroflexota; class Limnocylindria; order Limnocylindrales; family CSP1-4; genus Fen-1039. Next base: position 35,522 of record PLOC01000052.1, read on the forward strand.
CGACCCTGCCGGCCGATCCGCGCCTGGAGGCCGGCGCTTTCGTTCCGGACATTCTACGGACCGAGGCTGCTCCCCGTCCGACCGGATGGCCCGGAGGCGTGGACAGCTGTCGGCCATTTCCGGGCAGCTGCGCCCGGCTCAAGCTAGCAGTAGGCTGAGTGTCGGGAGCCGAACCCGCTCCCAATCGATCCCGACGGAGGTGCGCTGTGGAGTACAGGCGACTCGGCGATTCGGGCCTGCTGGTTTCGGGCGTGGGCCTGGGAACGAACAACTTCGCCGGCCGGCTCCAGGACGAAGCGGCGCGGGCAGTTCTGAATGAAGCGCTCGAGCTGGGCGTCACCTTCATCGACACGGCCGACATCTATGGCCGCCGCTCCGAGGAAGGCCTGGGTACCTCGGAGAACCAGCTCGGCCGGCTGCTCGCCGGACGCCGTCAGAACGTGATCCTGGCGACCAAGTTCGGGCACCCCATGAGCGAGTCCGTCTACGAACGCGGCGCTTCGCGCGGGTGGATCGTCCGCGCCGCCGAAGCCAGCCTGCGCCGCCTGCGGACCGACTACATCGACCTGTACCAGATCCATGTGCCGGACCCGCAGACGCCGATCGCGGAGACGCTCAGCGCCCTGGACGACCTGGTGAGAGCCGGCAAAGTGCGCTGGATCGGGCACAGCAACTTCGCCGCCTGGCAGATGGCCGACGCCGACTGGAGCGCCAGAACCCACCACCTCTCACGCCCGGTGTCGGCCCAGATGCACTACAACCTGCTGGTCCGCGAAATCGAGGCCGAGGTCATCCCGGCGTGCCACCGCTTCGGGCTCGGCATCATCCCCTACTTCCCGCTCGAGTCCGGCTTCCTGACGGGCAAGTACCGGCCGGCCAGAGAGGTCAAGGGCCGACTGGCCGAGAGCGCGCGCGCCGGCGAGATCCTGACCGATGCCAACTTCCAGCGCCTCGAACGGCTGGAGCGATTCGCGGTCGAACGCAAGCACACGCTGCTCGATCTGGCGTTCGGATGGCTGCTCAGCCAGCCTATCGTCGGCTCGGTCATCGCCAGCGCCAGCACACCCGACCAGGTGAAGGCCAACGTCGCCGCGGCCGAGTGGCGCCTGAGTCCTGCTGAGATGTACGAGGTCGCCGGGCTGTAGCGGTCGAGCGGTCGGGCGCAGGGCGGCGCGGGCGAGCCGGCACCTCAGATTTCCGAAACGTGCCTCCTGGCGGCCACTCGCGCCCGCAGCGACAACCCCATGTCGGCCATCGGCAGGAGCGGCTCGTCGTCGCGCATCCACCGCTCGAAGACCCTGCGGCAGGCCGGACACTCGTAGATCAGGCAGGTGCCGGTTTCCCGATACGGCCTGGCATCCGAGCTTGCGTAGTCGACCTCAGCCAGGATCAACCAGGCGCCGCACTCCGGGCAGATGTCCCGAGTCATGAGGGCCATGGTAGTGATCGTGGCGTGGCGCCGCCTCGGGGTCGACCCTGAATCGAGCTCGGTCGCGACCCACAGCTCCATCCGCCCGCCCAATTGCCTAACGCGGCGCCCCGTACCTGGACGGCCGATTCGCTTCCTGACCCAATCAAGCGTCCGGCATCTCGATAAGCGCCCGTAGAGCGGCGCCTGCGATCCTCCGCCGGTGCT
>PLOC01000079.1 GCA_003141955.1 Chloroflexota bacterium
CATGTGACTACCTGCATGGACATACCTCAGCCCTCTGGGGTCGAGTCCGAGCTTGTGGTGTAGCAGCGCGCGACCTTCGCGCCTGAACGGTCAGCTTGCCATCAGCAGCAGGCCTGCGGTCAGGGCTCGGTTATATGCGGGCAGCCGGAAGGCGCGCCCCGTCGATTCCCGTCCCCTCGATGGCTTCGTCGTCTTCGTGGAGGGTGACCTCTTCCGCCTCCAACTCCTGGATGGTGCGAAGCTTGGCCAGACGCTCCTGTGTCTCGGGCGCGCGCTCGCAGCCGAACCATGTGTTGTGGAGCCCGGCGATGACCGAGGCGTGACCTTCCATGACCGGAGGATGCCCGCAGGGCGAAGGGCGTGGGAGTGCCATCGGGTCGCGGCGGGAGTGCCATCGGGTCGCGGCGGGAGTGCCATCGGATCGCGGCGGGCCGGGCCATTCGGCCCCGCGCGTTGACCTGGGCGGTCGCAGGGTTCGCCCCGACGCCGCTAGACTGCACCGAGTCTCCGCACCGTAGTGGAGTGGCGATGGAATCCAGAAGGCCGGTCGTCGTTGGACTGACGGTCGCGGCGGTGGCGCTCATCGTCGCGGGCGTCGTCGCGGTCGTGATCGACTCCGGATCTCCACCCGGGTCGTCCGTGGCGTCCGAGAGCGGGCCGGCGACGCAGCCCGGGTCGTACTCGATCGGCACGCCCTCGCCCAGTGCGACCGCGTCGACGCCGTCCGGGTCGCCCGGTCAGACGTCTTCCGAGGTCCCTCCATCTCCGTCGCTCGCGCCGACGCCCTCGGCCCGCACGACAGGCTTCGTGGTCCACGGCGCGTCGATCGTCTACTACGCGACAGATGGAACGGTTGTGCCGATGGAGGCGGTCCCGGGTCTGCGCACGGCGCTCGTGGAGGGCCGCGCCTTGTACTACGCCCTGTCATCGAACCCCTACGGTCTTCGGGCTGGCTCCTACGCCGGCGAATTCATGCCGAACGTGGCAATGCAGCAGGCCGACGGTTCGAGCGCGCAGACGGGCGGGATCGTGCTCGTCGGGCCAGTCGCCAGTCGACTCATCGCCAACAAGGTGGCGTCGTACGCCGTCCAGGCCGACCGCTGGATCGTGGCTCTGCCGGTGGACATCAGGGGCGCCGCCAAGTCCGTAAGCGTCACGTTCGATCAGTTCGGCCTACACGGTTGGTTGGACACACCGCGGGTCATTGTCCAGTTCTCCGGTCAGCTGCCCGTGGTCAACATCATCCCCGGCAACGCCGGTTACCACGTCCTTGTGGAGCAGCTCGGGGTCACGACCTGGCAGGTCATCGACCCGACCCGGCTCGGCCTGTCGCCTACCGTGCTGGACCCCAAGCACCTCATGAACGAGTTGCTGGTGTACGGGACCGGGACCCCCAGCGCGCACACGGACGTCGCCTTCAATCGCGCCGTGCCGGTGGGACGGGAGATGCTCTCTGCGACCACCGAGGTGAGCGTCTCCCTGGTGGTCCGCGGCAGCCGGGCCGATCTGGGCCCTGATCGGGTCCTGACGGTGAATGGCGTCCCCGTCTTCGTCGCGTCCTCCTAGCCGCGTTCTCGTCCGCCGCGTCCTCCTGGCGGAGGGTTCGTCCGCGCTCCGAATCCGACCTGGGGATGATCCCGGTTGTGGGCCCGATGGCTAGACTGAGCCGCGGCGACAGGGCGCAAGCGAGGTAGGGCGATGAGCAACTGGTGGGACGATCGGGATCGCGACAGGGAGCACGGGGGGCTCGCCCTGGGCGTCCTGCTGATCGTGCTGGGGGTCCTGTTCCTGGCCGGCGAACAGTTCCATGTCGACTGGAGTCGATACGGCTGGCCGATGTTCGTGATCGTGCCCGGCCTGGTGTTGCTGGTCCTGGGCCTGGCCGTCCCCAACGAAGCCGGTCTGGGCATGGCGATCCCCGGTGGAATCATCGCCACGGTCGGCCTCATCCTGGCGTTCCAGGATTCGACGGGCGCTTACGCGAGCTGGTCCTACGCGTGGGCCCTGGTGGCTCCGGGATCGGTCGGGGTGTCGCTCTTCCTGTACGGGCTGCTGCATCGTCGACTGGACCTGCTGGACGCAGGCCTGCGCACGGCCGCGGTCGGTCTCGGCCTGTTCGTGGGCTTCGGGCTCTTCTTCGAGAACGTGATCGGGATAGACGAGAGCGGTTCCACCACGGCCCTGCGAGACGCCATGCCCTTCCTGGCCGTGGCGCTGGGCGTGATCATCGTCGTGCTGAACATCCTGCCGCGGCCGCACCGCGGCAGCGGCAGGGCCGCGCCCTCCGACACGTGGCATGACGGCGGTGGGTCAGTCCCGCCGGCGCCGCAAGGCCCGGCCGGGGCCTGAGGTCGGCGAGCTGGGGCCGGCTCGCATCCCGGCCGACGGGCGCTGCTAGCGGACTTCCACGACCAGGAAGTCCATCGAGCCCGCGGGAATCTCGACGCGGATCTTCTCACCGGCTTTGCGACCCATCAAGGCGCGCCCGATCGGTGACGTGAAGCTGATCTTGCCGGCATTGGCGTCGGCCTCGGCCGAGCCGACGATCGTGAAGGTCTCCTCGCCGTGCCGGTCGGTCTCGACGACGACCGTCGACCCAAGGTCGACCACGCTGCCGCCGTCACTGGCGGAATGGATGATCACGGCGTGCTTGATCATCTGCTCGAGCTGCTGGACGCGACCTTCGAGGAAGGACTGTTCCTTGCGAGCGGCTTCGTAGTCGGCGTTCTCGCTGAGGTCGCCGAGCTCGCGGGCGGCCTTTATACGCGAAATCACTTCCGGGCGGCGGCGCGTGGTGAGCTCCTCCAGCTCGGTGCGGAGGTTGGCCAGACCCTCGGCCGTGAGGTGAGTCGGAGCGATCGCCATCCCGGGTGGAGGCGCGGCGAGCCGTCGCGCCCGGGTGGCTGGCTCGGCCCTGGGGATCGGTCGCCTGCGCGGGGTGTTGTCACGAGAGGAGACGGGTCTGGCTGGGGCCGGCTTGCGCGCAGCGGGGGTGCGAGCGGCGGAAGAGCGCGCTGCGGAGGCACGCGCGCCGCGCGCGGAGCCACGAGCCGTCGTGACCTCCTCCGGCCCATCGGGGAGCACCGTCACGTGGGTCGACCTGGCGGCGGGGTTGCCGGCGCCCTCGTCGTGGAGCGGCGCGGTCAGGCCGTGGGTCCGGTGTTCCCCGGACGGTGTGACCAGAACGCCGTACGGCAGCGCGCCGGCTGCCTTTACGAAGCGGTCGATCAGGGCGTCTTCCCACAGCTCGGCGTCGGGAGTGGGGGACCACCAGATCCGCGCCCGGTTGAGGTCGTGGAGCGTCTTGAGCCAGTAGCCGGAGGGCTGCGGCCGTCGCTCGCCGAGAGGCGTCTTGTACATGCCGGACAGGCGCGCGCCGACGGACTTCTGGCTCGATCCGATATAGAGGATCACCTGGTTGGGCAGCCAGAACGAGGCCAGGCGCGTCTGCAGCTCCGCGACCGTCGGGCGCTTTCCGTCGAGGCGCAGCTCCGGCGCGCGCTCGAGCCACTGGCGGACGGCGGTCGGGTCGATGGAAACCTTCGGCTGCGGAGCCGGCAACTCGACGATGAAGACGCCGGGCCGGCTCGGGACGACGGGTCGCCCCCACAGGATCGGGCCTTCTATGGGCAGCTCGAGGGCGCGCAGGAGGTCATGGCCGTTGAGAGGCGCGGTTGGAGATTGGGTAGTCGTCACGTGTGAACCGTGCTATGCGCGGCATTTCTTGTCAAACGGTGTCGCCGGCGCGGTGCCGGAGGCGGGGAGCGGCCCGTCCTGACCCTGGCCCAATCGGAACCCTCGCAGACGCTCTTAGGCCCCGGCTCACGCCGCGGGCCTAGGGCTTGTCGCGGGAGACGACCTGCCTGGCGAGTGTCGGATCCTCGGGCACGGGGATTCCGAGCAGGAGCGGAAGGCCCATGCGGTCGGTGTAGATCGGGCGGTAGCGATCGGTGTTGTACATCGTGGGGATGTCGATCGAGCGCGGGCCCTGGTCGGGATTCGGCAGCGGAGAGTGGCTGTACTTGCCGCCGCGGATGGCGACCATTCGGCCGCTGATGCCGTCGGCGATCAGGTTCATGGCCACGTTGGCGAAGGTGATGCCGACGATCGAGTCCACCGCGTCGGGGTCACCTGAGCGCAGGTCGTAGGTCAGCTCGCTGGCCAGCGTCTCCTGGCCCGAGCGGGCCTGGATCTCCGACGCGAGCACTTCGGCGATGTTGGCCTTGTGGCGGTGCCCAAAGGAGTCGGCCGGGCCGTACTCGGCCAGTTCGCCGCCCTGCCAGACCGCGCCTTCCGCGGCGATGGCGAAGGAGTACTTGCTGGGGTTGTTGCGCTTGTCCTCGACCAGGAGCTCTACCAGGTGATCGAGGTCGAACTTGTACTCGGGGATCAGACAGCGGGCGCTGGTCACGTAAGCCGTGTACAGGGCAGTGAATCCGGCATCGCGGCCGAAGATGCGGAAGACGCCGATCCGCTCGTGCGAGCCGAGCGTGGTCCGCTGGCGGTTGATCGCTTCCTTCGCCCGCGTGATGGCCGTCGAGAAGCCGATGCAGTACTCGGTTCCCTGGACGTCGTTGTCCATGGTCTTGGGCACGGCCACAAGCTTGACGCCGTTGTCGGCCAGGACCTGGCTGAAGCTCAGAGTGTCGTCGCCGCCGATAGGGACCAGGTAGTCGAGGCCGAGGCGCTCGATGTTCTCTAGGACGATGGGCGTGAAGTTGTAGACGCCGTCCTTGACCTCGAGCTGCTTGAGGCGGTCGGGTCCGATGTGGGCCGGCAGGTTGCCGGCCTTCATCTTGCGGGCGTTCGTTCGGGAGGTGTGCAGCCAGGTGCCGCCGGTCCGATCGATCGAGCGGGTGTTGGTCCGATCGAGCGGGACGATGTAGTCGGTGTCCAGGCCGGGGCCCGGCTTCATGTGGGTCAGGCCTTCCCAGCCGCGCCGGATGCCGTAGACCTCGTAGCCAAGCTCGGTTGCGCGATAGACGACGCTCTTGATGACGGCGTTCAGGCCGGGGACGTCGCCGCCTCCGGTCAGGATGCCGATGCGCGGGGTTCGAGTCATGCGTGCCTTCCGTGGATGGGGCGCGGCCGGGGCGGCGACCGCGACGTTCAGGCGCAGCCGATTCCGGCCGCGATGGACCCGTTCGATTTGTCGGCTTATTTTAGGCGACCGGCGCACCAGCGCGCGAAGTGGCGCGCGGCGGCGGCGGACCGCGGCCGGGCGGGGTGGTCCCGCAGCCGGATGCCGGCAGCGGCGCGGCGGCGGGTGGGGTGGTTCGCGGCCGGCCAGCTAGGCCGCACGTATCGCGACGACTCCGCGAATGCGTGAGCTGCGGTCGCCAGGTGTCGGTGACAGCTGGAACGATCATCCATCGGACAAAGACCGATCTGCGGCTCTGGTTCCTCGCGGCGTTCTTCATGGTCGCCGACAAGCGGGGCTTGTCCGCCCTCTCGCTCCAGCGCCAGATCTGGGTGAAGCGATACGACATCGCCTGGACGATGCTCCACAAGCTGAGGCGGCAACGGCCAATGCCAACCGCAGCAAGCTCCAAGGCGACATCGAGGTAGATAAGGCCTGGAACGGCGGCCAGCAGAAGGGCCTCCCCGGAGATCGACGCTCAAGCGCCATGGACCTTCCTTGACGTCGCCGGTCGATCCCTGGAGTAGTCTCCCCTTGAGATGCTACCCGGCACGGGGCGCTCTTTTCCTCAGCGATCGCTCGCAGCAGCACCGTTCCTGGCGCACATGGAAGACCCGGCTGCCGACAGGCAGCAGCCGGGTCAGTAGCCCGAGCCGGAGTGTCAGTGCTCGGCGGTTCGAACCACCACTGTTCCACTGACCAGGTCAGCCCAGCCCCGCTTACGTGCGTCGAACGCGACCCACACGACGCCCGCAAAAACGCAGGCGACGCCGAGGAGCAATCCCAGGAAACGCCGGACAGCGACGGTCAGTGTGACGTCGCCGCCGTTCTCTCGGACCACCATCAAGCCAAGAGCCCTCATGCCGAGGGTTCGCCCTGCGACCACCCAGAGCCCGACGAAGTAGACGAACCCAAGGCCGAGAAGCACGGGCACCGTGATCGCTCCGAGACCGATGACGGCCAGCAGAAGGCCGACAAGGTAGAGCGGGACGTAATCCAGGGTCAGAGCCACCGCACGCATCCAGAAGCCGCCGTAAGGACCGTCCGAGCCGACCGGCGGCGACGCGGGGGTCTGGATGGCCCGAGCGATCACGACCACAAGCAGCGTGACCAGCAGGCCAACCGCGAGCGTTTCGACAGAGGCTCGCGGCTGATCCTTGGACCAGTTGCTCGAGGTGGCGGCCATCACCAGCGAGATTACCGTGCCCGCGATCGCGGCTCGGCGCAAGTCCAATTCGGCCATATCACGAGTCCTCTCTCATACGCACTGCGCATGCGACCCCGGGTTGGGGAAGAGCTCGATCTGAAGCTGGTTGGAACAGATCCCATAGGAGGCAATGTAGAAGGCGGCAACGGTCACTGCAAAGGTGATCGCGACGCAACCTATCCACCCGGCACCGGGGATGAGGCACGCTGCAGCGGCGATCGCCGCGGCAGCCCCTGAGGCTGTGGCCCCCTGGTCCGTCCTATTGAGGCGCAGACAGAAGGACCACGCGGCGCACTGAACGACGCCGAGGTCCGGCTTGACGGACAACGACCCGTGACCAGTAGGCTCCGCCAAAACGAAAGAGATGCCCGATGCCGACGTGTAGGTCAGCAGGCGCAGACTGCCAACCACTGTGACCGTGCGCGACAGGCTCGTATCCTTGTCGAGTGAGGCCTTCAAGGCCATCCAATATGCCGGTTGCCCCTGGACAGCCGGAGCCGGTAGCTGGGTGCCGCCGGAGGCTGCGGCGACCCCGCCGACCCCGACGAGCAGCGTTGCGGCCGCAAGAACACCAGCGGCAACACTCTTCCCGAGAACTCGCAGCAACATCGAAACCCCCACGATGCGTCCAAATCACCCCAGGAGGTCGGACGCTTCTCTCTCCCCCCGGAGACGTGGCGCGTGCCGCGTTCCAGCACGCTCCTGCGGCAGGCTGGTCAAGTGCAACTAGACTCCTGCCCTATGCGCGGCGGTCCATCGACAACCGGGGGCACCAGGTGTTGTGGCTACCTGAAGCAACCGGATAAGCACGACGGCAGGAATAGGCCGCGCCGCTTCTTCCTCAGGCTCGCCCGCGCCCCGCGCGTCGCTCGCCCCACCCCGCGCCCGTCCCGCCCCACTACCGTTCGAACCGGTACCGCAGGAACAGGTCGTCGCCGGCGCGGCGGACGGCGAGCAGCCTCGACCAGCGGCCGTGGCCCTCGCCGAAGCTCGTCCCCTCGACCAGTGCCAGGCGGTGCGCGTACGTGTCGCGGCCGACGAGCTGCGGCGCCAGCGTCAGGAACAGCTCGTCGATAAGTCGGGCGCGCAGCAACTCGCCAAAGAGATGCGGGCCGCCCTCGCAGAGTGCCAGGCGCGCGCCCGTGCCCCGGACCAGCTCCAGGATCGCCCCGGCCGGGACCCGCTCCTCGGAGCCGACCGCCTCCACCGTCATGTTCGCGGGGAGCGGCCGCGAGCCGAGGCGCGCCGCTCCGGCGGGGGTCGTGGCCACGATCACCGGAACGTCCGGCGCGGAGAGCCCCGGGTGAGTGGGATCGAGGTTGCCGCTGGCGGTCACGACGACCATGGTGGGCTGGGCCGACAGCCACAGCTCCGCGCGCCAGGCGGCGAAGTCGGCGGCGAGGGCAGGCTGGAGGTAACCGGCCGTCCAGCGGTGGCGGTTCCCGACGCGCACCGTCCCGGCCCCGACGATTACGACGTCCGCGAGGCCGCGCAGCAGGGCCATCATGAATCGGTCGGCGTCGGAGAAGCCGCTGATCTCGCCCCCTCCGGCGGCCGGCTCGCTTGGGCCCAGAGCGACCGCTCCATCGACCGTCGACACGAAGTTGGCGATGACGGTGGGGCGCTCCGGGATGAGCGTCACTGCCAGCTCGCCCATGAAGCGCGCGGCCAGGGTCGGGGGCAGCAGTCCGCCTCGAGCATCGACCCCGTTGGCGGGCACGGTCTCCGGGGCGTGCCAGAGCGGCTCGAGCGCCAAACCTTCGCTACGACCTGCCACCTGGGCTCCTCATCACGTCCGGTGCGCCGGTCGCGTCACTCGCGGACCCCGCGTCCCATTCCGGCCAGATCGTAGAACTCCGAGCGCAGCACCGCGCTGGTTTCATACGCACCGCGGAACGCAGTCGTGCGCGTCATCGGATGCGTTTCGCGGACGCCACGCATCTGGGTGCAGAGATGGTGTGCCTCCATGTACACCGCCACGCCATGCGGTTCGGTCAGCTCGACCAGGGCTTCGGCGATCTGCTGGGTCATGCGCTCCTGGACGCCGAAACGGCGAGTCGCGATGCGAACCAGCCGGGTCAACTTGCTGATGCCGATGATGTGCTCGTGCGCGATGTAGCCGACGAAGGCGTGGCCCGTGAACGGCAGGGCATGGTGCTCGCACAGCGCGGTGAACGGGATCGGCCCTTCGACCACCTGGGACAGCTCGCAGCTGGCGCCGCCGTAGCACTCGGTCGGGAAGACGGTCACGAGCTTTGGGTCACCGTCGTAGCCCTCGGTCGAGTCGAACAGGGCGCGAACGAACCGGCGGGGCGTGTCGGCCGTTCCGGGCGTGTCGAGCTTCAATCCCATCGCCGACAGCATCTCGCCCATGCTGGCCTCGTAGCGCGCCCAGTCCTCCGGCGATATGGCGGCCCGGCGGCGGCGGACCGCCCCATCGTCGAACTCGATCGAGAGGCCGGCCGCGTGGTGGTGGACCACACCGTCGAAGTCGTCGTCCGAATGTTGATGGCGGTCCAACCGCAGCGGCGCGATCTCGTCCGCGTTGCCGGCTTCATCGTGCGTGGTCATCTCGGCCTCCCTGTCCGAACACTATGCCCTTTTGCCGCAACCCGGCCGCTGGGCCGACTCGCCGGGTCGCGGCGGCGGGAACGAACCCGGGCCGGTCGGCGGCTAGAGCAGCCGCAGTTCGGTGGCTTCGTCTGTGTCGATGCTTCGAGCGCAGGTGGGGCAGTACCAGCGCGCCTCCAGCGGAGTGCCGCAGGTCCGGTGCCGGAGGGCGTCGGACGAGTCGGCGCGCGATCCCCAGTCGGCCAGGAGGCGGAGCGCTCCGGCCAGCTCGCGGCCCTCGGCCGTCAGCTCGTAGCTCAGGCGGACGGGTCGCTGCGAATACGGCCGGGCCAGCAGCACGCGCTCGCGCTCCAGGCGCTTGAGCCGGTCGGAGAGGATGTTCGCGGCGATCCCGGGCAGCACGGCCTGCAGGTCGTTGAAGCGGCGGGGGCCGTCCAGGAGCGCCTCGACGACGAGCAGGCTCCAGCGGTCGCCGACGCGATCGAGGGCTGCCTGGAGCGGGGACGGTGCTGCTTCTCCGGTCACGGCGCCATCGTAACGAGTCCGGGGCTTGCGCGATCCCGCCTCGCGTTGTAACTTGCAACTCGCTAGTGACTATCACGGAAGATGACGGCGGCCGGCTGAAGAGGCGCGACCGCCCAAGGAGCAAGTTCGAATGGGCGCATTGGAAGAGCTTTCGGCGGCGGTGGCAAAGGTGGCCGGGCTGGCGGCCCCGAGCGTGGTCGGGATCGGCGGGCGATGGCGCCGCGGGTCCGGCGTGATCGTGGCCGAGAACCGGGTGCTCACCAACGCCCACAACGTCCACCGCGACGAGACAACGTGCGTCTTTGCCGACGGACGGCGGGCTCGCGGCAAGCTGCTGGGCGAGGACCTGGACGGCGATCTCGCCGTGCTGGAGGTCGACACGGCCGGCGCGGCCGCTCTTCCCTGGGCGAACGCGAAGTCGGCGCCGGCAATCGGGTCGATCATCTTTGCCGTGGCGAGCGCCGCGGCGGGCGGTGTCCGGACGACGGTGGGCATGGTCTCCGGCGTGGAGCAATCCTTCCGGGGCCCGGGCGGCCGGCTGATCGGCGGCAGCATCGAGCACACCGCGCCGCTGGCGTCGGGTTCGTCGGGCAGTCCGGTACTGGACGGCGAGGGGCGCCTGCTCGGGCTCAACACTCAGCGGATCGGCGAGGGGTTCTATCTCGCTCTTCCGGCGGACGACAGCCTGCGGGCTCGAATCGACGCGCTGGGTCGAGGCGAGTCGACCGTTCGGCCGCGGCTCGGGATCGCGGTGGCGCCCGGCCACGTCGCCCGGCACCTGCGGCGGGCGGTCGGCCTGCCCGATCGCGACGGCGTGCTGGTCCGCGGCGTCGAGGAAGACAGCCCGGCCGAGGCGGCGGGCATCCGTGAAGGCGACCTGATCGTGTCTGCCGGCGGCGCGCCGATCGAGGATCCCGACGGCCTGCACGAAGCCCTCTCGAAAGCCGGCTCCGGCAAGCTCGATGTCGGTCTCGTTCGCGGGGTCGAGGAGCTGACGGTCGCGGTCGACCTCGGCGGCGGGCCTTCGGGCGGCGAGGCGTCGAAGGCGAACTGATCGAAGGCGCGCTCCACTGGCGGCGGTGCGCCATGATTGGCGAATGCTGGAGACGGGCGCGCGCGGAAGCCTCATCGGGGTAGACGTCGGGTCGATCCACGTCAAGGCCGTGCTCGTGGCGCCGGGGAGTGGCGTTGTCCACGTCGCGCGGCGGGACACTCCGACCCACGCCGTTTCGGGCGGCGGCGCCACACACCGGCCCGACGAGCTGCTTGGCGCCGTGGAGTCGGCCATCGCCGAATGCGTGGACGCGGCCTCGGTGGCGCCCGGAGCGGCGCCCGACGCGGCCGCCGGCGGCGCGCGGCCAGCGGCCATCGGCATCGCCAGCATGGCCGAGGCCGGCGTTCCGCTGGATGCTTGCGGCCGGCCGATCGGCGAGATCGTGGCCTGGTTCGACCCGCGGCCGTCGCCCCAGGCGGAGTGGCTGGAGCGGCGCGTCGGCGCCCCGGCGCTCTTCGCCCGCACGGGGCTGCGGCCGGAGGCGAAGTACACGCTGCCCAAGCTGCTGTGGCTCCGCGAGGAGCGGCCGCGCGAGTTCGCCCGGCTGCGGCGCTGGGCGGGAGTCGCCGAGCTGGTCGCGCACCACCTCACCGGCGAGCTGGCCACAAACGCTTCTTTGGCCTGCCGCACCGCGGCCTTCTCCGTGGCCGGGCGCCGCTGGGATGCGGAACTCCTGTCACTCGCGGGGCTGGCGCCGGAGCAGATGCCGGAGGTGCTGCCGCTGGGTCGTCCGGTCGGCGGGCTGACCGCGGCCGCGGCCGCTCGCCTGGGATTGCCCGCCGCAACGCCCGTCGCCATCGCCGGCCACGACCATCTCGCCGGGGCGCTGGGCGCCGGCGTCACGCGGCCCGGCGACGTACTGGACTCGATGGGCAGCGCCGAGGCGACGTTCCTGGTGACGCGGACGCCGGCCCTCGCCGACGAGCTGCGCCGGAGCGGCTTCTCGTCGGGCTGCCATGCCATCGACGGAGCGTGGTACGTCGGCGGCGGGCTGCAAGCTTCCGGCGCCCTGGTCGAGTGGTTTGTGAATCGATTCCTGGCCCCGCCGGCCGGCGCCGCGGCGGGCGAGGGTCCGATTGGCGCAGCGCCCGGGCCGGACCGCTACGCGGCGTTCCTCGCGCTTCTCGATCGAGCGGGTCCGGGGCCGGCGCAACCGCTGGTTCGACCGTACCTGCGCGGCAGAACCGCGCCCGATCGCGATCCGTCGGCCACCCTCGAGGTCGAGGGCCTGCTCGAGGCGCATGGGCTGCCGGAGCTCGCCGCGGCGCTCATCGACGGCGTCGCCTTCCACGTGCGCTGGATGCTCGAGGAGCTGGAACGACTCACCGGCGGGCGGCCCGGCCGCGTCCGCGTGATCGGCGGCGGAGCGCGCAATCCGCGGTGGCTCGCGGCCAAGGCGGCCCTCGGTCCGGGCCGGTTCGAGGTCGCGCGGACGCAGGAGGCCGCGGCCCTGGGAGCGGCGCTCGTCGCCGGTGTCGCGGGCGGGCTCTACGGGACGATCGCGTCGGCTCTCGCCGACGCCGCTCCCGCCGAACGCGTCCCCGTCCCGCCCGGCGTCCGTGCCGGCTACGACGCCGCGTATCGCGAACGCTGGCTACCCGCCGTCCTTGCCACGCTGCGCTGATCGGGTAGGGCCGACGCCGCGGCGGTGCGCCAAGCGGGTCAATCGCCGCCGGCGCCCGCCGGCGCCCGCCGGGCCCGTATCTTCAGCCGACACGGGGGCGCGGCACGTCAGGGCCGCAGGCTGTCCGGCACACCAGGAGGACCACTGTGGCGCGCGTAATCCATTTCGAGATCACCGCGGACAAGCCCGAGCGGGCCGTCCGCTTCTACGAGCAGGCCCTCGGCTGGAGGATCGAACCCTGGGGCGGCCCGTCGCCCTACTGGCTCGTCTCCACCGATGCCGAGGTCGAGTCGGGCATCGACGGAGCGATCAGAGACCGGGCCGGCGCCGGCCAGAGCACGATCAACACCGTCTCGGTTCCGAATCTGGAGGCCTCCATCGAGTCGGTTCGCCGGGCCGGCGGCGCGGTCGTCGGCGAGATCCAGTTGATCCCCGAAGTCGGCCGTTTCGTCTACGTCGCCGACACGGAAGGCAATCGCTTCGGCCTGATGGAGACCATGCCGCAGGCGACCGTGCCGGATCTTGGTCCAGGCCCCCGCGTGGTCTAGGGGTTCGTGGCCGGCGGCTTGAAGGCGGCGGCCTCCGAGCGGACCAGGTCGACCAGGTTGCCGAGGGCCAGGTTGACGTCGACGACGTGGAGGCCCCACTGTGCGCTTCCGACCTTCGAGAGGCCGGGCCGATGGTCGATCGAGCCCGTCGCTCGGTCGACCTGCAGCCACGTCGCTCCGCCGGAGGTCTTGCATTCGGCGGTGAACTCGCCCGGGAACGTCACGAACGGCGTCTTTGCGGAGACGGACTTGGCGGCGCTCGCGCCGAGCAGGGACGAAATCCCATTCGTTGGCAGGTAGGGGTCCAGCGCGGCGCTGCCGCCTGCCGGTGACGCGGGATTCACGCACAGGACCTGGAGCGAACCGGACGAATTGTCGGCGAACGGGTCTAGTGGCGAATCCACGCGGCCGAACAGCGAGTTCGATGGCGGCGTTTTGTCGAAGCTCGAGTAGGCGACGACGCACTCCACCTGCGTGGTGGACGAGCAGGCCGGGATGTTGGCGAAGTCGCCGCCGACCGTCTTGCCGATCGGCACCGTCACGTTCCCGCCCATCAGGAGAGCGGAAACCAGCAGTCGGCGAGTCGCAGGCTCGGAGTCGACCTCGGCCTTCAAGAGCATCGTCAGCATGAATGCGCCCTGGGAGTGGCCGATGAACACGATGCCCCGGCCGTGGTTGTAGTGGGCCATGTAGTCGTTGAACGCCTTCCAGACCCCCTCGTACGCATTGATGGCGCTCATCAGGTCGATGCTCGCGGGCTTTGCGATCGCGGCCTTGGTCAGCTGCGGATACATGGGGGCATAGACGTTGCAGACCTGCGAGAACTGAGCCGCCTGGGCGACGGCGATCGCGCGTTCCTCCGCATCGATCTTGAGGTTCGCGTTCGTGCCCTTCTGCAGGCTGACCGTCGGGTAGACGTAGAAGCAGTCGATCGGCGGATCCTTCGCCGGCGCGGTCGGCTCGAGTCTGGTCGAGCCGTTGGCCTCGATTGCGGTTGCGGTGAGATCGCCGGCACAGGGGTCGTTGGCCATGCCGGGTCGACACAACCAGACGGTGTTCGCCGGCGCGGATTCTTGGGCGGGTTGCCAGGCGAACAGGCCACCCGGAGTGGCCGTCCCGCCGCCGGTCGACGGCGCACCGGAAAGCCCGGAGGCTCCGCTGCAGGCGGCTATGAGCAGAATGGCCGCGAGCGCGCCCAACAAGAGACGGGGGGCCGTTCTCGGCATTGGGGAATGCTCCTGCCGCGCGTGGTGTCTGTCCACCTACCCGATGCGGGCGCGGGCTCACGGGCAATTGGAACCGTGGCGGGCTCAACGAAGGTGGTCCGCTAACCCTACTCGCTGGTGGGCAAACGCGCTCTGCCGTGACCGGCTCATTCGGTGGGCCGCCGAGTCTAGGAGCGGACTCGGCTCGAAAGGCGGCGTAGACTCAGGCCATGAACTGGTTCGTCGACCCGCGCAAGATGCGCATGCCCGCCCCCAACGAAGTCCTGCCAGGCCGCTCGGAGGCCATGCCCGTTCCCGAGCGACATGCGGTCCTCGGCTCGCCCCTTCGGCCGCCGTATCCGGTCGGCAGCGAGATCGCCGAATTCGGCATGGGCTGCTTCTGGGGCGCCGAACGCGTCTTCTGGCGAACCCCCGGCGTCATCTCGACCTCCGTCGGCTACGCCGGCGGTTCGACCCCGAACCCGAGCTACGAAGAGGTGTGCACCGGCCTCACCGGGCACATCGAGATCGTGCGCGTGGTCTTCGATCCCAGGCGCACCTCGTACGAAGAGTTGCTCAAGCTCTTCTGGGAGGAGCACGACCCGACGCAGGGGTTCCGCCAGGGCGGCGATCAAGGGACGCAGTACCGCTCGGCGGTCCTCACCCGCGGCGAAGCCCAGCAGCGCGAAGCTGAAGCGACCCGCTCCATGTTCCAGGAGCGTCTCAAGGCCGCCGGTCTGGGCACGATCACCACCGAGATCCGCCCCGCCCCCGACTTCTACTTCGCAGAGGCATACCACCAGCAATACCTCGAGAAGAACCCGGCAGGTTATTGCGGGCTGCAAGGCACGGGGGTTTCGTGCCCGGTGGGGTTGTTCCCAAAGCAGTAGCGCAGCCGTCCTGCACGCGCGCAGACGCCCTCGCATAATCCGGTTGCGGCGAAGCACGGGGCAGAATGTCGGCCGCCGTCACGCGGATGGGCTGATGAGGATCGAGTTCACCGCAGGGCAGACCAAGTGCGTGTTCATCCGCAGCCACCTGTGGGGTGCCGCCAGGCTACAAGTGGGCGACGAGCTCACCACACTTCAGAGCGCTCACAACCCAGGCACATATGTGAGCCTGAAGCTGCTGCGTGCTTGGGAGCGTCAGGTTGATGGCCACAACGTCAGGATCGAGAAACGTCGTCCGCTCCTGTTCGCAGCGTTTCGGCGCCACACGTATGTCGTCTTCGTAGACGGGACAGTCGTCGACAGTCGGAGTGGCTTCCTAGTCGGATCTCTCAGCGGCACCTTCGCCGTTGCCTAACCCGAACGGCCACTGCGGCCTGGCAGGGGCGGGCGTCTCGTGCCCGGTTGGGGTGCTGGGTTCAGACCGGCGCGCCTGACGGGCCAGGGATGAAACCGTCCGATACGCCAGCGCTCAGATCGTGAGGAGGCGGTCGAAGAACGACCGGTAATGCTGCAGGGCGATCCGCAGATCCTCGGTCGAGATCTCCTCGCCTTGAACCAGCTGCGGTTCGAGCTTCGAACGCTTCTCGGCGAATGTCTTGGCGAGCTGTCGCATGACCTCGGCGACGAGAAGGTCGGCCTGCTCGACCGATGTTCCGGGCTCGTCGACGAAGTTCGCCTGGATCTCCAGCCACCGAGTCCGGAAGTTATCGGCGGCGCCGGCCGCGAAGAGCGGAATGCTGCTCCTTCTCGTCAGTCTGCGCTGGCCTGGGAGGCCGGTCCGCGGCCGCAGCGCAGGCCGTGGGCCGGAGGCCGGTGTGTCGTTCGTCTGGGGTGTCGTTTGGGGTGTCGTCTCCTGAATCATCGGGCTGCCACCGCAACTTCTTCCGTGTCCGGACTGACTTCAGTCGCCACCGGGGTCGCCACAGGTTCCCCGATGAGCTCGGCGAACAAGTCGTGGTCGTTGATCACGGCCTGGCGCAGATCCTCCGTGTTGGCCTCACCCTTGGCGTTGCGGAGCGAGATCTCGTGGGCGGAGCGGAAGTGCTCGAGGGCCGTCGAGTGGTCGACCGAGATGTCGGCGGAGCGCTGCTCGAAATCGCCGGTCGGGTACCCGCGGGCGTCCATGACCCGCCCGAGTAGCGCTTCGGCATCGCGAACGGCGGCCGACGGATCGTCGACGAAGCTCGCCTTAATGGCTTGCCATTCGTCACTGAAGCGCTTGCCTTCGTCGGCATCGAGCGCCTTGATGTGGAAGCTCGACAGGCGCTTCTGACGGGCCGTCAACTCGCGTTCTGCGCTGCGGGTGTCACCCTTTTCGGCCACGGTGCGATCGTATTCGGACCCGAACCGCTCTCGGAGCTGGCCGCTCCGCTGCTGTGTCTGGCCCCGCTGTCGCGATGAGTACAGCCATGCGGCCACGATCAGGATCGCGACGATCACGACCGCGCCGATGATCAGCGTTGCAGTGGACATGTGTCTCCTCGCTCGACTCGAGCCCGAATGTGCTCCATTCGGGGTGCGATGCCTTGAGGCGATACCAGTCTGGTATCGCGACACCGCCAGATCACTCACGCTAGGCCGGATCTGCCGCCGGCGCGAGGATGAAAACCCCCGCTCGCCCGACCGGGGTGCTGCGAGAGGGCTGACCGGGGAGCTTGAAGGTCTGAGTACGAAGCGGACCAACGACCGGCCCGCCGGCCAAACTCGAAGGCAGGAACTGGCGAGCCTGCGGCTTGATCGTGCGCGGCTCGCTCAGGCGGTTTCTTCCGGGGCACGCGAGCGGAGCACGATGCTCGTGAATGGGATGCGGATCTCGCTGAAGACCTCGATCGAGACCAGGAAGCCGGCGAAGAGGAAGACGACCCCGAGCAGCTCGCCGACGAAGAACCCGCTGGTGTTGCCGAACCGGTTCAGGCCGCTGGTGATGGAGGGGATCAGGCCGCCGACGGCAATGAGCAGCGTCGCTGGGACGCGGCTGTTGAGGCGTCCGGTCAGCAGCGCGGCCACGGCGCCCGGGATCGAGACGACCAGGTTGAGGACGATCGCGAACGGCGCCACCAGCAGGTTTCCGATGTAGCGCGCCGGCGATTGGGTCCGGACCAACGAGTAGCGGATGACCCGGCGCTTGGGCATGAAGATGTACGTGCTGTAGACGCCGCCCAGGATCAGGGCGAAGGCGCCCGTGATGTTGAAGAAAGGCGTCAGCAGCCGCAGATAGCCCGGGAACAGGTCGCCCGTCGGGATGTGGGTGACGGGGTCGACGACCCAGCCGGGGGAGGGGAGCGACACCAGGGCCATCATCGCCGCCGAGACAAACGTGCCCGCGACCATCGTCGCCGCAGCGAGCAGCGGCCACCTCGAGCCGCGGCGATACGTGTCGACGCAGATCGCCACCGCCAGCACGGCCGCGATCGCGAAGTAGAGGATCGGGGCCGCGCCGCTGTCAGCGTACTGATACTTCGCCTGGGTCAGCGCGGTGAACAGCCCGGCCAGGAAGAGCGAGCCGGCGAAGGCGTAGCCGAAGCGCGTCTTGCCGAGCAGCAGCACGGTTCCCAGCCCGAGCCAGCCGGCCACCCAGATGGCGCCGATCAGGTACCAGGCCCGATACAGCGGCTCAGACCAGCCGAAGGCTCCGCCGAGGAACTCGGTGCCCGCAGAGAGGCCGTACCAGAGCATGCCGATGGCCCAGACGGCCTGGTAGGAGTGCCGCCGCCCGCGCCACTGGCCGAACAGGAGCAAGCAGAAGACGAGGCTCAGCAGCGACGAACAGAACGGCAGGACGACGTTGAAGTTCACGACGCTCCTCCGATTGGCGCGGCGCCCGAATGCGGCCGCCCAAGGTTACACGCCCCGATTCGCCGGCGGCGACATTCCGACTGGTAGGACGACAATCGCAGACCTCCTGCCCGTCGCCCCTAGCGCTGTGCGTTCGGTGCGACGTCAACGGCGGTGAGCTTGGCGCCGAACCGATTGTGGTGAGCGAAGTCCTCCACGTTCCGACGCACCCTCACGTACTTGAAAGCCGAAGCCACAGGGTAGCCCAGGCGGGCTGCAAAGCCTGTCCTCATGTATTCGGGAATACCGAGAATCCGCCTCGTCTCCTTCTCAACAGTGTTCCCGCTGAAGACGCTCATAATCTGACAACCTATGCCGAGGGACTGGGCCACGAGCCACATGTTCTCCATGGCGCAGCCCAGGCTGATGAACCCCAGGACATCTCCTTCCGAGGCAGGAGCTCTCTTGCGCGAGTCATAGGTCACGATCAAGACCGTGGGACTGTCCTTGATCGTGTCCCTCAGGAATGAGGGTCCACTTTCACGGGCAACCTCATCGAACTTTGCGCCGGGCGTCCTCCATGCGGCCGGGAACATCGTTCCCAGGATGCCAACCTTCTTTTGAAGCAGCTCCTCCTCCGAGAACGAGAGTTGATCGTAGTTCTCCCGGATGAACACCTCCGAAGCCGGCGAACTGATGTCTCCCAGCCTGGCCAGGACCTCCTTGGAATCGACGACGAGGATCTCGAAGTTCTGCATGTTGTGAGCGGTCGGCGACCAGCGCGCCGCTTCCAGGATCTGCTGCAGGTCCGACAGTGATACCGGGCGCTCGGGATCGAAGGGACCTCGGACGGATCGCCTCTCCTGGATGAGGGTCAAGATGTCTGACATCGTTTCCTCCTGAACGTTGGCGCCAAAGCCTGCGCCGCCCGATCCGACTCAACAGGTCACATGGATGACCGCGGCGGTTTCGTCGAGGTCGGCGTCGGAGAGTCGGGCGCACGCCTCGGAGGTGGGGAGCACCAGCAGCTCGACGCCTCGGCGGCGGGCTTCCTCGATCACGTCCGGCGCGACCGGCAGGCGACCCTCCGCTCCCGTCCCGACGATCAGCCGGTGGCAGTGCCACGGCAGGGGCTCCGCGGTCGTCAGCGGGGTGTGACCGTACCGGTCACGCTGCGGCTTCGAGGCCTTCTTGCGGCGGCGCGAGATTCGGCCGCGCTCGATCAGGACGTCGTAGTCGTATGTCTTGCCGTTGATCTCGACGAGCCCGAACTCGACCAGTCGAGCCTTCATCATGGCCTAAGTATGCCGCTCGCCGGTCTCGCGGGCGCGCGACCCGGAAGATGGCACAGGCGGACAATGAACGGCCGCCGGACGAGGAGCCCGACAGCCGTGTTCGGTTCCCGGATGCTCGTCAGGCTGTGGCGAGTGCCGCCAGGTAGCGGTCGAGCTGGGCGAAGGCTCCGGCGAGGCCCTGCTTCATCCCGGCGAGGCCGCCTCGGAAAGCCTGGAGCTCGTCCTCGGTCGCGTTGATCGGGCCGCCGCGCATGGTCAGCCTCGTCTTGCCGTCATGCTCTGTGAGAGCCACGGTGTTGAGCACCTCCAGCGGCCACCCGGCGATCCACGGGTTGCGGGTCACGCCGCCGTTCTCGTCGGAGAACGAGTTGACGAAGACGATCCGCTCCTGCGGGACGACCTCGCGATAGACGAACTTGCCCCACATCAGCGGCCCGTTCGTCGCCTGGATGCTGTAGTGGAAAAGGCCGCCGGGGCGGAGGTCCAGGCCGCGCACGCACATCTCGAATCCGGCCGGGCCCCACCACTTCGCCAGGCGGTCGGGCTCCGTCCATGCTTTCCAGACGAGATCGCGGAGCGCCTCGAAGTCGTGCTCGAAGGCGAACTCCGGGTCGGCCGCGGCGCCGCCGGCTTCGCTTCGCAGCAGTTCGGCCAGCAATTCGTCCAGCCGCTCGAAGCTCTGGGCCTCGCCCTGCTCCATGCCCGAGCCGATCATGCCGTCGCGGGCCTCCTTGGAACCGAAGACAAGGCGCTGCGACATCGCGGTCCGGCCATCCTGCTCGGAGAGGGTCGTGCTGACCACTACCTCCTGATCTGGCCACGGTTCGTAGATCTGCGTGAAGACGATCCGCTCGAGCGCCGCGATCTCGCGATACACGCCCTTGAAGGCGTGGATCGTGCCGTCGGGGGCGCGCTGGACGAATCGGTAGGCGCCGCCGACTCGGAGGTCGCTCTCGCAGGAGACGAGTTCGTAGCCTCGCGGGCCCCACCAATGCTTCATGCGCTCGCAGCTGGACATCGCCTCGAAGACCAGGCGGCGCGGCGCGTCGAATGCGCGCGTCACGGCGACTTCTCGATCCGAGAGCAGGGTTAGGGTCATGCGGTTGGCGATCTTCTCGAGCATCTCGGTTATCCCTTTTCTACTGGTTCGAAGTTGGGGAGGCGCGCCGAAGTTCGGCCTCCGGGTTGTCAAGCAGCTCACGCGCGCCCTGCTCGCGCTGGCTCGCGAAGTCCTGGCTGTCGAGGAAGGCATCCTGTTCGGCGAGGACGAGATCCGTCCCGGCGCCCGCAGGCAGGAGCTCCAGCGTCGCCAGCGAGACCGAGATCCGCCTGCCGTCGAGGTGCATCTCGTAGCTGTAGACGATGCGCCGGTCGGGAACGATGTCGTGGTAGATGGCATCGAAGGTGTGGATCGGCCGGCCCGGGAGTCCGCTGCTGAGGTGTTCGCGCCCGCCCGCTCGAAAGTCGAGCCGATGGTCCGAGCTCTGCCATCTGTCGGGGCCGACGAAACAGCGCGCTTTGACCCGCTGGTCGGAGAAGGCGGTGAACACGTGCGAAGGCGAGGCGTCGAATCTGCGCTCGATGACGAAGGTGGCGTGCTGCGCCGACGGTTCGGCCGTAGCCGGCGCGCCAGGGCTGCGGAGTGTCACTGTCCTTCTTCTGTGCCTTGCAGTTCGCGGAGGTAGTCATCGAGCCGGTCGAAGCTCTGCTCCCAGAACCGGCGGTATTGCTCAACCCAGGCGGCAACTTTCCGTAGCGGCTCCGGATCGAGCTGGCACGGACGCCACTGAGCCCGGCGACCCTGCTCGATCAGGCCTGCGCGCCGCAGCACCCGCAGGTGCTTGGAGATGCCGGGCAGGCTCATGTCGAAAGGCTTTGCCAGCTCGGTGACCGTGGCCTCGCCAAGTGCCAGGCGGGCGAGGAGATCCCGCCTCGTGGGGTCGGCGAGAGCGGCGAGAGTGTTGCTGAGTGGATCGGCGCGCATGACCAATGCGTAGCTAGTACGTTATATAACCTGCGAGTAAAGTACGCGCTGGCTGCGAGACGTCAATCTCGGTTCCGCGCCGCGGGTCTGGGGCGGGACGGCCCGGCGCCGCGCCTGCGCTCGCCACCCGCGCCGCTAGCCTGCCGCGATCTGGGCATCTGCAGGCCCGGGTAGTACCAGCCCAACTCAGAGGGTCGTGGACGGCGCGCTTGGAGTCCGCAACGTTCTATCTATCTCGGATCCACGCTCGATCTCGCGATCCAGGCCGGTCTCTCGGACCGAAGACAAGCCCCAGCCACGGCGCGATCTGGGCCCGTGCTACCCCGGCTTGAATTTGACCAGAATGCCGGCCCGGGCCGCGCTCGAACCAGCCCCACGCCGCTCCGTCGCGCGGGCTGCTGCGGCGGCTCAGTTGCCGAACTCAGCCCACCCGGGCCGCGCTCCAACCGGCCCTGGCGCCGCCCCCGGCCCCCGTTCCTACACGATTCCCAAAGGCCGCTCGATGGCGGCGTCCGTGCGGAAGCGCCGGTCGACCAGGACGCGGACCACGTAGTCGATCTCCAGCCCGGCCCCGTCAAACGAGGGCGCGGATCCGGCCGGCACGAGCAGATTGGCCTGCGCGGCACCGCTGTTCAGCGAGGCGGGATCGACCGCCGCCGAGGCGATGATCCCTTCGATGCCATTCGGGCAATTCGTGCGGCGATGGATCTCGATGCGGGCGCCCTGCCCGGACGGTGCCGAGGGCCACGAGACCGTGACGGCAACTTCCTGGCCGGCGGGCGCCGGCAGGGGTGAGGTCACGTTGATCGTCGCGTCGCCCACGGGCACGCCGGCCATCAGGCTCGTGCCGCCCTGCTTGCCGACCCCGGCGCGAAGAAGGTCCGGGTGCTGGGCCAGGGGCAGGTACAGCGCCGCCCAGTGATCGGAGCCCATGGCGATGTCCCAGCGGACCTCGAGCGCCCAGGCGATGATCGACTCGCCCAGATGGGCCGTTGGTGGGCCCAGCGGTGGCGCCGGAACCGCAAAGGTCGACTCCCAGGTCGCGCCCGACTGGAGGCTGGTCGGGATCGGCGGCTCCAGGAAGGAGTCCGCGCTGAAGAGCTTCCCAGCCGTCTCGACCCAGCGCTCGGTCCACTCGACCTCGCCCTTCGAGTTGCGATGCTCCACCTCGCGGCGGACCTCGTCCAGCCGCAGGCCGACGAGCCGGAGGTACGCCTTTCGGGTGTTCATCTCCTTGGCGGCGGTCAGCCGAACATGGCCGGTGATGCCGTCGCCGACTCTCGCCGGCTGGTCAAGGGCGAACTCGCCCACGACCGCCCCATCGCTCGGGTTGAGCAGTTCCTCGGGGCTGACGGAGTGGAGAGGGTGGCTGCCCTCACCGCCGGCGAGCCTGGGCCCGTTGATGGCGGAGAATGGAGACGGGGCCGATCCGGTATGACCGCCGAAGAAACCCATTGCGGTGCCCTCCACGGCGTGACGGGTTGGAGCCTGAACGTCCGCGAGAAGGAACACAGACTAGCATCGGCCTGTTCGGCCGAAGCTCGAAGCCGGTCGAGCTGGCACGCTGCGCCGGCTTCAGCGCCCAGAAGACGGCCACGGGCTCTCCCCTCGGATGGCGCGGCCCATCCAGTGGACCGACCGCCGGCCGTCGGGGCCGCGTTCATGAACCTGGCGGATGATCGCGGCCAGCCTGGAATTGAGACGCCAGCGCTACCAGCCACGCTCGGTTGAGGCGGTGCCAAAGGCGCCCTTCAGCAAAGTCCAAGGATTGTCGGTCACGCTTTCACGGTTTCCAGTTGGCGCGCGTTTCGCCTGGCAACCTGCCTGGGACGTGATCGCCTAGCTCTCGGGGCCGTCGGCCGGACGGCGCCTGGGGGGATAGCCACGCCACAGGGGCCTGCTTGGACGCAACGAGAGAATCGGACCTGCCCGACCCGAGGCTCTACTCCACCGCCGAGAGAGCCAGATACGCTCTTCCCTATCCGGCGTTGCCGCGTGCCGGCCGTCTCAGGCGGGACTGGCCGCTGGCCCTGGTGCTGGCTGCAGTTGCCTTCGATGCAACGTTCAGCATCGCGGCTGCGCACACGCACACGCCCGCCGGGGTCACCGAATCGGCGGCGATTCGGGCCATGGTGGCCAGCGTTCCATTTGTAGCAGCCGCACTGGTGGCGCTCGCCATCTTCCGGCCCTGGCCAGCGTTCCTCGGGATCCTTCTCCTGACGCCGGTCTGGGATGCGGCGCAGGTTTCCTGGAACACCAATGGCTTCCAGGTGATCATGCAGACGGTCTTCGCCGTCGCCCTGGGAGTTGGCTGCCTCGTGTCGAGGAATCGAGGCCGCTTCCAGCAGCAGGCATCAATTGCGCCTGACTCAGCTTCCGACGACCCGGCAAGGGGACGCCGGATCGGCAGGTTGGTGCCGTCTTTCACGATCGGTGTCGTCGCGGGTCTGGCCCTGATCGCGTTCCTGGCGCTCGCGCTGGCATCGACGTACTCCTCGCCGAACGTCGCCCAGAGCGGAGGGGTGCTGATTCACGGGATCTTCGATCCGGTTGCCATGGGCCTGATTCTGCTGGCCCTGCGGCCCAACCGGGTGGGTGTCGCGCTGGTCGCAATCGCGCTGGGCGGCTCGGCTGCGATCGGCAGCCTGATCAACGTCGTTCAGACCTTCCCGGGCGCGAAGTCGCTGGCGATGCTCCAGGCACAGCGATTCAGCTTCTCGCTGCTCACCTACAACAACGTCGGTCTGCTTGGTGAGGTTCTGGCGATGGCGGTGCCGCTGCTGATAGGCGTGCTGCTGGCCCGGCGTTCGCTGCGCCTCCCTACCTCGACAACACTGGTTCTACTCCTGGCTCTGGCAGCCGGCCTGGCGGGTCTGTTCCTGACCTTCTCCAAGAGCGCGTGGCTGGCGACCTCGATCGCCACAACGCTGCTGCTGTTCTTGGCCGCTCGGAGCTGGCGCAGTCGCGCCGCGATCGTGCTCGCCGCCGGCCTCGCGTCTACCGTCGTGGTTCCATGGCCGGCCCTGGTTCTGCAGTTCACGCCGACCCTGGACGCGGCCTATCGCTCGGTCATGGTGCGGATTGTCGGCGAGAGCCGGTTCGATTCGTGGAACCCGGCCACCGTCGCCGGTCAGGGGTCCGTCATGTTCCGAGTTCGGACCATCGAGGCCGGGATTCACATGGCCGTGAACCACCCGCTGCTCGGCGTCGGCCTGGACCAGTACCACCGTTACTACATGGCTGGGTACGCGATCCCGCCGATCGACCCGAACATCAACCACGCCCATTCGCTCTTTCCCGAGTTGGCCGCCGAGCTCGGCTTCCCGGCCATGGCGCTGGTTGCGCTGATCTACGCAGCGGCGTTGCTCGCGCTCTGGCGGGTGTACCGCAATCCGCCCGACACTGCCACCCGCCTGCTCGCGGCCACTTTCATGGCAACTATCGTGTCCTGGATCGTCGTGGCCACTGCCTTTGGCAACGACATCTATCGGCCGCTGCGGAACATGTCCTCTGAAGTCATCATGATGGCGGTCGTCGTTGCCGCAGCCTTCGCCCTGAGCCGCTATTCCCGTGACGCGATGGCCCGCCGGGCGTACGCCAGTCCCTAGCTGGGCCGGCCCGCCCCCGTCTACCGCAGCGTGGCCTCAACGTAGCGCTCCAGCCGCCCCAACGCCGCCGGGAGGTTCGTCCGGCCGTACCCAACGCGGAAGTGATTGCCCGCGTCGGCGAAGAGTGTGCCCGGCAGGATCAGTACCCCGGTTTCTCGAACCAGCTCGTCGGCAAAGGAGTCGACCGGCCGGTCGGTGACCAGGCGCGGGAAGCCGATGCTCCCGCCGCGTGGCCTCACCCACTCGAAAACGCCGCCCCATCGCCCGAAGAACCCGTCGAGGAGCGGCAGATTCGCCTCTACGATGGCCCGGTTGCGCGCCAGGACGCGGTCCCGGGCTCGCAGCGCGATCAGGGCCAACACTTCGGAAGGCGCCGAGCTGCATATCGTGGTGTAGTCCTTGAAGGCGGCGAGCCGGGCCAGCAACTGGCGATCGCGGGTCGCGATCCAGCCGATCCGAAGCCCGGCCAGCCCGAACGACTTGGACATGACGCCGATGCTCACCCCCGTCTCGAGCGCGTCAGCTCCGGCCGGCAACCGGTCTGCGGGATCGAATTCCAGGAAGCGGTAGACCTCGTCGACGATGAGGCGGGCGCCAGATTCGGCCGCCAGCTCGACCAGCCGATCGAACGTCGCCCGGTCGCTCAGCGAGCCCGTCGGGTTGTGCGGCTCGTTGACCAGGATCAGCCGCGTGTTCGGGCGGAGGGCCGCCTCCAGCTCCGAGACGTCCAGTCGCCAGCCGGCAGCCTCGCGCAGCTCCACGCGCGAGATGTCCGCGCCCGCTGCCCGCGCCACTTCTGCCAGCGATTGGTACGCCGGCCGAACGATCACGGCGTGGTCGCCGGCCTCGAGCAGGACGTTGTGAAGCGCGAAGATCGCCTCCTCGGCGCCTGAGAAGACCAGCACGTCGTCGGCAGAAACTCGCTCGTACAGCGCCGCAATCTCGGCTCGGAGGGCCGGGTCGCCCTGCGATTCCGTGTAGCCGAGCCGCAGCTCTTGCCACCGCCGCCGGCCATCTTCGTCCGCCAGATCCAGCAGCTCGTGGAGCGGCCAACCCTCGATGTCGGACGCGCACAACAACAGGTCTGCGGCGAATTCCCAGCGCGCGAAGAAACGCTCCAGGGCGAAGTTGTGCAGGCGCATCGGGTCCTCCGTCAAGTAGCCGTCCCGGGTCGAGCGACGTTCCGTTGGCCGTGACGCGGCCCCCGCGGCGGCCATTCCAATGGTCCTACGGTACCGAATCCCGGGTAGATGCGGGCACTGGGACTGAATGCTCGACCCAGGACGACCGATATCCAGAAGGCAGGACGGCCGGACTGTCGATGGTCGACTGCGCGTTGGAGTCCGCGTACCCGGCCCAGGAGCCGGTGATGCGGCAGTCGTGCCAGGGGTCGCCATCGATGGAGCCGCCAACCAGCCCCCGGGTCGCCGGGCCATCGCCCGGCCCGGCGTTCGCGACGCCATGAATCTGCCTGCGGCTGGCTGGCTCGGGGTACGTCGGCGCCGGCCGGGCATGCCTCCGGTCGTACGCTTCGGTGCGCGCCGCGGCCAGGGCCATGCGATTCTCGGCCGCGCCCAGGACGCGCTGGGCCTCTACGCCCAGCGGCCCGGTCTGACGATCGTGATCCTCGGGTTCCTGGTCTGTGCGGCGTCGGGGGCGCTCGAGCTCCTCAACCCAGGGAACTACTGGGTCCTCTTCGAGGATGTCTCATGCGCGGTCGCGCCTACGGCCGCAGCCGTGGCCGTAGGCGTCGCGGCCGTCAGAGGCGAGCCCGAGCACAGGCGGTTCCGCACCTCGCTCGCCATCGCGATTACGTTGACCGCCGTGGGCCAGGCCATCGCCGACGCTTCGGACATCTTCCATCGGAGCCTGGGGACCCTGGGCGCTGCGTCGGACATCTGCTATGTCATCGGCGCCGTGCTGGGAGTAGCGACGCTAATGGTCGCACTGGCCCGCCGCCTGCAGCCGGAGGCAAGGCGGGCGGTGCTTCTGGACGGCGTCGTTATCATGGCCGCCGCCATCACTCTCGTCTTCGCCAACTGGCTCCACCCGAGCTTCCTGGCGGGGAGCCAGGTAGTCGGGCTCTGCGCCGACCCGACTGCCAACCTGCTCGTGCCCCTCGTTTCGGCGTCGTTCTTCGCCAGCGCCGGGGCTGCGGCCGTCGCCGCCCTATCGCTCCGCATCGAGCCGAGCAGACGAGGTGTCTGGGCCGTCGGACTGGGGATCGTGCTGCTGGCCGTCGCCTGGCAAGGCTGGCTCGCGCGATTCCTCGCCGGCACGCCGGACTCGATCGAGCCGATGGACTTCATCTTCCCTGCCGGAGCCCTCGTGGCCGGCTACGGCGGAGTGACCTGGAGCCTTCGGCAGGGGGGTGGGCCGCGGTACGAGCGCTTCGCCCGGGCCACCGCGGAGTGGCTGCCGATCGTGGCCATCGTGGGCTGCGCCTTCCTCGACGTCATGCCTCGCGTCCGACCACTGGAGATCGACCCGATCGCCGTGGGCACCTGCTCGGTGGTGCTGCTGGCAATGGCGCGCTACCGGATCATCCTCGGACGCGAGCGCGTGGCTTCGGAGCGGCTTACCACCGAGATGAGCGAGCGTGCCGCCACGACCGTCTCCCTGGCCCGACTCGAGGCCGCGGCGACGGTCGAGGAGAGTGCCGATCGGATCTGCACCGAGGCGCTGCGCATCGGCGGGATCGACACCGTCATCGTTTTCGCCTTCAGTGCGAACGGCGTCGTGCCCCTGGCCCAGGGCGGTGCCGTCTGTCGCCCGGTGGCCGTCGGTGAGCCGATCCCGGAGGATGCGGCCGATGAGCTGCGGGAGCACGCCGATTTCGGGCTGTGGCTGGAGTCGTGGGTGGACCGCACGCCGCGAGGGGATTTCGATCGGGCGATCGTCTTCTCGGGACTCCGGGCGGAGGCGCTGGCCCCGCTCATCTGGAACGACCAGACGATCGGCCTGCTGGCCATGGGTGCGACCACGCCCAATCACGCCCGCCGTCTCTCCGATCGACTCGCGACCCTGACCGAGTTCAGCGTCATGTCCGCCGCCGTGCTGGGCCCGGCCCTGGCGGAGCGCGGCCAGCGCGAGGAGATGCAGGCGCGGGTGAAGGCGATCATCGCCGACCGGGCTTTCCGGCCCGTATTCCAGCCGATCGTGGATCTGGCGACGGGAAACCAGGTGGGCTTCGAGGCCCTGGCGCGCTTCTCGGACGGGACCAGGCCCGACCTTTGCTTCCTGGCCGCAGACAAGGTCGGAATGATGGTCCAGCTCGAGACGGCGGTCCTGCGCGAGCAGGTGGCCCGGGCTCGCCGGCTGCCGGCGGGGAGCTTTTTGAGCCTGAACGTGTCGCCGGCCCTGGCAACCGCGGTGATCCCGCTGCTCGACGTGCTGGCCGAAGCCGATCGGCCGGTCGTTCTCGAGGTCACGGAGCACGTCGAGATCGACGACTACCCGCGGCTCCTCGCGGCGCTGGACAAGGTGCGCCCTCACGCGATGCTGGCCGTCGACGACGCCGGCGCCGGCTACGCCGGCCTGCACCACATTCTCGAGTTGCGTCCGCAGTACGTGAAGCTCGACATCTCTCTGGTCCGCAACGTCGATACGGACCCGGCTCGCCAGGCGATGGTCACAGGCATGGCTCACTTCGCCGAGAGCGTCGGCTGCGCCCTGATCGCGGAGGGGATAGAGACCGCGAACGAGCTGACAGCCCTCAGGCTGCTGAATGTGCAGTTCGGGCAGGGCTTCTTCCTGGGCAGGCCGGCGGCGTTCTAGCCGGCGGTGGCCGCCCCGGCGCGGAAGGGTCGGATGGCTCTTGCCGCTCCGGGCAGCGGCCTTGGAGGATCGTGGCTGGGAGCGTCAGCAAGGGAACTCACGCCGCGGACCGAAAAGGGAGCGAGAACATGACGACTTCGACTGCCGCCACTGCCTTCGCCATCCCCGCCGCGGCGATGGGCCGCGCCGGCAAGCTTGCCGTCGGCCTCCTCGTCTGGCTGGGCCTCGGAGCCCTCGCCGGCGGCGCCGCCCTGGTCGCCAAACCGGACGGCAGCGTCATGCAGATGCCCCTGAGTTGGCTCGCGGGGAGCCCGTTCCCGGACTTCTTCGTGCCCGGGTTGATCCTCGGCGGGCTCTTCGGCGTCGGGTCGTTCGCGGTCGCGGTCATGGGCCTGCGGCGGTGGCACATCGCGCCCTTCCTGGCCTTCGCCATCGGCTGCGCCATGATGATCTGGATCGTCGTCGAGCTGGCGATCATCAGGGGCATCTCGATCCTGCACCCCCTGTACTTCCTGACCGGACTGGGTATCGCAGCGGCCGCTGTTTCGTGGGGCTGGCCCACCCTTCAGGGCTGGCGCGCCTCGCGTCTGTGAAGGAGGGCCGGCCGCTGCACCGGCCCGGCGGCCGGCCCGGTTCATCAAATCCGCCACCTTGTCGACCGACCCCTATCTCGAGACCGCTGCAGTTCACCTGTGAATCTGTCGGCGGGGGGGGTGAGCCGGAACCGAGATGCGATCGAGCCCGCGGCAGCAACGCCGGCTGCTCGTTCGCAGGCGCCTGGCTCGCGCGCGGACTCAGATCGAAGCGGCAGAGGGCCAGTCGATGGCCATCGATCCCACAGACCTGTCGATACGCGATGACGTCCTCGGAGAAGTCCCGGGTGTTCGCGGTTCGCCGCCCGCAGGGGGGTGGACCAGGTCCAGCGCCGGGCGCATGTCAGGGTGGATCTGGATCGTGCTGTTCGCATCAAGTCGTTCGGCGCCCTCGCCGCCGAAACGGTGGGGGCGGGCCGCACCGTGAACATCGGAGACGGCGGCGTCCAG
>PLOC01000077.1 GCA_003141955.1 Chloroflexota bacterium
CCTAGCTGGAATTCGTCGCGTCGCGCTTTGGCAGCCAGCACGCATGCGTCGAGAACGGCCCACAGGCGGTAAACGAACAGGATCACGTCCAGGATCAGTAGGCTCGTCAGCCACCTCTGGTCTTGAGCCAGACCGGACAGGGAGCTGCGGTCGAAGGCAAGGACCAGTGCGAAAACGCCCAGGAGCGCCAGCGCCGGGATCGCCACGATCGCGCCACGAACCCGATGCCCTGCCGATGCCTGCCCAAGGCCCGGGATCAGGAAAGACAGCAGCGCGGCCCCAGTTGAAGTCTTGAACAACGCTGGGACACGAACGCCGAATGGCAAACCCACAGACTCATATCCTCCGGGCCACGATGGTACGGCAATTCCAGGTGTGCAAGCCACCGTCGGGCCCATGGCCGACGGTCCAAGTCGTGTCCAGTGGGACCCGCTCACTTCGCCCGCAAACGGGCCCCGGAGTCGGGCGAGCGAAGAGGCCTGGACTCCGAGACGGGCAGGCCGCGATGCCGCGATCGTGCGGCGGGTTTGGGCAGAACTCGCCGCGCACTCGCTCATGGCGGTGACCGACCTTCTAAACCGCGAGGGGGTGCTGCGTCGGGGCGGCCTGTGGACACGCGAGTCGGTCAAGGACCTCGCCCGGCGAGGCCGCATGTACCTGGGCTACGTGGTGGAGAAGCGCGGCCGTGACGAGCGTCCGGGGTGCCACGAGCCCATCCTGACCGGGGTCGAGTACGACCGCACCATGGCCGCCATTGCCGCCCGGACCGGGCTCCGATGTGGCGACCACCCCGTCTCAATGGAGCGGCCACCTTGCCTAGAGTCTAGCCGGTAGATAAGCGGTTGATGAACGTCCCCGGCTGGGACTCGGATTGGATGGATTCGGCTCAGAGGTGGCGCCCGGACAGGTCGAAGGCGGGCCAACCGGCAATTGGGCAGACGGGGGCGTGCCGACCAGCTCGACGTTTCCACGGATGCGCAGGATGGTGTTCCGGCTTCTGTTCAAGCGCCTGATCAGACTCCTAGGCGCTACCCGACTGATGAAGCCTGCGGATGGTGAAGCGGCAAGGTCGTTGTCGGCGCGCCGCCACGCGAGCATGCCCGTTTGGTAGACTCGTGCCGTCCCGCTCGGGAGGCGCGGCGGAGGACCCGATGGGCCGCGAGCTTGGCGGGATGGTCATCCCGCACTACTGCCGTGACGTCATTCGCGGCTAGGAGCCCCCATGGGCGCGGCGTGGGTATGGCCGGCGATTGTTGGCGACCAGTCTTACCGACAGTTGAGGCGAAGCCAATGGCCACCCCTTCGATCGCGGACGGTGTCGTAGCCGTCGAGGCAACGGAGTCCCAGGAATACGCTCCCTTCAAAGTGGAGCAGCGGGGCATCGACCTGATCCCCGCCGCCGAACGGAAGATGACGCCGGCTGGCCTGTTCTGGCTATGGGCCGGCGCTGTCTTCAACGTCGAGTTCTTCTTCTATGGCTTTCTCATCTCCACCTTCGGGCTGTCCTTTGGCCAGTGCCTGCTCGCAATCGTCGTCGGGAACCTCTTCTACATGCTTCTCGGTCTCGCCAGCCTGCAGGGGCCCGAGGTCGGCACGACCGCGTTCGTGGTAAGTCGGGCGCCGTTCGGGCGGAACGGAAACCGCGTCGTGGCGCTCTTCAACTGGATCACCCAGGTCGGCTTCGAAGTCGAGGGCGTCTTCCTCGTCGTCGCGACCGTGATCTTCATGTTCTCGCGATACGCCTCGGCACTCCCCGATGCCGGCAAGCTCGCCGTGGTCATCCTCGCAGCGGCCGTGCAGTTGGTCGTGCCGCTGTTTGGGCACGCCACGCTTACCAAGGTGCTGCGCTACCTGTCCTACGTCTTCATCGTCCTGTTCGCGATCCTTGCCGTCCTCGTCTTTCAGGATCTGCATGGCGTGTCGTTTGACGGCACCGCGTCCTGGGCCGATTGGAGCACCGCGCTCGTCGTGATCATCTCCGTCGGCGGTCTTGGGTGGACCGAGAACGGCAACGACTACTCGCGCTATCTGCCTGCCAATACGCCGAAGTCGAAGACCTTCCTCGCGGCGACCCTCGGCCCCGGCATCCCCTCGGTCTTGCTCGAGATCCTTGGAGCCCTCGCTGCCACGGCCACGACCAAGACGCTCGACATCCAGGGACTCGGGATCCCCCAGGCGTTCCCAGACTGGTTCGTGCTGCCGTTCCTGCTCCTTGCAATCGTGCAGCTGTTTGCCATCAACACCATCGATCTGTACTCGTCCGGCGTTACCCTCCAGGCGCTCGGTCTGCCCGTCAAGCGATGGGGTGCGGTGGTCATCGACACCGTCATCGTGGCGATCGTGACGGCCCTCGTGCTCTTCCACGGCGACTTCTACCACGACCTCACGGGTTTCTTCCTCTACATCGTCGTCTGGCTGGGCCCGTGGTTCGGCATCCTCATCGTCGACTACTGGCTGCGTCGCGGACGGTATGACGCGAACTCGCTCTCGGCCCCGCGCGGTGGCCTGTACTGGCGAAAGGGCGGCATCCACTGGCCGGCCCTCATCGCCCAGGGGCTCGGGATGATCGCGTCCCTACTGTGGATCAACGCTTCCTTCGCGGTACCGTCCTTTGTCGGTCCGATCTCGTCGGCCCTGCAGGGCAGCGACCTGAGCTGGCTGCTCGGGATCGTCGTCGGCGGCTTTGTTTACTGGGTTCTCGCTGGGCCCAGGGTGAGGCGCGAGGCTACAGCTCCCGCTTCCTGACCGCTGACGAACTGGCATCGAGCCCGCACGGAGCCTTGTGGACGCCGTGCGGGCTCGTTTCCGCTTACTCACGATGCGTGCGCTCGGGTTGGACGTACGCGATCGCACGGGCATCCCGCGCGTGCGACCTGCCGCAGCAGCCGTTCGGCTTATCTCGTGGCTACTTCCGGACTGACGCGTTCGACCGCCCAACCAGGCCAGCTCGGAAGGGCGAATCAGCTGTCAAGACATGGCCAACGATCGCGCAGCAGGGCGCGGCTGTGGGGCCGAACCGCGCTGCCGCGCCTTGACGCGGAGCCCGAATAACCTATCCTGGGCCGCGATGAATGACGAACAGGCGCCAGCTCGCACCGACACGCCGGGGGAGCTCGCAAGCGGCCCGACCCTGGCTCGGGTCCGCCGGCGAGGCGAGTCGCACCTGCTGGCGCTCATGTCGGCGGCCGCTGTCGTCTTTGTCGCGATCGCGATCGCCAAGCCCTGGGGCGCAAGCGCGCCGCCGCCCGGGGCGTCCGCGGCGACACCGTCCCTGGTAGCCCAGACATCTCAATCGGTCGCCAACGTCGTCGAGCCGGGAGAAGTCCCAATCACCTCCGCTTTGGTATGCACCGAGGACATCGGTTCCGTCGGTACAGTCGATCCGACCTTCGGTGTCTACACCTGGCCTGTCGGGGACGGCACCTCAACCACCACGTTTGCGCCTTCGGCTACGACCCTCTCGGGCTCGTTCGCCACCCCGGGAGTAGGTCCGTGGGTGATTGTGGGCGCTGAGCCCGTCACGGGCTCCCAAGACATGACGGGGGTTCTGGTGTGCACAGAGGCGAATCTGCAGGGGCTAGAAGTGGTCTTGCCTAGCCCAAGCGCACCCTGATCCAAACGCGCCCTGAGGCCGCGCGCACGATCCACACGCATGGTGTCTTGACTACTCGACCGGCGTGCCGCGAACTAACTCTTGACGCCGGCACGATCGAGGAGGTCGTCGAGGATGCTGGATTGACATGTACTAGTATCTGATATAGGCTCTCATTTGCATGCGACTCTGATCACATGGTCAGCGGCACACGCCTGTCACAGTGAATAGGAGGTCAGTGCCAATGACCCCAACCGGAACTCGCCGCTGGTGGGCGCTCGGCGCCATCAGTCTCGCCGTACTCGCCATCACTCTCGATGTGACCGTCCTCACCGTAGCGCTCCCGACGCTGGCGGGTGCCTTGAAGGCGTCGGAGTCGCAGCTGCAGTGGTTCGTCACCGCCTACACCCTGGCCCTAGTGGCAGGCATGCTGCCGGCGGGTCTCTTGGGCGACCGATATGGCCGCAAGGCCGTGATGGTCTGCGCGTTGGTCCTGTTTGCCGCGGGTTCGGCAGGGTGCGCGTTTGCGCCGAACGCCGAGGTCTTCATCGCCGCCCGCGTACTGCTCGGGCTCGCCGGGGCCGCCATGATCGTCCTGGCGCTCTCCATCGTCACCGTGATGTTCGACGAGGCGGAGAGGCCTCGGGCGGTCGGCATATGGGGTGCGGCCAACTTCATCGGTCTCCCCCTGGGACCGATTCTCGGCGGCTGGATCCTGTCCAACGCCTGGTGGGGCTGGATCTTCCTGATGAACGTGCCCGTGGCACTGGTCGGCCTGATCGCGGTCGTGGCCCTGGTGCCTGAGTCCCGATCGGCCAAACGGCCCAGCATCGACTTCGGTGGCGTGATCCTCTCGAGCGCCGGTCTCGTGGCCGTGATGTACGGCGTGGTGCAGGCCGGCAGCAACGGCTGGGGCAGCTTGAACGCGATCCTGCCCGCGCTGGTCGGCCTTGTGGCCCTCGCGGGCTTCGTGCTCTGGGAGCGCCGCCTGACCGAGCGGCCGGGCGGGCAGCCGCTCGTCGATTTGTCGCTCTTTGGTTCGCGCAGCTTCACCTGGGGCATCGTTCTCAGTGCCTTCGGCGTATTCGGGCTCTTTGGCGTCATGTTCGCCCTGCCGCAGTACTTCCAGGCGATCATGGGTCTCGACCCACAGGGTTCGGGGTTGCGCCTGCTGCCTGTCGTCGGGGGCCTGATCATCGGTGCCGTCACGGCCGACCGCGTCGCGGCCCGTGCCGGCGCGAAGCTCACGGTTGCCGCTGGCTTCGCCCTGGTGGTCGCTGGCCTGGCGCTCGGCACGACCATGACCGCCACGAGCGGCGATCGGTTCATGGCCCTCTGGACGTTGGTGGTTGGCGCCGGTGCGGGCCTGGGCTTTGCCACGGCCGCGTCGGCGGCCCTCGTGGAGTTGTCGGCCGAGCGGAGCGGAGTCGGATCGGCGCTGCTGCAGGCGGTCATCAAGCTCGGTCCGGCCTTCGGCGCGTCGATCCTGGGCAGCGTCCTCAACTCCACATACGGGAGCCGGGTATCGCTGGCGGGCCTGACCGCGCAGGCAGCCGCCACGGTCAAGGGGAGCGTCTTCGGCGGGCTCACCGTTGCCAGACAGCTCAACTCACCCGAACTGCTCGCTTCCGTCCGCACCGCCTTCGTCGCCGGCATGGACGACGCCGTGCGGGTCGCCGCCGTCGTCGCTATAGCGGCCGTCTTGCTCGCCCTGGCCTTCCTGCCGGGACGCATCCGGGCTGCACAGATAGCCGATGCACCTCGGGTCCAGACAGGTCGGGTGAGCGAAAGCTCGAAGTGAACGCACCGGTGGGTGCTACGAAACTGGAGGTGAATGATGGACGCGATGGGAATCGATGACCCACCGAGGTTAGGCCTGCGCGAGCGCAAGAAGGCCAAGACGCGTGCCGCGATTCAGGAACAGGCGCTACGGCTCTTTCGGGAGCAGGGCTACGAAGAAACGTCGGTCGAGGTGATCGCCGAGGCGGCGGAGGTCTCGCCTTCCACTGTCTTCCGCTACTTCCCCACCAAACCGGACCTCGTGATCTATGACGATCTCGACGATCGCATGATCGAGGCCTTCCGCGCGCAGCCCCCCGATCTGACCGCTGTCCAGGCCCTGCGCGCTGCGTTCCTTTCCAGCTTCGGCGGGCTGGCCGGCGAGGAGCTTGCCCTGCAACGCGAACGCGAGCTGCTGATGCGGAGCGTGCCAGAACTGCGAGAGGCCATGCTCGGGGAGTTCGCCCGAACGGTGCGAGCGATCGCCGAACTCGTCGCCGAGCGCACCGGCCGAGCGGCCGACGACGACGCCGTGCTGGCCCTCGCGGGCGCCGTGATCGGTCTGTCCATCGCGGCGTGGTTCGCCAGCGACGGGGACGACTGGACGGCCCGCTTCCTCGAGCGCATGGACACTGGCATGGCGCTTTTGGAGTCCGGTCTCCGGCTCTGAGTGC
Organism: Chloroflexota bacterium; assembly: GCA_003141955.1. Taxonomy (GTDB): domain Bacteria; phylum Chloroflexota; class Limnocylindria; order Limnocylindrales; family CSP1-4; genus Fen-1039. The sequence continues at coordinate 6,046 of PLOC01000077.1, forward strand.
TCGCCACGATCGGGTGATCGTGTCGTGGCAGGACCTACGCGGCAGAACCGGGGTCGGGCCGGGCGGGCTCAACCGGCGCGGGAGCCGATGCTAACCTCT
>PLOC01000069.1 GCA_003141955.1 Chloroflexota bacterium
CGCCTGCGGCCACCGCTGCCCCATTTCCCCGGCGAAATGGGGCAGCGGTGGCCGCAGGCGTAGCATTCCACGCGGTCCCGGTCCAGCGGCTTCCAAAGCTCCGCCTCGCGGGTCTGCTGGGCGAGTTGGTCGGCCAGGACTTCCAAAGCCATGGTTGCTACAATTGTAGGCTTTTTTGACCCAGAGACGTTGGCGCGTTTCCGTGGACATTTCCATTTTGCCTTGGTGCGGCGCGCTTCCGTGGGGCAGGTTGACAGCCTGCGGCCGATTGCAAATCGGCCCGGGAGCGGGTCGACAACCCCGCTGCGGGTTAACAACCTGCCCCAGTTCACCCCATTCGGTAAAGCGCCCAACCGCGCGGCCAGGCTTGGGCCGCCGGCCCATGTTACACTGAACCAAAAGCCGAAATTCCGTTATGAAGACCTTTGCCTTTCTAGCATTCGCCTGTTTGGGGGCCGTTTGGGCGCAGAACCCGCAGCCGGCTGCCGCTCCGCCTCCGCCGGCCGGCAAGTGTTCCGGCTGTGGAGCGCCGCTTCCCTCCGGCGCTCGCTTCTGCACGATCTGCGGGACGATGGCCGGCTGATCCGGACTCTTCGGCGATCGCTGCCGACAATGGGCTCGGACATCTGCCACTGCCATACGAACAGACGGAGTTAAGCCCGTGGGATCCGGCCGCATCCGCTTTGCCCTGTTCGTAGTCGATCTCTCCGCAGCCGTTTCGGCCGTCATCGGCGGAGTTGCCGTGGCTCTCGACGTGGACCACTTCCCCCGCGAGTGGCTGGCCCGGTCGCCTTTCAGCGACTACGTCCTGCCGGGCGCGATGCTGGCCGTCCTGGTCGGCGGCAGCGCCGCGATCGCCGCAGTGGCCACCGCCCGATTCCCACGCGTCGGCGCGCCCGTGTCGGTCGTCGCCGGGCTGGTGATGGTGGGCTGGATCGTTGGGGAGCTGGCGGTGCTCAACCAGAACACGGCCAGCACCAGTCCGCGATCGGTCGTCGAACCGATTTACTTCGTGGTCGGGCTGGCCATGGCGGCGCTCGGGCTCATCCTGTGGTGCCGCGGGCGCCGGCCACCGGCCGGCTGAGCCGCCGGCGACCCCGGGGCGTCGACGGCGCTAGGCGACCGGGTTGCCGCAGTTGCCGCAGAAGCGCGTGTCGGCCGCCAGCTCGGCGCCGCACTTGGCGCACTTGGCGGTGCCAAGAGGCGTGCCGCAGTTGCCGCAGAACTTCTCGCTGCCGACCGGCTTGCCGCAGTTGGGGCACTCGGTGGCGCGGGCGCTGGTGTCGCCGGAGAACACCTTCTGAGCCTGAACAGCCTGGCGCATCTGGTCGATCTCGACGGTGGAGCGCTCCGCTTCCATCTCCGCGGCCAGATTGGGAGCGCAGCTGACGCACAGACCACGCGCCTTGTTGAAGCAGGTCTCGTCCACCCACTTGTTGCACCGCACGCAGCGGTGGAAGAGCGGCATGATCTCGTTCGAGGCCTTCTGGAGGGCCTTGTCGCGGGCGTCGCGGTCGGTGATCTGCTGAGCGCTATCGGCCGCGTTGCGGGCTCCCCATAGCCCGCCGATGAGACTGCTGGCGCCTCCGAGGATCGAGGCACCCGTGCCCAGAAGGTTCTTCTCGTAACGGCTCCGGTAGCCGCTGCCACAGATGTCACAGCGGAATTCGAACTGGTAGCCTTGGTTGGTCGAGAGATCCTGGTAGTTGCTGGTAAACGGGGTGAAGCCCGGCATTCGACCCACTCCTCGGTGGCTGCGGCTGGACCAGCAACGCGGCTGGCGACGGTGTGCCTGCATGTTAGCGCCAAGGGCGGGCGCCGGAGGCTCGGAATGCCTACGGGGTCGCCACCTCGAGGCGGGCCAGGATATCGCCCTGTGGAAAGCAGTCACCGGCCGACGCAGTCGGACTCAGCCCGCAGGTCTTGCCGTCTTCTACCCTCTCCACCAGGAACAGCCCATGGACCGCCGTGCCTGCTGGGGTGCCGGCCGGCGCGAACTGGCTGAAGGCGCCGTCCTGCGCTGTCAGTTCCGCGGTCGCGTCGGAGTCCAGCCACGCGCTTTGGCCGTCAGTGAACATCCAGGCATCGACGATGAAGATGAACTTGTCTTGGTACGCCGCGAGGGCTTGAGGAACGGTCCAAACGAGCCTGCCGTCAGGGCGGAGGTCAACTGGGCCAACCAGTGCAATCGATCCGTCGGGTTGGATCACGTCTGCCAATGCTTTGGGGGCGACGCCGGAGCAGTCCGTGCCGTCGCAGGTGACTCGCTTGTCGATAACGTATCGGCCGGACAGATGGCTAGGGTCTGCGGCGATGAGGGCCGACAGCTCGGCTGGTGCCAGAGCTCGGTCGTCGGGCCCGATAAGACCGGCTGGCGCCGGCGTGAACGATGCCGACGGGCTGGCGACTGGGGTGGCCACCGGAACCATTGCGGGCGTGGGTGTCGGTGACGCGGGCGCTGGGCTCGACTCAGCCGGCGAGATGTCGGCGACCTTCGCGAGGACGCGCCACGCCCCGTTTTCACGTTCCACGACGAAGACGCCCAGGTTGGGCGCGTCGCCCGGGACGTTGTCGATCAGGCGCATCCCGCCGGCTTCGACAAACTGGCCTCCACCTGGCGGAAGGATGCCGCCGGTGGGGTCAACGGATGGCTGTGCGTTCGGATCGTCGGTCAGCCAATCGGTTTCGCATGGGTCCTCGCCGTCAGGATTGAGAACGTCGCCAGGCGAGACTACAAGACCGAACGGGCAAGAATGCTGATAGGCGCCCAGCCAGCCATCGACCAGGAAAGCCTGGGCGGTGGGCCAATCTTCTGTGGCGTGGAAGGCCAGCCGGGAGTCGGAGGCCGGCGCGATCGCGCCCATGAGCCCCAGGTAGCCCGGGGCGAGATAGCGGAAGGCGAACGTACCGGAGGCCCCACCGGCGTAGATCTCGGACCCCGTGTCGTCCACCACGACGCAGACCTGCGAGCTCATCCCCTCGAGCGGGCCCAGCGTTGCGTAGCCCTTGAGAGGGCATGGTTCGGCCGGCGGCGCGATCGTGACCGAGGCGACCAGGGCGGTGTTGGTGGGCAGTGCCGGGCCGGCCAGCAGCGAGGCCAGCTCGGCGGTCGTCAAGGCCCGGTCCGCGGGGTAGCCGGCCAGCGGAGTGGCGAGCGGCGTCGGCGGCGCGGTTGGCTGCGGGAGCGAGATGTCGACGACCTTCGCGAGTACCAGCCAGGCGCCGCAGCCGGCGTTGTCCTGCGGGGAGGCGTTCGGGCATTGCTCGACCACGCTGCGGACGACGAAGACGCCGCGGTGGGGTTCGTTGGGGTCGACCGAATCGATCGCCCTCATGCCACCCGCCCCGACGTGTCTCGCGTTGCCTCGCAGCGAAAGGGGGTCGTAGCTCGGCTCGGGTGAGCCGGTGTCGTACTCGTAGTCGGCCTGGATTCCGGGCGCGGTCGAATCGTCGCCGAGCCAGTCCATGTACGGGCAATCCTCGCCGTTCGGGGATAGGACGTCCCCTGCGGTCTGCTGCATGCATGAGGCGGTCGTCTCGACCGCGCCCAGCCAGCCATCGACCAGGAACGTCTTGCCCGCGAGCGGCCAGTCGTCGGCGGCGTGGAACGCGAGCCTGGAAGACGAAGCCGGCGTGATCTCGCCGAGCAGACCGAATGTTCGCCCGCCTAGGAACCGCAACGCGAACGTCCCGGTGGCGGTATTGCCCGTGAGCACGGGCGGCAGGCCGCCTTCCATGACGCAGACCTGCGGATCCATGCCGTCGATCACGCCGACGGTTGGGTATCGGTTCATCGGGCAGACGTCGGACCGAATGTCGATCGTGGCTGTGACGACCAGCGGTGTGTTCGTCGCGAGCGGCGGGCCGGCCAGGAGCGCGGCCAGCTCGGCGGTCGTGAAGGCGCGGTCCGTCGGGTAGCCGGCCGGCGACGCCGCCGGTCCGCCCCGGAGGCCGGGGACTGCGAGCGCGACGGCGAGGATGGCCACCAGCGTTACGCCGATGCCTGCGGCGGCCAGGCGCGGAACGCGCCACATCGGGCGTAGCCACCGGGCACGGGCTCGTGTCGCGGGCGCCGAATCCACCGCAGCCAGGACCTCGGCGAGGAGATCGTCCGGCGTGCGTCCGGCGGCTCTGCGCGCCAGCTGGTCGCGAAGCTGGGAGTCGATCGGAGTCGGTTGGCCGTTCATCGCGACTCCTTCGCCAGCGCCGACTCCAGGGCCGCGCGGGCGCGGTGGAGTCGGGACTTGATGGTTCCCTCGGGTGCTCCCAGGACCGCCGCTATCTCGGCGACCGGTCGTTCCTGCAGGTGATGCAGGACGAGCACGGCGCGGTCGTCGACCGACAGGCGGGCGAAGGCTCGATCGAAGACGTCGGCAGCCGCGGTCGTGTCGTCGAGCGCTCGTTCGGCCGAAGCGGGCTCGAGGCCGTCTTCGGGCTCGGGCAGCCTAAGCTCCCGCACGGCCGTTCGACTTCGGCGCCGAAGCTGCGCCCGGCAGGCGTTCAGGTTGATCCGCCCGAGCCAGGCGTCGAAGGAGTCAGGGTCGCGGAGAGCGTCGCGGTGGTACCAGGCCGAGACGAAGCTCTCCTGCGTGGCATCGGCGGCATCGGCCTGATCTCCGAGGATCGCGAGCGAGGTGCGGTACACGGCATCGATCCGTCTGCGGACGAGGGCATCGAAGGCAGCGCGATCGCCCGATCGGGCTCTCTCGACGAGCGCTCGCTCCATCTGCCTCCCTCTGGTTGCCTCTACCTGTATCGATGCTCGGCGCGAGCCCCAGGTTGCATCGCCGGCGTCGCGTGGCGTGGCGGCGCGGCCCCCGGGCGCCATACTCTCGCCATGTCAGACCGCATCGTCTCGCTCGAACGATTCCATGAAGCCCGGCGCGTCCTCGAGGGACGCATCGCTCGCACGCCCATTCTGGCGTCGTCGACCGCCGCACGGGTGCTCGCGGCGCGCGGCGTGCACGTGGGCGACGGGCGCGTCTACGCCAAGGCGGAGCATCTCCAGAAGACGGGCGCATTCAAGATTCGCGGCGCGCTCAACAAGATGGCGGCCCTCTCCGTCGCGGAGCGGGCCGCTGGCATCATCACTCTCTCCGCCGGCAACCACGCCCAGGGAGTGGCGCTGGCCGCCCACGAAGCCGGGGTCCACGCCGTCGTCATGATGCCGGCCGGGGCGGTCCGCTCGAAGGTCGACGCGTGCCGAGGCTATGGCGCCGAAGTGATTCTCTTCGGCGAGCACGTGGGCGAGACGTGGACGAGGATGGAGGAGGTCCAGGCTGAGCGCGGGCTGACGTTCGTGCCGCCGTTCGACGACCCATTGATCATCGCGGGGCAGGGGACCATTGGACTGGAGATCCTCGACGACCTGCCCGAGGTGGACGTCGTGGTCGCGGGGATCGGCGGCGGGGCGCTCTGCACCGGGACCGCCGCGGCGATCAAGGAGACGCGGCCCGGGGTGCGCGTCTACGGCGTGGAGCCGGTTAAGTCCAATGCCCTGTCGCTGGCCCTGGAGCGCGGCGAGATCGTGCCCATCCAGCCGGCGTCGGTGGCCGACGGGCTGGGCTCGCCTTTTGCCGGCGAGTGGACGATGGCGATGGCCCGGCGTTACCTGGACGGCATCGCACTCATCGACGACGCCACGATTCTGGCCGGGGTGCGCTTCGCCCTGGAGCGGATGAAGCAGCTCGTGGAGCCGGCCGGGGCGGCGGCGCTGGCGGCCGTGCTGTTCGGCCACGTGCCGATCCACGACGGCGAGCGGGTCTGCGTGGTCTTCAGCGGCGGCAACGTGGAGACGGGTCGGCTTGGCGAATTGCTGGCGGGCGCGGCGCCACTCGAGATTCCGGCGGAGGTGAAGTAGCCCGGCCCGGCGCGCGATCGGCCCGCACCGCTGCGCGGGCTCAGTACGCGCCCAGCTCGTGCAGGCGGTCGTCGTTGATGCCCAGGTAATGGCCGAGCTCGTGGAGCACCGTCACCCGGACCTCGTGCTCGAGTTCGACCGGATCCGGGAAGTCCTCCTCGAGGGCACGCCGACAGAGCGTGATCTTGTTCGGAATCATCGCCCAATCGGCGGCCCACTCCGTGCGGGGCACTCCCTCGAAGAGCCCGTAGAGGTCGTCGTTGGGGCCCAGGCCGGACTCGCGGCGCTGCGCCGGCGAGAGCTCGTCCTCCACCACGACGACGACCTCGTCGAGGGCGCGGGCGAACGGCCGGGGGATCGAATCGAGGGCTCGTTCCACGAGGTCCAGGAACTGGGCTTCGCTCAGGGCGTGAGCGGCTGGACGCCGCCTCCGCGGGCTCCTCCTGGGTGGGTTGGGCATGGCCCATATGCTACGGCCCGCGACTTCGGGCCGGACGGCACGCCGCCCGGCTGCCGCGACGGCGTCCGCGGCGTACGATGGGGAGGAAGGAGCGAACTCATGCCCCCCGACCAGCCTGACACGACCGACCGACACGACCTGGAGAAGGACATGCGCCAGTTCGTCGACGAGATCGAGGCGGGCGAGGACGGCGAACCGGCGGCGGCTACCGAGTCGGCGGCGGCCCGCCCGGCCGGGCCGCGGGCAAATGTCGACGGCGGCATCGAGCAGGCGGTTCGCCAGATCCTGCTCGAGATCGGCGAGGATCCCGAGCGCGAGGGGCTGCTCCGCACGCCCGAGCGGATGCACAAGATGTGGCTCGAGCTGACGTGCGGCTACCGCGTCGACCCGGATCGGCTGATCAACGGCGCCGTTTTCGACGTCGGCTACAGCGAGATGGTCGTGATCAAGGGGATTCCGTTCTACTCGCTGTGCGAGCACCACATGCTCCCGTTCTTCGGGATCGCTTCGGTCGGGTACCTGCCTCGAGGCCGCGTCATCGGGCTGTCGAAGATCCCGCGCATTGTCGAGATGTACGCCCGGCGGCTGCAGGTCCAGGAGCGCATGACCCAGCAGATCGCGGACTTCCTGCAGCAAAGGCTGAACCCCTACGGCGTGGGCGTCGTCATCGAAGCGGAGCACCTGTGCCTGGCCATGCGCGGCGTCCAGAAGGGCGGGGCGACGATGGTCACGAGCAGCGTCCTGGGTACGTTCCGTACGACGAAGGAAACCCGGGACGAATTCATGGCGCATCTGGAGCGGGCGGTGCCGCGGGTCTGAGCGCTCAAGCGGCGCGCCGGCGCCGTTATCATTCGGGCATGACCGATCGACCGCTCAAGGTTCTCATCGCCAAGCCCGGGCTCGACGGGCACGACCGCGGCGCCAAGGTGCTCGCGCGCGGATTGCGCGACGAGGGCTTCGAGGTCGTCTACACCGGCCTGCGCCAGACCCCGGAGATGATCGTCACGGCCGCTCTTCAGGAAGACGTCGACGTCGTCGGCCTGTCGATCCTGTCGGGCGCGCACATGACGTTGCTGCCCCGTATCTGCTCCCTGATGCGTGAGCGCGGCATGGACGACGTCCTGGTTGCCGCCGGCGGGATCATCCCCGACGACGACGTTCCTGCGCTCAAAGAGGCGGGCGTCGCCGCCGTCTTCGGGCCCGGCACGACCATCGCCCAGGTAGCCGACTTCCTGCGCGCCAACGCCCGGGCGCGGGATTAGGACGACCGGGGTGGCCGGCTCACGGGATTCGAAGGCGGCCGAAGGGTCGAAGGAGGCCGAGGGTTCTGTTGTCCAGCAGGCGGACCTGCTCTGCGAGGCGGCGCTCACCGGCGAGCGGCGGGCCCTGGCCCGGCTCCTGACGGCCGTCGAGAACCGAACGCCCCTCGCCGAAGCGGCGCTGCGGAGGCTGTACCCGCGGGCCGGGCATGCCCAGCTGATCGGCGTGACCGGGCCCCCCGGCGCGGGCAAGAGCACGCTCGTCGCGGCGCTGATCGCGGAGCTTCGCCGCGCCGGCCGGCCCGTGGCAGTCGTGGCGGTGGATCCCTCCAGCCCGATCACGGGCGGCGCCGTCCTGGGTGATCGGGTCCGGATGCAGGCCTACGCCGCGGACGCCGACGTCTTCATCCGGTCGATGGCGTCGCGCGGCCACGCCGGCGGGCTTTCCTCCGCGACGAGCGCCGCGGCCGCCGTCTTCGACGCCGTGGGCTTCGATGTGGTGCTGATCGAGACGGTGGGAACGGGGCAGAGCGAGGTCGAAGTCGCCGCCGCCGCGGACACCACGATTGTCGTCGAGGCGCCCGAGATGGGCGACGAGATCCAGGCCATCAAGGCGGGCCTGCTGGAAGTGGCCGACATCGTCGTCGTGAATAAGGGTGATCGGCCCGGCGCGCACCGCACAGCCGGCCAGCTCCACGCCATGCTCGCCGACGCTCCCCGCGACGCAAGGCCGGGCCGTCCAGCGCCCAAGCACCCGGACGTGCTGGTGACGACGGCCGCCACCGGCGAAGGAGTGGCCGAGCTCCTGGCCGCGATCGACCGGCACCGTTCCGCGGCCCGTGGCTCCGACGGGGAATCCGCTCGCCTCAAGCGGGCCGAGGCCCAGGTCTGGGCCGTGCTGGTGGATCGGCTGCACGCGCGCGTGCGCGCGCTCGAGGGGGACGAGGCGGAACTCGCCGCCCTGCCCGATGGCGGGTGGGCCGCCGCCCCGGCCCCGGCGCCCGCGGCCGGGGCGTTGCTGCGCTCCGTGGCCGCTCACGAGATCGATCCATACACCGCCGCCGACGCCATCCTGGATCGTCTGGTCGGCGACGCGTCCGGGTCCGGATCGGCCCGCGTGAGGTAGCCGCCCGGCCGCGGCTCGATGCGAGGTCGGCGCCCGGCCACTCGGCGCGAGAGCCCGGCGCCCAGCCGCGAGAGCCCGGCGCCCAGCCGCGAGAGCCCGATGCCGGCCCTAGCGGCCCTGGCGCTCGTCTGCCTGGGCGGCTGAGATCGCCTCGCGCACGACCCGGATCACGGCGTCGATGTCGAACGGCTTGGCCAGCAGCCTGATGCCGCGCCGGGTAGCGAAGCCCCGCAGGTCCGGGTTCAGCACGTCGCCGCTCATGAACACCGCGCGTTTGGCCAGCTCGGGCCGGAACTCGATGGCGGCATCGTAGAACTCGGTGCCACTCATGCCGGCCATGCGGTGGTCGATCAGCATCACGTCGTAGGTCGTGTCGCGCAAACCCTCGAGAGCCTGGGCGCCGTCCTGGAACGGGTCACAGTCCATGCCGGCCGCAGCGAGGACCTTCTTGAGGAAGGCGCGGATCGAAGGTTCGTCGTCGAGGGCCAGGATGCGCAGCCGAGTGCCCGGCAGAGCCGCGACCTGTTGCGCCGACGCCGATGGCACAGGCGAGGCAGCCGGAGCGACGGGCGCTCCGGCTGGGGCAGGCAGCGCGGCAGGAGCAATCGGCGGGGCAGCTGCAGGCACCGCGGCAGGAACCGTGGTCCGCGTCCTGGGCCGGGTCGCGGGCGTGGTCTTCTCCGCAGGTGCGGCAGCCGGATCGGCGGTGTCCCGTACATGGGCCGTTGCCGCGGACCGGTGAGCGCCGCCGGGTGACGAGCTCTCGGCCGGTGCGGCGCTGCGTCCGCGCCTGGCGGCATTCGGCTTGTTCTCCGGCTCGATCCCTGCCGATTCGTCGCCCGCCGGCGCCTCCTCTCCAGGTAGGGCCACGAGCCGGGTGCCCGCCTCCGGGGCTGTCGCCATCTGCCGTTCGTTCATCGGCTTGGCCCGAACCGGCAGCTCGATCATGAAGCAGCTTCCGAGGTTGCCCGGCCCCGGCTCGTACCAGAGGTGACCATCGTGTGCGGCGACGATGCCGAATGAGACGGACAGCCCGAGGCCTGTGCCTTCGCCCGGCTGCTTGGTCGTGAAGAACGGGTCGAATAGCCGCCCTCGGGCGGCTTCCGGGACGCCCGGGCCGTCGTCGCGGATGGTGATCCGGACGCGCTCCTGGTCGTCGGTCAGCTTCTGGGCCTTGGGGCCGCCCGGTCCCCGGCTGGGTTTGACGACGGCCGCGGTCACCCACAGGTGCGCCTGCGAGGCCCGGTCGCGAGTCCGGAACGCCTGAATAGCGTTGATCGTCAGGTTCAGGAGGACCTGCTGCATCTGGGCGCGGTCGAGGTCCACGTCGGGCAGATCGCCCGGAATGTCGACCTCGACCTGAAGCCGGTTCGTGCTCAGCGCGTACGACTGCAGTTCGAGGACGCTCCGGACCAGCGTGGCGATGCTCGTCTGGGCGCGCTCGGGCGGCCGCTGACGGGCGAAGTCCAGCAGGTTCTGGACGATGCGCTTGGTTCGGTCGGCCTCCTGGACCAGCAGGCCGGCGTCGTGCTTCATGTCGTCAGGGAGCCGCGGGTCGCCGCGCATCAGCTGGCTGAAGGCGATGATCGCCGCCAGCGGGTTGTTGAGCTCGTGGGCCACGCCGGACACCAGCTCGCCCATCGCCTCCATCTTCTGAGCTTGGAGCAACTCATTGGTGAGGCGTTCCTGGTCCGAAAGATCGCGCACGAGCGAGAGGAAGCGCCGCTGCCCGCCCAGTTCGACGACGCGAACCTCCACCTCGACGGGGAACTCCGAGCCATCGGGCCGGTTTCCGCGATCGCTGAACGTGCCCCTGCCCTGGGCCCAGACGATCTGGCGGCGGCGAGCCATCTCTCGCTCGTCGGCGGAGACGAGCTGGCCGAAGTACCGGCCCAGGACCTCGCTGCGGTTGACGCGATACAGTCGAACCGCGGCCTCGTTGGCGTCGAGGACCGTGCCGTCGAGTGCGGTCACGAAGAGCGCGTCGGGAGATTCCTCGAAGAGGGTCCGGTATCGCTCCTCGGATGAAACCAGGCGCTCGCGCAGGCGGTAGTTGGCCAGGGCAATGCCGCCGATCCGCGCGACCGAATCCAGAGCCGCCTCGTCGACGGGCAGGGCGGCGGCCGTCTGCTCGAAGAAGCACAGCAGGGCACCGGCCAGCTCCTCGCCGGTGCGGATCGGGATCGCGCCGAACGACTTGAAGCCCGCCGCCCGCGCCAGCGGCAGAACTCGTTCGTTGACCTGGCTGGTGACGAAGTCCCCCAGGACGCTCCCCCCGCCGGAGAGCAGCGTGGCTCCGCCGGGGGCCTCCTTCGCGGGCACGCCCTTAAGCCACTGCCGGAAGGCGCCCGTTTCGCCGGCCACGGCGTGCGTCTCGAAGTGGTGTCCGGGTTCTATGAGGAGGTAGCAGACGCCGACCGCGCCGAGTGCCTCGCGGACCAGGCTCACGGTTCGGTGGGCCAGCTCCTCGAAAGAGCTGGCCTCCTCTCCGATCCGCGTCAGCTCGTCGAGCGTGTCGAGGCGATGGCCCAGGGCTCGCTGCGCCGCGGCGCGGTGGAGCAGCTCGGAGCGCAGCCGGAAGTTGGCCAGACCGATGCTGCAGATGCGGGCGATGGGCTCCAGGAAGTGGTCGTCGAACTGCTCCACCCGCGGCGAAGCCGACCATTCCAGATGCAGCACGCCGGCGAGCCGCTCGTCGACCCGCAGCGGCAGCACCGCCTGGGCACCGGCCGCCTTTTCGCCGCCTTCGGCGCCACCGCCTGCCACGTTGCCTCTCGAAAGCCAGACGCCTTCCTCGGACCCCAGTCGGTCGAGCGGGGGCCAGTCGGCGGGAATCGTCGGCGATTCGCTCAAGGCCGCCCAGCTGCGGCTCGGATGCCCGACCCAGACGATCGGGTCCACTTTCGATGTCGAGGCGTCGACCAGGATGTACCCGCCGCCGGCGGCACCAGTGGAGACGACGACTGCCTCGATCGTCTCCTGGGCCAGGCGTGCGAGGTCGTCCGTGGATGCGCCGAGCAGGGTCAGCTCCTGGAGTGCACGCAGCTCGGCCGTCAGGCGGCGCTCGTGATCGGCGGCCTCGTTGAGGCCTTCGCTCATTCGGACGTTGGCGTAGGCGATGGAGATGATCCGGCCCACCGCGTCGATGGTCCGGTCCCACGCCGGGGCGACCTCGTCGGTCGTGGCGAAGTAGCACATCAGGGCGCCGATGGCCTTCTCCCCATCACGGATCGGGAACGCCGCGTAGGACCCAGCACCTCGAGCGAGCATCGCCTCGGCGTCGCCATCCTCAGGGACGAGCTGGTCCATGTCCTGGTGGAACGCTCCGACGCCGGGGTACGCGGTCAGTCGCTGCCAGAAGTCGAAGCTGCTGGCCGGGAGCGTCGAGATTGCCTGGACCATCGAAGGCCGTACTCGCAGAGAGGCGACGACGCGGAACCGGTCGTCGCTGGTCCGGACCGCGAGCCCGCTGTCCGCCCCGAGCGCGCCGACGACGCGCTCCAGGAGGAACGACGCCAGGGTGTTCTCGTCGATCTCTCCCTGAGGCAGCAGCGTCAGGCCCATCAGCGTCTCGAGCTGCGCCGTCAGGCGGCGCTCCTGCTCCAACCCACGTTCCAGGCGCTCCATCAACCTGGCGTTCTCCAGCGCGCTCGCGACCTGGGCCGCGGCCTGCAGGATGACCTCGTCGCCTGGCCGGCCCCAGGCCGGGCGACGCGCCCCCAGGGCAAGGAAGCCGACCGACTCGTCGCGGCTGTGCAGGTCGACCATGAAGCCGGTCGTGATTCCCTCTTTCGCCAGGACCCCTGCCATCTCGGTGCCGGCGAGGAACGACCCGAGGCTCTCGAAGGCGATGACCGTGCCGGGCCTATCGAGGGCGGATGCGAACTCCGGTATGTCCGTGTGGAGGATGACTTCCAGCAGCTCCTGGCTGAGTCCGCGACTCGCCTCGATCACCGGGGGGGCGCCGCTCTCGCCCCAGGTCTCGATGATGCCGACGTCGGCCATCGTGGCCTCGCAGAGGCGCTCCAGGGCCGCCTCGGCAACCTCGTGGCGGCTCCGCGCCCGCCCCGTCGCCACGGCCAGAGAGCCGAGAGCGGCCGCCTCGGCCTCCATGTGGGCGGTGGTCGCGACTTCGTGGCTCATCGCTATGAGACCGGCCGGTTTGTGCTGATCGTCTCGGAGCGAGGTCAGCGACAGGTCGACGACGATGGGCCGGCCGGCGAAGCTGCCGAACACCGGTCGATGCACGACGCGACCGTGCCAGTAGCCCATCGAGGCTGCCTCGGCCGTTGCTTCCGTGCCCAGAGGCGCGCCGTCGAGGCGAAGCTGCTCGACGACCTCGTCCAGACGGTGCCCGACGGCCTCGTCCTCCGCCAGGCCGTACAGACGCTCGCCGGCGGGGTTTACGGCCGTGACCCGGTCATTGGCGTCCGTCGTCACGATCGCGTCGGTCATCTGCTCGACGACCACACCGCCGATACGGGCCGATCCCGCCAGGCTTTCCCGCAGCTCCGCGTCGCGCTGCACCTTCAAGCGCGTCGCAACGCTGCCGATCGCCAGACCCACGTAGCGGCCCGTCAGCTCGAGGCGAGCGGTATCGAGAGCGGGCGGCGGATCGCCGGCCCAGAGCAGGACCATCGCCCCGATGCGGCGATCGTCGTACCAGAGCGGTGTCGCTCGCAGGGCGCACAGTCCGAGGGCCCTTGCCCGTTCTGCCCAGGGGGGCGAATGAGGATCGCCCAGGTCCGTCGCGAGCGGTGCCTTCGAATCCTTGACAAGCATCGCGAGCGGGGAGCGAGCCGGATCGACGCCGCTCAGGGTGGCCCGGACCGCCTCGGGCGTGTTCGTCCCGGCGACGATGGAGAAACCATCCTCGCCGTCGAGGATCGCAAGGGACGCTCCCGCGGCCCAGCTGGCGGCGATGATCTCCAGCGCCTGCTGCGCAACCTCCTCGGCCTCGAGCAGCCGGTCGCCCGACCGCGCAAGAGCGGCCAGGTCGCGGAGCATCCTTTCCAGCTTCTCTTCCTGAGTCCTGTCGCGCATTCTGACCAGGGAGTACCCGTATCCGCCGGCCACCGATGTCGCGAGCGAGACGATGATCTCTGCGGGGAAGAGATCGCCCGACACTGGCTGCACGAGAACGCGGCGGACTATCGAACCGGATGCAAGCAACTCGCCGCGAGCGGCCTCGGTGTCCGCATCCGTTCGCCCGACCAGGTAACCGACGAGCGGCTTGCCAATCAGATCCTCCCGCGAGGTGCCCAGGAGGGCCGCGCCCAGCTCGTTGGCGTCGACGATGATGCTGGCCAGGTTCGCCAGGAAGACCGCCTCCGGGGAGTGGACGAAGAGGTCGCGGTACGGCAGCTGCGCCGCTTCCGGCCCCGATACCGCGCGGTCGGCCCCCTCGCCCTCCCAGAACATGGCGGCCACGCCCGTTTTGCCGTTGAACTCGGGCCGCGCGATGGGCTGGATGTGGGCGCGGAGCCATTTCGTGCTGCGATCGCGGGTGCGGACGTGAAGCTGCCCGTGCCAGCCACCCAGCTGAAGGATCTCAACTGGGAGCGTGGCCCCACCCGAGTCGTCGCCCCGGACCAGCGTCAGGCAGTCGGCCCACGGTGTGCCCAGGGCTCCGGCGGCGGAGACGCCGAGGATCCGCGCGGCGTCGTCATTCCAGAACACGACCCGGCCCGCCGGATCGACGATCGCAAGACCGGCGCCGAGCTGTTCCAGAAGCTTGAGATCTTCTCCGGACAAGGCCTTTACCAAGTTCTGTCGTCCCGGGCGCGACTGTCCCTCCGAGCTCAGATCGGAGCCTCCGCCGCGCCGCCTATCGTAGCCCCCGGCGGGGTCCTGTCTGTAGGCATCGAGGGTCCCTATAGGCGGTAGTCCGTTCTGCTGAGACCGATGCCGGAGCGGCAGCGTCCGGCGCATTCGGCCAGAGGGCAACGCGGTTCCCAGGGCACGTGCGGAGCCTGTGGCTCCGGTTGCTGTATCCTTCGCGGCCGTGGGCCCGTAGCTCAACGGTAGAGCGGGGGACTCTTAATCCCTAGGTTCAGGGTTCGAATCCCTGCGGGCTCACCAGAATCCGAGCGTGAAACGATCCCTTGCGGCATTCCGCGAGGGCCGTTCCTACTCCACGATGGCGATCTGATCGCGGCCGCTGCGCTTGGCCGAGTAGAGGGCGCCGTCGGCGCGCTCGAAGAGGCTCTCCGGCGTGTCGTCACGGGAGGCCAGCGAGCCCCCGGCAGATACCTGGACCCTGAGCACCAGGGCCTCGTGACGGACTTCGGACTGGGCCACGAAAGCGCGCACCCGTTCGGCGGTTTCGGCAAGGCCGCCGGCCTCGGAGGCCTCGACTAGGATCGCGAATTCCTCGCCGCCCCAGCGAGCCACCATGTCGCCTGCCCGGACGGCGCCCTGGATCGTCTTCGCGACCCCGGCCAGGACGGCGTCGCCAACGGCGTGCCCGGACTTATCGTTCACGGCCTTGAAGTTGTCGATGTCGACGACCAGCAGGCCGAACTGCCAGGCGTAGCGGACCATGTTCTCCAGCCGGGTCCGCACCGCCGCGTCGAACATTCGACGGTTCGGCAGGCCGGTCAGCTCGTCGGTCAAAGCTTCATGGCGAACCCGGTCCGCATCCTCGGCGGCACGCACCACGGCGGACGCGTCGGAGAACGTTTCCACGCCGCCGACGATCGTGCCCGTCGCGTCCCGCACGGCGGCCGTCCTGACCCGCACCGGCTTGCGGTAGCCCTCGCGGTGGCGCAGCCAGATTGTCACGTCTCGAGACTCGCCGTCGAGCATCGAGGCGGCCAGCGGGCAGGTTGAGTGGCAGAGCGAATTCCCCTGGGCGTGGACGTGGGCGAGGATGTTGTCGTAGCAACGCCGCCCCACCAGTTCCGAGGCTTGGTAGCCCGCCAGGTTCTCAGCCCCGTGATTCCAGTACCTGATCGAGCGGTCCGGCTCGACGTAGTAGACGCCGTCGGCCAGATTGTCGACGATCGACTTGTGCAGCTCGTCCGAAATCGGGCGGTCGGGCATCGGGCGAAGACTCCGGGCGCACGGACACGGCATCGGGCTCGGGCCGCTCCTTCCTCACTCTACTACCCGCTGGGCGGGCGGTCCCGAGTGGGCGGGAGCGGCCGTCAGATGAAACGCTGCCCGGCCTCCGCTCGCGGCACGTGCCACCCTGAGCCGCGACCGTGACGCAGAGCGCATCGCCGGGGCATCGGTCCCCGGGATAACCTATCGTTTCAGGTCGGGGTCGCGTTGCAGGTAGGCGTGGGCAGCGGACCCGGCGGTAGCGGATGAGTCGATGATCTTCTTCTGGCTGGCTTCAGTTCTATTCGTGGTCGTGCTGGCCATCCTGTTTCGCACCGAACGGATGATGCTGCATGAGGGACGCGCGCGAAGCCGAGCCCTCGTTATGGACGGGGTACGGCTGGCCGCAGTGGCGGCTATGTTCTTTGCGCTGCCGGCTGCCCAGCCGCGACCCCTGGCGACCATCGGCCTCGGTTTGGCGGCCTTCGCCTTCATCGCCGTGCCCTCCTCGTGGATGCTGGCGATCGGCGGGATCGACCCCAAATGGGAGCTGCGCCGCGTCCAGGCGGAAGCCGCCGCCTTGATGGCCCGCTACCCGTCACCGATGCCTGCCGATGGCGCCGATGAGATGCGTCGCATCGTTCGCTACATGAGCCGGCTGCGGACGGCCGAAACCGCTCAGCTGTGCGACCTGCTCGTCGCCCGCTACACCGACTGGATCGACGGCACGCAGCGGCCACTGGATCTGGGTCGGCGCTCCATCCGCATCTACGACCTGCAGCGCGAGCTCTACGGTGAGGAAGTCCGCCCGCCCGAACTCGAAGAGTGCGAGGCGACTTTCCGCTGGCGTCTCTACCGCGTCTTCAACGAGATGGCAGAGTGTGGGGGAGCCGAGCGGACGCCCGAGCAGAAGGCGCGCTTCCTCGGGCTCACACAGGAGCTCGACGCGTACCGCCGCGACGACACGGCCTCGTTCATCGACGGCGTGCAGGCATCGGCCCGGGCCTGGCTGAAGTCCCGTCGACCGGCGCGGTGGCAGCCGTCGATCGGCGTCGGGGACCTGTCGGCCGTGGTCGAGGAGGGAGCGCGTCAGCTGTGGCCGCGGACCAGCGTCTTCTGGGGGGCCATCCTCGACGAGACCGATCGCCGCGAGCTCGCGACTCACCCCAGCCGCTGATCGCCGAAGGGTTGGGCGGCGGCGCAGGTCGCGCGGAGCGCTGCGAACCCTCGCCTCGGACGGCAGCAAGGTTGTAGGCTCTCAGGCATGCCGGACTACTACGAGGTGCTCCAGGTCAGCCCGCGCGCCGAGGCGGATGTCATTCGGGCCGCGTACCGGACGCTGGCGCGGAAATACCACCCCGACCACGGCGGCGATGCGCGTCGAATGATCGCCCTGAACGATGCCTGGGATGTGCTGGGCGATCCGGCTCGGCGAGCGGACTACGACGCTTCGCGCACTGGAGCGGAAAGCCAGCCCGCGCCCACCGCGCAGTCGCCCCTTGCGGCCACACCGCCCGAGGCCGCCGCCCAACCCGAGAGCGGAGCACCGCGACAGACGGACGCGACCCATGCAGGCCCACCGCCCGGCCATCCGTCCGGGACCGTCCTGGACTTCGGCCGGTACGCCGGCTGGTCCCTGGGCGAGATCGCCCGTTACGACGTGGTCTACCTGGAGTGGCTGCAGCGGGCGACCTTCGGGCGGAAGCTGCGCGCGGAGATCGACGCGCTCCTGAGGCAGCGCGCTCCGGCTTCGGGCCGGCCGACGTCCGACCGGCAGTGGAACAGGCGCCGCTAGCCGGCGGCGCCGCATGCGGCTGCCTGGCGACGAGTCCGAGCTAGTTGTGCCCCCGAACTAGCTGCGCGCCCGAACGAACTCGATCACCTCGGGCAGGTAGCCGTGGGCAAGGCAGACGACCGTGTCGGCGCCGCCGTAGTAGACGGTCAGACGGCCGGTCGGACGGTCATACAGGGCGGCGCAGGGGAAGGCGACGTTCGGTACGTCGCCGACCTGCTCATAGGGGACCTGCGGCGAGAGGAGGTAGTCGCGGCTGCGGGCGATCACCTTCCACGGCTCGTCCAAGTCCAGCAGCGCCGCCCCCATCGAATAGACGAAGCCGTTGCAGGACGTCAGAACGCCGTGGTAGATGAGCAGCCAGCCTTCGGGCGTCTCGATCGGTGTGGGACCGGCGCCCACCTTGGTCGACTCCCAGGTCCAGGGCCGGGTGGTCATGACCTGGCGGTGGCGGCCCCAATGGACCAGGTCCGGGCTCTCCGACAGGTAGATGTCGCCGAACGGCGTATGGCCGTTGTCGCTGGGGCGCGAAAGCATCAGGTAGGCGCCGTTGACCCGCCGTGGGAAGAGCACGCCGTTGCGGTTGAAGGGCAGGAAGGCGTTGTCGAGCTGGTGAAACGACTTGAAGTCGTGGGTGTAGCCGACGCCGATCGTGGGACCGTGGTAGCCGTTGCACCAGGTCACGTAGTAGCGGTCCTCGAGCCATGTGACGCGAGGGTCGTAAGCGTGCTCGAAGGTCTTCTGGATCTCGCGGACCCGCGGATCGGCGGCGATCCACTCGATCGTGGGCTGCTCGATCTTCCAGTCGACGCCGTCGCGGCTGAACCCGGCGTGGATGTTCATGATGCGGGTCGTGTCGTCCACGCGAAAGACGCCCGCGAAGCCGTCATCGAATGGAACGACTGCCGAGTTGAAGATGCTGTTCGACCGCTCGATCTGGTCGCGCCTGATGATCGGGTTGCGGCTCGACCTCCACAGCACGGCCTTGGAGCCGGCAGGACGGTCCTCCCAGGGGATGTTCGGGAGTGCGTCTGTGGCCGCGGTGCCCATTCGCGGAATTCCGGCGGCCGGTCGTGCTTGCTGATTGGCGGAGTCCATCAGAACCCTTTCGTTCATCGCGGGCTGCGGGTGTCCAGGCGGAGCTGCGGGCGGCCTGGTGGGGCCGGCACCTGGAGCCTCCGCCAGCAACTCAAGGCCGGGCAAATGCTACCAGCCGTGCTTGCCGCGTTCAGTCCCCCCTCGCCCATTCGGGTCCCCCGCGCTTCTCCAGGACGGTGCGCTTTCCCGGTGGCCGGGGGCGCTGATTCGAGGGATTGCGCGACCTGTTTTGTTGTACGCTACGCGAAACGGTAGGTTTCTGCCCACCGGCTCGGTCGACTGCGTTGTCGGGCACGGCCTTATGAAGGAAACGCCACCGGATGGGAACTCGAGGCGAGGTTGAAGGCGCTCAGGCTGAGATCAGGCGCCGTAACCTCAGCAGGTTGCTGCAAGAGCTGCACGTCAGCCGGCCACTATCCAGGTCCGAGCTGGCTGCGCGGCTTCATCTGGATCGGAGCACGGTCGCCTCGCTCGTCGCGGAGCTCGCGGCGCGTGGCATCGTCCAGGAGCATCATCGGTCGAACTCGATTCCGCAGTCTCCTGGACGGCCGTCGCCGGTCGTGGAGCTCCGTCGGGACGGGCCGGGCGCCCTTGCCATCGACCTCGCCACGGACTGGATGGGGGCCGCCGTCGTCGGCCTCGGCGGCAAGGTCATCGTTTCGACCCGCCGCGAGGCGTCCCTCTCCAACTCCAAACCCGAGAAGGTCGTGGAGGATCTGGGCAGCCTCGTCCGGCCGCTGCTGGCCAGCCTGGAGAACGGGCCCCGCATCGTTGCCATCGGGGTCTCGGTTCCCGGCCTCGTCCGGTCCGAGGATGGGCGTTTGCACGAGGCGCCGGCCCTGGGGTGGCGGAATGTCCCGATCGGGCAGCTCATCAGGAATGAGTTCGCGGACCTGGATGTCCCCGTTTTCGTGGGGAACGACGCCGATCTGGCGGCCTCCGCGGAGCATCTTCGCGGCTCTGGCAGGGGCACGACCGATTTCATCTGCATCTGGGGCGAAGGCGGGCTGGGCGCCGGCATCGTCGTGGACGGTCGGTTGATCGGCGGTTCGGCAGGTTATGCCGGCGAGGTAGGGCATGTAACCGTCGATCCCGACGGGGACCTGTGCCACTGCGGTGCGCGCGGATGCCTCGAGTCGGTGGTGGGCGAGGAAGCCCTGCTTCGCCGATCTGGCCGGAACCCGATGGGAGGCACGGCGGCGATCGAGGACCTGATCGCGGCGGCGGACCGAGGCGACAAGGCGGCGCTCTCGGCCCTCGCCGAGTCGGGTCGCGGGCTTGGCATCGGCATCGCCGGCCTGGTGAACATCTTCAACCCGAACCGGGTTTCCCTCGGCGGGTTGTACGCCCGCGTCTACCCGTACGTCCGGGCGCCCATCCTGCGTGAGCTCGAGAAGCGGGCGATGCCGGCGCCGCGAGCGATGGTCGACCTGGTGACCGTCCGCCTGGGCAACGCGCTGCTGCTGGGGGCGGCAGAGCTCGCCCTG
Source organism: Chloroflexota bacterium (assembly GCA_003141955.1). GTDB lineage: Bacteria > Chloroflexota > Limnocylindria > Limnocylindrales > CSP1-4 > Fen-1039. Next base: position 20,127 of record PLOC01000069.1, read on the forward strand.
GCTCCGCTGCTGAACGACCCGGCCATCATGTCGCTGCAGCAAGAGCCTGCTCCGAGCGACGCAAACGATGTGCCTGAGACCTTCGCGTCTCGGGCGCCTGGCCTGCTTGCACAGGGTTGACAACGCATATAGTTTGTTGGATGCTGCAATGAATTCGGCAGCGGAACGCTCCGTCACCTGCGGGCTTGGGCGTGGCCGCGTTGAGTTGCACCTGGGGCCCGCCCAAGGTCCCGAACTGAATGAGTCCGGGAAAACCCCAGGCGCTCCAGCATAGGAGGTGAGGAGAGAGACACGGTCCTGGATGGGGGAGGCGGTCGCCTGGCATGGTCCGTTCGGCGGAGGACCGACTGGCTGTAGCCAGGTCTACCCCAGAGGGGTCTGCCGTCCTCCCGCCGATGCCCCGCCCTCCGTAATCTGGGGCATCGGGAGTTGGTTCTGGTCCATTGCCATGGGGGCGTCAAGCGTATGTCTGAGGGTTCACCGTAGCCCTCGCGCCAGTGACGTTTCACATGGGGAAGTGAGGAATGGGATGCAACGAGGAACTACCAGAGTCCTGAGTCTGCTCGCGGTTCTGGCTCTCGCAGTCGCGGCCTGCGGCACGTCTGCCACACCGAGTCCGGCAGCTCCCTCCGGCGGCGCGCCGGCCACAACGACCGCCGCGACCCCGGCCCCGAGCGCGGCTGCGAGCCCGACCGGTCTTCCGGCGACGGACACGACTGTCTACCCGCGCGCACAGACCCTGTACACCAGTGGTAAGCAGTGGGGCGCTCCGTCCACCTGGAACCCGTTCGACGGAAACTCCGCGATGGGCGTCGTGGGCCTCCAGTACGAGACCCTCTTCCTGTACGATCCACTCAAGGACGTCTACACCCCGTGGCTGGCTACGAATGACGCCAATGCCGGCTGGGATAGCACCAAGACGACGTACACGATCAGCGTCCGCCAGGGCGTGACCTGGTCCGACGGTACGCCGTTCACGGCGGCCGACGTCGCCTTCTCGATCAACATCTACAAGAACCCGACGCTTGGCTCTGACCTGTTCAACTTCGTGAAGACAGTGACGGTCGCTGCCAACGGGACCGACGTCGTCGTCACGTTCAATGGAACTCCGGCATACCAGGAATTCATGCAGGCCCTCTACAACATGCCGATGGTTCCTGCGGCGATCTGGACGCAATACAACAACTCCAACATCTTCACGTTCCTGAACCAGAACGGCGTTGGTACCGGCCCGTACCTGTACAAGACGGCCGCCCAGGATCGCATGGTCTGGGTCAAGAACTCGGCCTGGTGGGCGACCTCGGCCCTCGGCCTCAGCGTCCAGCCCACTTACATCGTCGACATCGTCAACAGCTCCAACAACGCCGCCCTCAGTGAGCTTCTCTCGGGCGGCCTGGACCTGGACAACAACTACCTGCCCGGCATCGCGCAGATCGTCAACGGCGGGTACAACGTCACGACGTTCTACGCGAATCCGCCCTACATGCTGTCGGGCAACACCGCGTGGCTCATCCCCAACACCACCAAGAAGCCCCTCAACGACCCGCTCTTCCGCAGGGCTCTTGCTGAGGCGATCAACCCGCAGAACGTCGTAGTCAAGGACTACGGCAACATCGTCGCGGCATCAGACCCGACTGGCCTCCTGCCGGAGTGGACCAAGTACGTCGATCAGGCGCAGGTCAAGGCCATCGGCGCCACGTACAACGTGGCGAAGGCCAAGGCCGATCTGGCGGCGGCTGGCTACAGGACTGTAAACGGGTTCGTCGTCAACAAGGACGGCACGCCCATCACGCTGAATCTCGAAGTCCCCGATGGCTGGTCTGACTGGATGGAAGCCGAGAACTTGATCGCCGCCGACGCCAAGGCCGCCGGGATCAACATCAATCCCACCCACCCGGCCGACGCCACCGTCGTCAACGATGAGAAGGGCACCTCTACCGCGGCCCCGACCTTCGACCTCGTCATCAACAACGACGTCCAGATCGGCAGCACGCCCTGGGTGTACTACGACTACATCTTCCGCCAGCCGGAGATCGCGGCTGGCCCTGCCCGAAACCGCAACTACGAGCAGTATGACAACGCAGCGGCCTGGAAACTGGTCCAGCAGCTTGACCAGACGCCGACCTCTGACCTGGTCGATATGCAGAAGATCTGCTCGCAGCTCCAGAACATCCAGCTGACCAACGAGCCGGTGATCCCGCTCTGGTACAACGGCGAGTGGTCGCAGGTCAACAACTCGGTCTGGACCGACTGGCCGTCCAGCACGTCCACTCAGGACGCTCAGCCGGCCACATGGAACGGTTACTGGCAGATGGGAGCAATCTACATGCTCACCGACATCAAGGCAGTTACGCCCGCCAGCTGATCGTAAACGCAATGAGCCCCTCCCTCCGCGTAATAGCGGAGGGAGGGGCCATTCCTTTGGTTCAGCACTCGACGGCGACCAGGAGATCGCGTGCGACGTTACTTCGGGCGAAAGCTACTCACGTACTTGATCACGTTCTTCGTGGCGGCGACGATCGACTGGATGATCCCGCGGTTCATGCCCGGTGATCCCATCGCCGTGCTGGTGGCAAAGACTAATGGCATATCGTCCCAATCGGCTCAGTATCTGGTCGACTATTACAACAATCTCTTCGGCCTGAATAAGCCACTGCCGGTGCAGTTCCTGAACTTTTGGTCCTCGCTGCTCCACGGCAACCTCGGACTGAGCATATACGGCGACGGCACGCCCGTGACCCAGATGATCATGGCCGCGGTTCCCTACACACTGGCCCTTCTAATACCATCGATCCTGTTGAGCTGGTGGGCCGGCAATAGCTTCGGGGCCCTCGCAGCTAGGCGCAGGTGGCTCGACAACACGATCCTGCCCGTGGGCTACGTCCTCACCGCGACGCCCTACATGTGGCTTGCGATCGTCCTGTCATTCGTGCTGTCCTTCAGCCTGCGAATCTTTCCGCTCTCCGGTGGCTATGGCTTCAACCTCGAACCAACGCTGACCTGGCTGTTCTTCACGGACCTCGTCGCCCATTGGGTGCTGCCGTTCATGTCGCTCTTCCTCGTGATGTTCGGCGGTTGGGCGATCGGGATGAGGAACATGATCATCTACGAGTTGGAGTCCGACTACAGTCGCTACCTGGCGGCGCTCGGCGCCCCTCAGGGTCTGATCCGCAAGTACGCTTTTCGCAACGCGATGCTGCCGCAGATCACGGGCCTGGCTCTGCAGCTGGGCGTGATAGTTGCCGGGGCGCTCGTCACTGAGATCGTCTTCTCCTATCCCGGCCTCGGCCACCTCGTCTTCCAGGCCATTGAGAACGAGGACTACTTCCTCCTGCAGGGCATCTTCCTGTTCATCATCGTCGGAGTGCTGCTGGCCAACTTCATCGTCGACATCGTCTACGTCATCGTCGATCCGCGGACCCGCGTGGCCATGCGAGGAGGGACGGCGTGACGGCGGCGACTGGCACACCGACTAAACCGGGCGCGGCGGCGGATGACGCCGACAAGAATCCGACTCCTCCGGCCAAGCGCGCTCGCGGCGAAACCCTCTTCTTCGCTTTGCGCTCGAAGAAGTTCCTCGTCTCTGCAACAATCCTTCTGGTGCTCGCCTTCATCGCGATCTTTGGGCCGCTTATCGATAGCACCGATCCGGTGGCTCAGGGCGGGCTGCCGATGCGCCATCCCACTCTGGAGCTGGGCAACTGGTTCGGTTCGACGTACTTCGGCGACGACGTCTTCTCTCAGTTCGCCAACGGTTTGCGCGCCTCATTCTTCGTGGGCTTCCTGGGCGGCGGGCTGGCGGCCGTGATCGGGATGGGCGTCGGTTTCGTGGCCGGGTATCGAGGCGGCTGGCTCGACGAGATCCTGAACATGATCACGAACATATTCCTGGTGATTCCGACGCTGGCCGTGCTGCTGGTCATCACGTCCTATCTGGCAGCGCGCGGCGTGTTGTTCGAGGCTGTCTTCGTGGGTCTCTTCTCGTGGCCGTGGGCTGCCCGCGCCATTCGTGCCCAGACGTTTTCGCTGCGGTCTCGGGAGTTCATCGATCTGGCCAAGCTGAGTGGTCGTAGCGGGTGGAAGGTCATTCTCTTCGAGATTGCCCCGAACATGAGTTCCTACTTGTTCCTGACGTACATCTTGCTGTTCGGTGGCGCCATCCTGCTCGCAGCCAGCCTGGACTTCATCGGCCTGGGGCCGACTGGTGGGATGTCGCTCGGCCTCATGATGTACAACTCCGTGACCTATGGGGCTGCGCTGCAGCTCGGGATCTGGTGGTGGTTCATCCCACCCGGGATCGGCATCATTGCCCTGGTCGGCGCGCTCTACGTCATGAATGTAGGCCTCGACGAGATCTTCAACCCCAAACTCAGGGATATCTGAGCCATGAGCCTCCAGGTTTCAGACCTCAGGGTCTACTACCGAACGCTGGCCGGAGACGTGCAGGCGCTCGACGGCGCGACCTTCTCGATCGCCGACAAAGAGATCATGGGTCTCGCGGGCGAGTCGGGCTGCGGCAAATCCACGCTCGGCAACAGCCTGATCCGCCTCGACGGCAGGATGAAGTACGTCGCCGGGAGCGTCACGCTCGACGGCAACAGCTTGCCCGTCTGGGACAACGATGGCATGAACGAGTTCCGCTTCCGGGACGTCTCGGTGATCCCGCAGTACGCCATGAGCGCCATGAACCCGACGCGCAAGATCGGGACGATGATCGCCGAGCTGCTTGAGTCTCGAGGCGAGAGCTACAAAGAGATCAGGCCCGAGCTGATGCGGCGAATAGATCTCGTCGGCCTGCAACCAGACGTGCTGAGTCGCTACCCGATCGAGCTTTCCGGCGGAATGAAGCAGCGGATGGTCATGGTCATCTCGACGCTGCTGGACCCGTCGCTGCTGATCGCCGACGAAATCACGTCCGCTCTCGATGTCTCGACTCAACGAGCCGTGGCGGAAACTCTCGTCAGCTTCCGAGATCATGGTTTCGTCAAGAGCATGATGGTGATCACCCACGACGTCTCGATCCTCTACCAGACTGCCGACACGATCCTCATCATGTACGCGGGCAAGCTGGCCGAAAAGGCGCCGACAAAGACCATCATCGAAGATCCGCGGCACCCCTACACGAGGATGTTGATCTCGTCGCTTCCGGAAGTGGGCGTTCGCTACGCGAACAAGAAGCTCTCCGGAATTCCGGGTAGCCCTCCTGCGCTGCTGAACCCTCCCACGGGCTGTCGCTTCCGGGCTCGCTGCCCACTTGCCTTCGACAAGTGCGCGGAGGAGCCGCCCTTTATCGAGATCGCCGGCGACCACTCGGTCGCGTGCTGGAAGGCCACCCGAGCAGATGCTTAGCCTCAACAGAGTCTCCAAGTCCTACAAGGTCGGCACCTTCGGCGGGAAGGAACTGGTGGCGGTTCGCGACGTCAGCTTCGACGTGGACGAGGGCGAGGTGGTCTCGCTCATCGGCGAGAGCGGCAGCGGCAAGACGACCATCGGCAAGATGATTCTCAAGCTCGTCGAGATCAGCCGCGGATCGATAACCTGCGATGGGACAGACGTTGCGGGGATCCACGGCGGGGCGGTCAAGGCCTACTACCGTCATGTCCAGGGAGTCTTCCAGGATCCGTTCAGTTCGTACAACCCGATCTTCAAGGCGGATCGTGTGTTCAGCATGATCCGCAGCGAGTACTTCGCCGACATGGCCCGCTCCGAGTGGAGCGACAAGATCGAAGCCGCTCTGCGGGCCGTGACCCTCGAGCCTGATCAGGTCTTGAACAAGTACCCTCACCAGCTCAGCGGCGGCCAGCTCCAGCGGCTGCTCGTGGCTCGGGCGCTGCTGCTCGACCTCAAGTTCCTCGTGGCCGACGAGATCATCAGCATGCTCGACGCCTCGACCCGCATCGACGTCTTGAACCTGCTGGCCGATCTCAAAAGCCGCGGCATGGGGATCCTGTTCATCACCCACGACCTCTCGCTCGGCAACTACATAAGCGAGAAGACGGTCATCCTCCGCCGCGGCGCCATCGTCGAGATGGGCGCGACTGAGAAGGTCTTCGGCAATCCCACCCACCCGTATACGAAGGTGCTGATCACGTCCGTCCCGCAGCTCCACAAGAAGTGGGCTGACGTCGAGGCAGAGATCCGGGCCCGCGGCGGCGATGACTCGGGGACGTGCCTGTTCCACCAGGCCTATCCGCCGACGGCCGGACCCGCCGCGGCGGATGCGCCGACGCTGGTCAAGGTCGAAGACGATCATTACGTTGGCTGCTTCGATCTCGGCCAGGGAATCTGCCGCGTAGCCTGAGTCGGGCTACGCCCGACAGATACGGAGCCTCTGAGGCAGGGCATCGAATACCCGCGGTTCCCTGGACTGCCGGTCGATGGCCGGACGTGGTGCATTCGGCGGCAGCCTGGCAGGTCCAGAAGGAGATTGGGTGCGCTACGGCCACTTCGACAATGACCAGCGCGAGTACGTCATAACGAGACCGGACACGCCGCTGCCCTGGATAAACTACCTGGGCAGCGAAAGCTACTTCGGGATCATCTCGAACACGGCCGGCGGCTACTCGTTCTACCGCGACGCGCGCCTTCGGCGTCTGACCCGATACCGCTACAACAACGCGCCGCTCGACCTGGGCGGCCGGTACATCTACCTTCGAGACGACGACTCTGGCGACTTCTGGAGCCCGAGCTGGCAGCCGACCCAGCGCGATCTCGAGGACTACAGCTGCCGCCACGGCCTGGGCTATTCGATCATCGGGTCGCGGTTGAACGGGATCCGGGCCGAGACGTGCTACTTCGTGCCGCTCGGCGAGAACCTCGAGATCTGGCGGGTGCGCGTCACGAACGAGCGCACCGCGCCGGCGAAGGTGTCGCTCTTCAGCTCGATCGAGTTCTGTCTTTGGGAAGCTCTGGAGGACAACACCAACTTCCAGCGCAACTACTCGATAGGCCAGGTCGAGATCGAGGATGGCGTCATTTACCACAAGTCGGAGTACCGCGAGCGGCGCGACCACTTCGCCTACTTCGCCTGC
>PLOC01000112.1 GCA_003141955.1 Chloroflexota bacterium
ATCTCCTCGTCGCGGCCGATGACCGGATCCAGCTTGCCGGCCCGCGCCTCGGCCGTGAGGTCGCGCCCGTACTTCTCCAGGGCCTGGTAGGTGGACTCGGGGTTCGGGCTCGTTACGCGCTGGCTGCCCCGGACGCTGACCAGCGCCTGCAGAATCGCTTCCCTGTTCGCCCCGTGGCGGTCGAGCAGCGCCTGGGCCTCGCCGCCGCCCTCCGCGATGGCGAGGAGCAGGTGCTCCGTGGAAACGTAGTCGTCCTTGAGTCGCTTGGCCTCGTCCGAGGCCCGCTCGATGGCGTGGCGGACCCGTGGGTCGGCGCTGAGAGAACCGCCCTGGATCTTCGCACGCTTGTTCAGGGCCGCCGCCAGCTCCCCGCGGAAGGCGGGCATGTCCACGCCGAGGCGCCGCAGCGTCTCGGCCGGGATGCCGTCGTCGGCCTCGACGAGCGCGGCAAGGAGGTGCTCCGAATCGAGCACGGGGCTCTGGAGTTCCTCGGCCAGGCGCTGGGCCGCGACGATGGATTCCTGGGCCTTCTGGGTGAAGCGATCGAGGTTCATTGGCTTTCCCTCAGTGGGTCTCGCGGCCCTGCCCGGGTGCCCGGCGTGCGATCACGGAGGTCCGGTTGCATCAGCTCTTGCGCGGGTTGGGTTGGACGATCTGCCGGAGGAGCTCCTCGGCGGCCTGACGCTGCTTGCCCTCCAGCTTGCCCGGCAGGACGACTTTGACCCTGGCGTAGAGGTCGCCCGAGCCCTCGCCCTTGAGACGCGGCATTCCCTTGCCGGCCAGCCGGAAGGTCTGGCCCTGCTGGGTGCCGGGCGGGATCGTCAGCACGACGCGACCGCCGAGGGTCTCCACCTCCGCCTCGCCACCTAGCAACGCCTCGCCGAGGGTGATCGGCAGCTCACGAGTCAGGTCTGCCCCGCTTCGCGTGAAGACCGGGTGGGGCCGTATCTTCGTGACCAGGTACAGGTCGCCGGAGTCCGGGCCCGAGCCGGCCTTGCCGCGGAGGCGGATCTTGCTGCCCGTCTCGACGCCGCGTGGAACCTTGACCTCCAGACGTCGATCGCCGACCTGGACGAGCCGCGCCGAACCGTGGAAGGCTTCCTCCAGGCTCAGGTCGATTTCCACGTCCACGTCGTCGCCGTGGCGTACGCCGCGCCCCGCGGCCCGGCCGTCGCCGCCCTGACCGCGCGTGACCGGCCGCGTGCCCGCCTGCGTGGCCGTGGCCCCGGCCCCGTCGCTGTGGAGTCGCCCCAGCAGGTCCTCGAGCGGGTTGCCCCGCCGTGTCCCGCCGGCCGGCTTGCCGCGAGCGGACCGCTCGGATGCGGGGCCGGCGGGTTGGGTCGTGCTCGTTGCGGCCCGTGCCCCGCCCGCAGCGGCCGCGGCATCGGCGCCTCCGAAGAACATCCGGAAGAAGTCGGAGAAGTCCTCCGACCCCGTCGAGTGGAATTCGTAGCGGACGTTGCCGCCGCCCCCTTGCCCGGCGTAGCCCGCGAACGGACCGCCCGGCCCAAATGGATCTCCGGCGCCGGCCCCGAAGGGACTGCCGGTCGCCCCAGCCCCCGGGCCGCCGGCCCTGGCGTACTGGTCCCAGTTCGAGCCGAGCATGTCGTACTGCTGGCGCTTCTTTGGATCGGCCAGCACCTCGTGCGCCTCGTTGACGTCCTTGAACCTTCGCTCGGCGGTCTTGTCGCCGGGATTCCGGTCAGGGTGAAGCTCGCGGGCCAGCCGCCTGTATGCCTTCTTGATGTCCGCTGGGGTGGCCGTGCGGGCCACGCCCAACGTCTTGTAGTAGTCCTTGTATTCCATCGACGGCCTCCCGGTCGCCGTGGGCCCGGCGACACGCCGTATTCGGTTGCTCGCCACGCGCGGAGGCCGGCGTTTCCGCCGGCCACCACGTGCCTGTTGGCTACCCGATGAAGACCACTCTAGCGGTCACTCCGCGCTATGCCATAGCGGGCGGCTGATCGACCGGAGGTGGCGGAAAGCCGGGCCGGATGCGGCCTTCAGGGCCGGTCTCCGTTTCGGACTCCTTGCCGCCCCCGGCGGGCTTGCCCGGCTCGGCGCTCAGCGGTGTCGGCTTGCGCCGGAGGGCCGCGTCGAGGACCTGTTCCATGGTGTCGACGAGCACTAGTTTGATCTGCTTCCGGATCTCCTCGGGGATGTCCCGCAGGTCCTTCTCGTTCTTGCGCGGCAGGATGATCATCTTGGCGCCGGACAGGTGGGCGGCCAGGATCTTGCTCTTCAGGCCGCCGATCGGCAGAACCCTGCCTCGGAGCGTGATCTCGCCGGTCATTGCCACGTCCTTGCGGACAGGGATGCCCGTGAAGGCGCTGACCATGGCCAGGGTCATGGTGATCCCAGCCGACGGGCCGTCCTTGGGGATGCCGCCGGCCGGAACGTGGATGTGGAGGGTGTTCTTCTCGAAGACCTCGCGCTTGATGCCGAGCTGTGCGGCGTGGGCGCGGATCCACGACAGACCCGCGCGCGCCGACTCGCGCATCACCTCGCCGAGCTGGCCGGTCAGGATGAAGTCTTCCTTGCCTTCCATGAGCGTGACTTCGATGGCGATCACGTCGCCGCCGACCTCGGTCACGACCAGTCCGGTAGCCGCACCGATCTGATCCTCGGCCTCCAGCTCGCCGTACTCGAAGCGCTGGGGCCCGAGGTACTCGACGAGCTTCTTGCAGTCGACGACGGTCTTGCGCTTGCGACCCTCGGCCACAGCCCGGGCCACCTTGCGCATGACGTTCGCGATCTCGCGTTCGAGGTTGCGGACGCCCGCCTCGTGGGTGTAGGAGCGGACCAGCTCGACCATCGCCTCGTCGGTGATTGCGATCGTCTTCTCACTCAGGCCGTGGTTCTTCATCTGCTTGGGGATCAAGAACCGCTTGCCGATCTCGATCTTCTCGGTCTCGGTGTAGCCCGGCAGCGGGATGACCTCCATGCGGTCGCGCAGCGGCGCCGGGATCGGGTCGAGCAGGTTGGCGGTCGTGATGAAGAGCACCTTGGTGAGGTCGAAGGGCACCTCCAGGTAGTTGTCCTGGAAGGTGTTGTTCTGCTCCGGATCGAGGACTTCCAGCAGCGCCGAGCTCGGGTCGCCACGGAAGTCCATGCCGATCTTGTCGACCTCGTCGAGCATGAAGACCGGGTTGTTCGAGCCGCCCGTCTTGACGTTCTGGATGATCCGGCCGGGCAGCGCGCCGATGTAGGTGCGCCGGTGGCCGCGGATCTCCGCCTCGTCGTGGATGCCGCCCAGGCTCATGCGCACGAACTTGCGGCCCATTGCCCGCGCGATGCTCTTGCCGAGCGAGGTCTTGCCGACGCCGGGTGGGCCGACGAAGGCAAGGATCGGACTGCGCAGCGTCTCGGCCAGGCTTCGAACGGCCAGGTACTCGAGAATGCGCTCCTTGATCTTCTCCAGGCCGTAGTGGTCCTCGTCGAGGATCTTGGCCGCGGCCTTGATGTCCAGGTTGTCCGTCGTGGAGACGTTCCAGGGCAGCGCGACCAGCCAGTCGACATAGGTCCGGATGACGCCGACCTCGGGCGAGGCCGACGGGATCCGGCTCATGCGGTCGACTTCCTTGAGCGCCCGGGCCTTGACTTCCTCGGGCATCCCGGCGGCTTCGACCTTCTCGCGCAGCTCGTTGATCTCGGCCTGCTGCGGGTCGTCCTCGCCGAGCTCTCGCTGGATCGCCTTCAGCTGCTCGCGCAGGATGTATTCCCGCTGGGTCTTGTCCATCTCGGACTTGACCTCGGACTGGATCCTGCCCTTCAGCTCGAGGATCTCGATCTGGCGGCCCAGGAAGGTCGAGACGATCTTGAGCCGCTCCAGCACGTCCGTCGTCTCGAGAAGCTGCATCCGCTGCCCCGTCGAGAGGTCGGGGCTGTAGGCGACCATGTCGGCCAGGAGGCCGGGCTCGGTGATGTTGCGCGCGGCCACCGCCGCCTCCGGCGGCACGGGCGCACCGTTGGCGACGTACTGCTCGATCTGGGCCTGGACGGTCCGCATCAGGGCCTGGACCTCGATGCCTTCGGGAGTCACGTCCGGCATCTCTTCGACGCGCACGATGATGTACGGGCTGGTCTGGACGAACTCCAGGACCTTCAGCCGGCCCTGACCCTGGACGATGGCCCGGACGGTCCCGTCCTGGAGCTGCACGACCTGGGCGATCTTGGCCAGCGTACCGACGGAGTAGAGCTCCGCCGGATCCTCGATCTCCTCGCGCTCCGCCTCACGCTGGGTCACGAGCGCGATCGGGCCACTCGCGGCCGTTGCCGCGTTCAGCGCGGCCACGCTCTTGTCCCGCCCCACCTGGAGCGGCACGATCATCTCGGGGAAGATGACAGTCTCTCGCAGGGCAACGAGGGGGAGTTCCCGAACACCCGGCACGTGGACCTGCTGCTCGTCGTTCTTGGGGTCCTCGCCGTCCTGGACGAGATCGTCGTCCTGTTCGGCCGGCCGGTCAGTCATTGGATTCTCCTGATCGAGTGGTGGTTGCGCGGGTGGCCACTATACGTGTGATGGGCTGCCTGGTCGGCTGCGCCGGCCATTGGGCCTGGCCGATGGTCCGGCCGTCCTCCGAGGCGCCGAATCCATCTCCGTCGGGAGGGGTTTCGGCTACGCGGAGGTTCTGTGTCTCGGGGGATTCACCCGATTGGGGCTGACGCGCCGCGGCGGCCGCGCCGGCCTCTCGGGCCTGGTTGTCGTCGAAAAGAGCCTCCAGGATTCGCGTCTGCAGTCTCTCCTCGAGCTCGAAGAGCAGCTTCACCCCGGCGAGGTTGACGCCTCTCTCTTGAGTCAGGCGCCGGATCCAGAGGATGCGCCGGATGTCGTTCTCGGAGTAGAGGCGGATGTTCGTCGGCGTTCGGGCGGGCGAGAGCAGGCCCTCGTCTTCGTAGATCCGCAGGGTGCGCGGGTGAGCCTGGACCAGGCCCGCCGCGACGCTGATCACGAAGCACGGGCGCTCTGGATCCCGCTGGAAACGTCGATCGGACACCGTCTGCCTACTTCGTCCCGACCGCGGCCGGCTGCGCATGCTGGGCATCGCCGGAAGTGATCTTGATCTGTCGCGGCTTGACCTGCTCCGCCTTCGGGATGCGAAGGGTTAGCACGCCGTCCTCGAACGTGGCCGTAGCCTTGTCTGCCTCGAGGCCGTCGGGAAGGGTCAGCGACCTGCTGAACGAGCCGCGCCGGATCTCCTGGATCAGGGTCGAGCCCTCCTCGTCCTTGCGGGCGGAGCGGGTCTCCCCGGCGATCGTCAGGGTGTTGCCCTCGACGGTGATGTCGACCTCTTCCGGCTTGACGCCGGGCAGGTTGGCCTCGACGACGAGGTCCTCGTCCGTGGCGTAGACATCCAGGGCGACGAGCTGATGTTCGCCCCAGGTCCACGTCCGCGGGTTGACGAAGCTCTCCTCGAAGAGGCGATCCATCGCCTGGCGCAGCGAGAGCAGGTCGCGGAAGGGAGCAGAAGAGGGGCGAATGAGCGTCATCTTGCACCTCCAACCGGCCGGGTCCTGATTATCTGGCGGCCCACGGCGGCCTGACCGACCGACCGACTCACCCGGACCATAGAACCTTGACAATGATGTTGTCAAGTGTGTTGCGTAGGTGAGAACCCTCATACCTGGCAACGGTTCCGTACGGTGAGCCGACCTGGCGCTGCGGCCGCCACCTCCGGCCGCCGCAACGGGCGACGATAATGCCCCGGCGGTCATTGGCAACCCTGAACGGAGCCGGCCGGTTCGGAGGGGATCCTGGCAGTCGGACGCGGCGGCCCGGCGAGCGCGTAGGTCGAAATCGCTCTTGCAGTCACCCTGTCCAGATTGCAGACTTGGGGCGTGGTCGCTGGGGGTGCCCGAGTGCGGGCGCAGCGACCTTCCCAGGGGATCGGATGGCGAGCAAGACTGGCAACGCGACAGCGGGCTCAACGCAGACCGACGAGACGGCCAGCTGGGTCGCGGCCGCCGAGCGTTTCGTGGCCGGGGCTCCACCCGCACGGGCCGCCAAGATGGACTTCACCTGGCGCAGCCTGAGCGAGGTCGATCTCCTCGCGGACGTGCTCGCTGCGTGCGAGAGCCCCATAAGCCTCAAGACGCGAATCGAGTTGGCCGCTTACATCGGCGAGGTGCTCGTCCGCCAGTTCGGGGGCCGGTGGGCGACCGGCGAGCATTACGGCGAAGTGCTGCCCCCGGACACCCCAACCAAGAAGGGGAAGACGAAGCCGGAGCCGGCCCAACCGACGCGCATGGTCGAGAAGCGGCTGGACGAGGGCGAAGCCATCCAGCATCAGGTGTTCCAGCAGAGTCGAGCCTGGGCCGTCGAGAGCGGCGTCGTCGGCCCGACGGCGAACGTTGATGGGCCGGCGGCAATGATGCGACTGGCCGCCGACGCGTTCGTGAAGTCGGCTGGGTCCAACGGAGTGACCTGGCTCGATTACTCACCCGAGAGCGCGATTCGTCTTGACGAGCTGATAGACGAATGGTGGCCCGCCGCGCCGTCGAAGGACTCCTACGAGTCGATGGTCCCGGCCATGGGTGCGTACGTCGGCGAAGTGCTGGTTATTAACACTGGGGCGCACTGGATCCGCGACCCCAAGGAGGGCTACGGCGTCGAGCTCAACGGGCAGGTCGCCTTTCCGATGAGCAACGTGTCCAGGCGGTTCGAGCTTGGGCCGGAGCACGCCATCGCCCAGTTCTACCGCGAGACATCGATCGACTGGCTCTCCCGACAGAGGGAAGGCCCCGCCACCGCGCAACCCGCGAGGGTCAAGAAGGGCAGGCTCTTCGGCCACGGGCGCGGCTGATCGGCCGCGCTGCCCGTCCCGCGCCGTCCCGCGCCGCGCCCCGCGCGACCCGCATGTACGGTCGTTTCGCATGACCGACGGCCCCCGGCTCGGGTCAACTGGGCTGACGAACAGCGGCCAGGTCCGTGTACATTACGGCGCCACACCCGGAGACGGAGCCAGAGCACCTTGGTCATTCACCACGACGCACCCGACCGCGTGACCGCGCGCGCGACCGCCGCCAACCGTGACGCCGTCGTCGCGGCGCGGGGACCCGCCCGATGATCGCCGCGCTGTTCGCCGCCCTGTTCTCCGGCATCGCTCCGGTCGTCGCGGGTCGCGGGATCAAGCTGATCGGATTCGTCCGCGCCAACGTCCTTCGGCTGTCGTTCGCGGTCGTCATCCTGGGCGTCTGGGCCTTCGCCTTCGGCGAGGGGCTGCGTGGCCAGACTCTGCTCTTCGTTACCGCAGGCGCAGTTGGCTTCGGCATCGGCGGTCTGTCGCTCCTCGCCGCCCTGCCCCGACTCGGCGCCCCGCTCGCGTCACTCGTCGAGGAGACCGTGGCCGCTCCAGTGGCCGCGGCGGTGGCCTGGGTCTGGTACTCGGACCAGCTGACGACCGTACAGATCGTCTTCTGCGGGGTCATCCTCTTCGGCGTCGTCATCGGCCTCCTGCCGTACGTTCGCGGTAGCGCCATCAGGAACGTCCCGGTCAAGGGCGTCGCCCTCGGCGTCGGTCTCGCGCTCCTGGCCGCCGTCGGTCAGGGCATCAGCTTCGCGGCCACCCGCAACGGCATGCTGCTGATGAAGGCGGCGCACACGCCGCCCGACGTCATCACCGTTGCCTTCCAGCGATTGATCGGTGGTTTCCTCGTCGCCCTCGTCGTCTACGTCGCCGCTCGTTGGCTCTGGCGCAGGAAGTGGGGCTTCACCGCAGCCGACGGTTCGACCAGATCCGTCCTGAGCTCCGAGGGCGGCAGGCTCACCACTCGGCCTCTCTTCTGGGGCAGCCTGAACTCGTTCTTCGGTCCGATTCTCGCCGTCACCGGCACGGTCTGGGCCCAGCAGACGATGAACGCCGGCGTGGTCCAATCGATCGTGGCCATCGCGCCGATGATCAGCGTGCCGTTCGCCTTCTGGCTCGAGGGCCACAAGCCACCGCGCCTGTGGTATCTGGGTGCGGCCGTCGCCATCGTCGGCCTGGTACTGGTGGACCTCAACACCTAGGGCGCCGGTCCAAACAGCCAGGGCGCCGGTCCAACACGTCTGGTGGCGAATGGCCGCCTCGGGCGAGGGGCGGCCGGCGGCCGGTCACGGCCCGCGCGATGGTCGCGGCTCGGATGGTCAACTCTCACTCCAGGCAAGTCTGACCAGAAGGCACTGCCCGAGGCGAATACTTCGCCTGTCTCCCACTCGCTCGCCTCGCCAGGCCAAGTTGGCGCTCCACCGACTTCCGACTGCGCTACGCTGCGTCCGCGACTCCGGCGTCAGGGAGTCCGAAGGAGGGGTCCGATGACCGAAGGCAACTTGCCCGCCTCGATGTCTGGACCAGCGGCAGCGGGACCAGCGCCCGCGGGGCCAGCCGCGCCCGAGGGATGGGTGCCCGCGCCCACGGGACCGGCGCCCGCACCCACGGGACCGTCCGCGTTCTCGCGCTGGCCCGTTCTCGGTGCTCGAGCTCGGTGGTTCAGGCCGCTGTTCTCTATAGCGGTCGCCATGGTTGTCCTCATGGGCGTCTCGACCGCGGCGGTTCTGACAGCCGGCGGCACGGAGGCTCCGAGCAACGGGCCGAGCTACGTCGCGGGCAGTAACCCGAACTTCGCGGTGGGGTCGCCTGAGGCCGCCTACCTCAGCTACGTGGCCGCAATCCAGGCGGGCGACTACGACACGGCCGACGCGATGCTCTCCTCGCGCGCCCTGGCCGCCGGTGAGGACTCCACCACGCTCGGGACGGAGGACTTCATGGGCTCGTTCGCGCCGACCATCAGCGTGTCCGAGGTCGATGGTGACACGGCGACCCTCTACGTCACGTTGCAATTGGCGATGGGCGACCAGGCCGGCGCCCCCACCTTCTCGGTGGACGTGACTGTCCACCTGGTTCGAGAGGAAGGTGTCTGGAAGATCGACAGCGAGGACGAGAACCCCTGACGGCGACCGGCCGCGACGGGCGGCCCCGCCCGGGCAGGCGATCGTGATCGGCGTCCTGCGTCCGGACCATGGTGCCCGGACCATGGTGCCCGGCCGATAGCGCCCGGCCTCGCGGCCCTCCGGTCAGGCCGTCGCTTCGTCCTCGCCGAGAAGGAGCCGGTGCAGCTCGGCCTCGCACTCGGTACGGCCGATGCCGATGAGCTTGTCGCCCTCGCGCAGCTCCGTGTCGGATCGCACCGACAGAGCTCGCTCGTCGCGAATGACGGCGAAGATCGAGCAGCCGTCCGGCAGCGACAGGCTGCCGGCCGTGCAGCCGACCGCCGGCGAGCCCTCGCGCAGCTGAGCCTCGACCAGCTCGAGCTCGCCACCGCCGAGGACGGCCAGGTGAAGCAGCTCGTGGACGGGGATGTCCGCCTCGATCGAGCCCAGGATCATGCGCGTCGGCGAGACGATCTCGTCCACGCCCAGGTGCTTGAACAGGCTCTCGTTCTTGGGGTTGTTGACCCGGGCGATCGTCCGCGGGACGTCGAAATGGTGCTTGGCCATCTGGCAGATCACGAGGTTGTCCTCGTCGTCGCCGGTTACCGCGGCCACGATGTCCGCGCGATTGGCCCCGGCCTCGCCGAGGTACTTGCCCTCGCAGCCGTCGTGCGGTATGACGATCGACCCGATCTCCTCGGTGACCTGCGCGGCGCGGGCGCGGTCGCGCTCCATGATGGCGACCTCGTGGCCCGACTGGATGAGCTCGCGGGCCAGGAAGTACCCGACCTTGCCGGCGCCTACGACGATGACGAACACGTCTGCCTCCTAGCCGGGCTCAGCCGCGCCACCGGCGGAAGCCAAGGCGCTGCGCCCTGGCGGGATCGACCTCGGCCGCGGCAAGCTGATGACCGGCCATGCGGTCGGCCGAAGGTCGCGTCCTGGCGGGCGGCGCGACCCGCGACGGGTCCGCCCCGGTTGCCTCCCCCGCGACGGGCAAGCCGCGCGAAGTCGGATGCGGATGCTCGTGGCCCGGGGTTTCGGGGGTGTCGATGCCGGGGCCGGTGGACATCGGCAGGTTCAGGTACTTCGCCACCGTGTCGACCATGAGGTTCGTCCGGCACAGCGTCACCACGCCCAGCTCGGCGTAGGCCGCGGCCCGGACCGGGTCGTTGATCTTGGCGATCACCTGCGGGATGCCGATCGACTCCGTGGCCACCTGGGCGGCCATCACGTTCCGGTTGTCACCCTCGGTGAGCGAGAGGAATACGTCGGCTCCGTCCGCTCCCCCGCGGCGCAGGACCTCCGAGTCGGTCCCGTCGCCGCGAATGGCGGCGCCCTTGAAAGTCTCCGGCAGGCGGTCGAAGGCGGCCGTCCGGATGTCGAAAACGATCACCTCGTGGCCGTCCGCGTCGAGGTTCTCGGCCAGCGTCGAACCGACGCGACCGCAGCCCACGATCACGATCTTCATCGAGACTCCTCGCCCATCGGCTCACGCACCACCCACACCGCGCAGGGGGCGTTCTTCAATGCATAGGGGACGGCCCGCCCGATTGCGAAATCGCCGCCGAAGCGGGTTCGGTAGGGCAGGCCGAGTATCAGCAGGTCGGCTTCTCGCGCCGCGGCCTCGTCGACGATCGCCGCGCCCACGTCCCGGGCCTGAACCAGCACGGATTCCAGCTTGCCGTGCATCAACTCTGCGATTCCCTCCGCCGCATCCAGGACACGCTGGGCCTCTTCGGAGCGCTCGGCCACGTCGGCGTCGAGCGGCTGCGTCCAGTCCAGCTCGACCACGTGCACGGCGATCAGCTCGGCGTGGGTGTGGCGGGTCACCTCGAGAGCCAGACGTACGATCCCGGCGTCGATCGCGCTGCCGCTCAGGGCAATGACGGCGCGCCGGAAAACGGGCGTATTCGCCTCGGGCACCTGACCTCCGATCTAGACCCGCGGTGATGGCGGTTGGGGCCGCATCCGCCCGGGAACGATACCACCGGCAGGCGCAGGTGGAGGGGCCGAAGGTCAGCAGGACGCCGGGTTCGGCCGCCCCGGTTCTCAGCCGTTCGGCCCGACTGTCGGGCCCATCGGACCCGGCGGTACCGGCGCCATCAGGCCCCGCAATCCTGGCAGCGCACGGTGCCGCTCATCTGACTGCGACGTGCGTCAGTGGGGCCGGCCGTTGTCCGCCGCCACGAGCGTCCCGGCCGGCTGCTCCTCTGGCGCGGCCGGCGGCCGGGCATCGTCGCGCCGATAGGGCACGTTGATGACCACCGTGTGCGGCCGGCCCAGCAGCGCGGCCCGCAGCCGCTTGGCCGCCTGGTTGTAGAGCATCCGCTCCCACCAGCTCCGGGCCACGTACTCGGGGATGAGGACGAAGGTGATCGGCTTCTCTTGTTCGTTGGGCCAGGAGCGGTCGAGCACGTCGAGGTAGGCCACAACGGGAGCGATGAGGGCGCGGTAGGGCGACTCCACGAGAACCAGGGGCACGTCCGGCACCGCCTGAGTCCACAGGTCGCGGATCGAATCGCTGTGGTGGGGGTCGTCCGAGACGTAGACCGCGCGAATGTCCGTGGTGATGGAGCGGGCTACGTTGAGCGCCTGGACGACCGCCCGGTCGACGCCTGAGATCGGAATGACGACGCGGTTGTGGCGGTGCGGCTGCGGGACTGCGGCGCCCGGCCGCATCGTGAGCTGCCGCGCCGACGACGCGTACTGGTGCCTGATGAACATCATCATGGCGATCAGGGACGGGATGAAGATCAGGACCATCCACGCCCCGTTGAAGAACTTCTCGGAGGCCACCACCACGAAGACCACGCCGGTCAGGATTGCGCCGCAGCCGTTCACCATGCTCCGCCAGGCCCACCCCGAGCTGCGCTCCTTGCGCCAGTGGACGACCATGCCGGCCTGCGACAGCGTGAAGCAGATGAACACGCCGACCGAGTAGAGCGGGATCAGGGCGTCGACCGAGGCGTTGAAGGCGTACAGCATGCCGATGGCGACCGCAGCCAGGACGACGATTCCCCAGGAGAAGGCCAGCCGGTCTCCGCGGAAGGCGAACTGGCGCGGCATGCAGTCGTCGTTGGCCAGGATGGCCGCCAGGCGCGGGAAGGCGTTGAAGCTGGTGTTGCAGGCCAGGAAGAGGATTAGGGCAGCGCTGATCTGCAGCAGGATGAACAGGAAGCCGCCACCGAACACGGCGCTGCCCACCTGTCCGAGGACGGTCGGACCCTGGGGTGTCGTCGCCATGACGCCGTACTGGAGGCCGACGAAGGTCAACCCGATGAAGATCGTGCCCAGGAGCAGGGCCATGATGATCAGCGTGTTGGCGGCGTTCTTTGCCTCGGGCGGCTTGAAGGCGGGGACGCCGTTGGCGATGGCTTCGACGCCGGTCAGGGCCACCGAGCCGCCTGCGAAGGCTTTGAGCAGCAGGAGCATCGTGAAGGCCTGAACGCCCGGCTGCTCCGCGAACGGGGGCGGGCTGAGGTGGTGCGCGGCGCCCGTGGCGGTGTTCACCAGCCCGACGCCGACGGCGAGCAGGGCCATTCCGACGAAGAGGTAAGTAGGAATCGCGAAGATGTTGCCCGACTCCCGCACGCCCCGCAGGTTGGCCGCCGTCACCAGGACGATGACCAGCGCCCCCAGCTCGACCTTGTACGGCGCGATCGCCTCGAAGGCCGTCGCCAGGTTGGCGAGGGCCGAGGCGCTCGACACGGCGACGGTCATGACGTAGTCGACCATCAGCGCCGCCGCGGCGATCAGACCGAAGTTGGGCCCGAGATTCTCCCTGGCGACGACGTAGGCGCCACCGCCGGACGGGTAGCCGCGGCACACCTGGCGATAGCTGAAGGCGACGATCGTCAGCATCAGGGCGATCGCCGCGGCCACCGCGATCGACCAGGTCATCCAGGCCAGGCCGGCGAGAACCAGGACGCGAAGGATTTCGTCGGTCGCGTAGGCTGAGGACGAAATGGCGTCCGAGCTGAAGATCGGCAGGGCCAGCTTCTTGGACAGCCGCTCTTCGATCTCCTGGGCGCTCGAAAGCGGCTTGCCGAAGATGAAGGCCCGAACACGCGCCAGCCGGCGGCCGAAGGCGGTCGTGGGCGCACTCGCGGCGGCCTTGGCGATCATGACGCCCGCGCCGGCGTAGCGGAAGTAGGCGGAATGCGGTCGATCGACCACCACGCGCCGGTCGCCGAGCTTGCGGCCGCGGAGCGGCGAGTTGGGAGCGGTCATCGACCGGCTGTTCCTCTCTGATTCGGGCTCAGGTGCGCGACGGGTCTGCGGGCTCCGATCGAACCGGCTGCGGACCGGCTCCGGAGCTGGCTGCGAGCCGGCTCCCTGCCGGTCCGCCCTCGACCAACCCCGTGCACCCCCGGATCGACGCGCGCGTGCGGATCGCCTCGTCGAACCCGAGCAAGGCTAGCACGACGCCCGACCCCTGGATTCGTGCGGGCGCCGGATTCCACGCGGCCCGACCGCTGTCCTCCGCCGCGGCCCTCACTGGCCAAAGCTGAGCCGGCGAGCCAGCCGTGGCGGCAAACCCGCGTCGCGCATCGCCGCCTGCGTGGCCTCGATGTCGTACTGGACGCGGTGCCAGGTGGCGTGCCCGGCGGCTGTGTCGAGGACCATGTAGCTCGCCGTCGGGACGCCGTCTCGGGGCTGGCCGACGCTGCCAGGGTTGAGGAAGGCGCGCCGGCCGTCGAGCTCCAGGCGGCTCTCCGGGCCCGCGGACAGCCGCTCCATGCGGCGTTTCTGGCGGAGGACCAGCGGGACGTGGGTGTGGCCGACCAGGCAGTACGTCGTTTCGAAGGCGGCCAGGTTCTCGCGCGCCTCCCAGGTGGTGAGCATGTACTCCCATATTGGATCGCGCGGGCTGCCGTGCGCGAGCGTGAAGTCGAACCCATCGGGGACGAGAACTTCTGGCAGGGCGGCCAGGTAGGCCCGGGCCTCGTGGCTGAGGTTGGCGCGGGTCCACTCCATGGCGAGGCGGCCATCGGCGTTGAAGTCCTCGATGGCGAGGTCGCCCACCGCGGCTGCGTCGTGGTTGCCCCTGACCCCGATGGCGCCGGCCTCCCGAAGGCGCGCGACGACCGCATTGGGATCGGGCCCGTAGCCGACGACGTCGCCGAGCTGCCAGATGGCATCCACGGAGCCGATCGAGGCGAGCACTGCCTCCAGCGCCGCCAGATTGGAGTGGATGTCCGAGAGAACGGCGATGCGCATCGACGCTCCTCGCTACAGCGGCCGGCGCCGGCGGGCGGCGGGGTCGCGGGGGAACTCCGGCGGAGTGGCGGCGACCTTCTCGACGACCGCCAGAACGTGGTCTTCGAGCCCCGGCACCGCCACCGCCTCGCAGGCGACCACGCGGCCGCCCAGCTGCCGCACGGCTCTCTGCGCCCGCGACAGCTCCTCATCCAGCGGACGCCGCTTCCACGCTACGAGCAGCCCGCCCGCGGCGAGGAGCGGCAGCCCAAGCTCGGAGAGCTCGGTCAGGTCCGCCACGGCGCGCGAGACGACCGCCGGCCAACGGCCCCGATGGCGTGGATCCGCCGCGAGCTCCTCGGCCCGCGCCGCCGCCACGGTCACACGGTCGGCCAGCCCGAGGGCCGCAATCGCGACATCCAGGAATCGGGCCTTCTTGCCGATCGACTCGACCAGCAGCGCCCGGCGCGCCCGCAACGCGATGGCGAGCGGGAGGCCGGGATAGCCGCCGCCGCTCCCCAGATCCACGAACTCCGCGATCGCCGCTCGCCGAAGCAGTGGCAGGGCGGTGAGGCTGTCCAGGACGTGCTCCAGGGCAATCCTCTCCGGCGCGCGGATGCCGCTCAGGTTGATCGCCTCGTTCCAGGCAAGAAGCAAGCGAACGTGGTCGTCGATCGCGGCCCGCGCATCCGCCGGCAGGTCCTCGCCCGCGGCGGCGGACATGCCGGCACGCAGCACGTCTTCGTATTCCCCGGGGAGTGGCGCAAGGCCCGCAACACGCGTCGGGAGCGGATCGCGGACCGGAATCGGGGCCGTCTCAAGCTCCCCGGCACTCCGGACCACGCCGCTCCCGGCGTCGGTTTTTCTCGCACCCGGCGTCCCTAGGTCTTCCCACGCCAGTTCGGTCCTCGGCCGGGTTTCCCCAGGCCCCTCGCGAACGCGGTTACCCATAGACGGGCCGCAGCAGTGGTGCGGACGTCGGAAGATAGGCCCGGCGTTGAGCGGCGTCAACGCAGTTTTCCACCAAGAAGTGGCAGTCTTCCACTTTCGTGGATAAGTGGCTTGCCCGGCGTGTCGTGGTGGACGAGGCGGGTCGCGTCCTCCGGGCGCTCTCAGGCGCGCCCGCGAGGGAGCCATCAGACGCGCGGTCGAACCGGCTTGCCGAGCGTTCGGCGGACGACATCGAGCACCTCCTCGATGTAGCGGTCGGCGTCGCCTTGCTCGGCGGCGGTCTTGACACAGCCCTGGACGTGGTCCTCCAGGATCAACAACGCCACCGAATCCACCGCGGCTCGCAGGGCGGCCGTCTGCTGGAGGATGTCGACGCAGTACTCGCGGCGCTCGATCATCCGCTCGATGCCGCGCACCTGACCCTCGATGCGACGCAGACGCCGGATCAAAGTCGCCTGGTCGCGGGAATACGCGTGGCGGAAGGACCCCTCGAGATCGCCCTCGTCCGCAGGCTCGAGCGTGATCTCCGGGGCGGCCGGAAGGATGCCGACGGCGTCGCCGGGGCCAACGGCCGCTGGCCCGGCACGCTCTGATCGCGCCAGCGGGCGCGCACCGCCCGACCTCTCCGTATCGTCTGTCGCCAACGTGGACCTCCAACCCGAATCATACCCCCGGGGAGTATATGAAGCAACGCCGGGGCGGTGTCTCCGGTATCCGTGAGCCACTCTGGGGCGGCCTCGATGGCGTCGCTCCGGTAGACTTGCAGGGTGGATCCGCGAGAGCGTCTGCGCATGGCCTTGCTCGGTGCCGGCTGCACACGGTGCGGTCAACCGTATGCCGCCCACGGCATCCGGGTGCTCGCGCAGCGCGAGGAGATCGCCTTCGTGCAGCTCGTCTGCGACGCCTGCCAGACGCAGACGCTGGCGCTGGTCACGGGCGCACCGGCCACCGAGGATGACGCGGCCTGGCTCGGTGAGGGTGCCCTGGGCCATCTCCTGGCGGGCGATCGCGATGACCATCCGGAGGCTTCCGGCAGGGCACGCGAACCGATTAGCGAGGCCGACGTGCTGGAGATGCGAGCGTACCTGGCCGAGTACCAGGGCGACGTGCGAGGCCTGCTCGACGGCCCAGCGGACAAGAGCGAGCCGGGTCGCGGCTCCGACGACGAGACGGACGCACCAGGATGAGCGAGGCCGGCACGCCGCGCGACCACAAGGCCGGTAACGCGTTCGCCCACGCCAGCGAGGCGGAGTTCGCCCGCATCCTCGACTTCTATCAAGTCGCCTGGGAATACGAGCCGCAGGTCTTCCCGATCCTGTGGGACCTCGACGGCAACGTCCTGGAGAGCTTCGCCCCGGACTTCTTCCTGCCCGATCTGGAGCTCTTGATCGAGCTGACGACGCTTCAGCAGCGGCTGGTCCGCAAGAAGAATCGCAAGGTCCGCCGCCTGCGCGAGCTCTATCCGAACCTGCGGATCAAGCTGTTCTACGCCCGTGACTTCCGGGCCTTGATGCTCAAGTACGGCCGCTCGGCGCTCGTCTCGGAGCTGAGCGGGACGCTCGGGCAGGTCGGGCCGCGCCACTACGCGGAACCCGGGCTGGAGGGGAGCTCCGCTGCCGGGCCCACCGCGGTCGGTAGGCAGTTGGATCTGTCGACCGGGCCTGCCGATGCGGCCATCGATCCCCGCGCCTCGCACGATCGCCGTTCCCGCGGCGCGCGCCGTCGCGCTGTGCGCCGGGCCGCCGCGGCGTACGCTCCCAACTCGACCGCCACGTGATTCAAGAGGTAGCGATGAAGCACTCTCAGGACCTGAACGAGGATGTCGGGGAAATCCTGCTGTCCGAGGACCAGATTCGTATCAAGGTGGTCGAGCTGGGGAAGCGGATCAGCGCCGACTATGCCGGCCGTGAGTTGACGCTGGTCAGCGTCCTGAAGGGATCGCTTCCGTTCATGGCCGATCTCATGCGGCAGATCGACCTTCCGTTGCGAATCGATCTGATGGAGGTTTCGAGCTACGGTGGAACGGCCACCGAGTCATCCGGCCTCGTGCGAATCCTGAAGGACCTGAGCGCTCCGATCGACGATCGCGACGTCCTGCTCGTCGAAGACATCATCGACACCGGCCTGACTCTCAATTACCTGATTCGATATCTACGGGGCAAGAACCCGCGGTCGATCAAGGTATGCGCCCTGCTCGACAAGCCGGCCAGACGTTTGGTTGAAATCCCGATCGACTACGTTGGGTTCGAGATCCCCGATGCTTTCGTGGTCGGCTATGGTCTCGACTTCGGTGAGGTATATCGGAACCTGCGTTTCGTGGGCGTGCTGCGCCCCGAAGCCTACGAGTCCTAGGGGGTCGTCGATGAATCGCAGTCCCATCCAACGGGGTCGCTGGGTCGTCACCGTAGGCGCCATCGTGATCGTCGCATCGACCCTGATGCAGTGGTGGCGGCTCGGCGGAGGACCGGGCGAGTTGCCGGCCAACGCCGGCAACGCCTTCGCCCCAACGGGAGGCTGGGCTGACGGTGCCGGCCTCCTGCTGTTCCTGGCGGCCGTGGCGACGCTGCTGCTGATCGCACTGCCGTATGCGGCCGAGGCGCCCATCGCGATCGATCGGCCGATCTCATATGTGCTGTTGCTCGGAGTGGCCTTCGTCGCGTATTGCCTCCGAGTCGTCGAGATGCTGCAGGACGGGCTGCTCCTCTACACCGGCCAGACGCCCCCGATCCAGCCGCTGCGAGGACCAGGTTTCTGGGTCGCGGCCGCCGGCTTGCTCATCTTCTCGCGCGGTGTGTTCGAGCTCTGGGAGGCTCGCCGGCGCTTCTAGCCGTCGAAGCCCAGCGAAACGAGTCGGAGGAGGTCCACAGCGCCTTCGAGCGATGGCGTATAGTAGAAGTAGGCGAGCCGAACGCATGAGCGCGGCCGCCAACCCCGTTCTGGCGTGGCTGTCGAGCCCCAAGAAAGCTCGCCGCCCGAGAGTCGGCACGAATGCGCGCGGCCATCGCGCCATTGGGACGTCATGGCTGCAGCGGTAGTGCGATCGCCATCTCGCCACGAGGTTCGTGCATTCGAGTGGATTACCTGGTCAGGCAGGCCCGCATCACCGATGTCGATCGGCTGTATGCGCTTTGCGTCGAGATGGGGGCTGCGCCCGGCGCGGGCACTCCGCTGGACGCGATAGGCCTGTTGCGCCAGCTCATCTACATGCCGAACGCGAGCGTCGTGGTAGCCGAGGCGGGTCGTCAGATAGCCGGCGGTGCGGTGCTAGGCCTGAGACCATCGGTCCGGGCCGGCGGGTTCGTAGGCACGGTCGACGTGCTGGTCGTAGCCCCAGGCCACAACGCCGAGAAAGTAGCCGATGAGTTGGTCAACGAGATCATGACCTCGGCACGAAGAAAGGGCTGCACCGCAGTGGAAGTCACGCTGCCGGAGAACGCCGAATTGCGTGCATGCTGGATCCGGCATGGCTTCGCCTCGGACGCGGCCAACATCTATCGAGCGGAAGTCCCGGTCAGGGCACCGGCTACCCGCTAACAACACCGTCGCAGCCGAGCAGCCAGGGAGCGCCGGCGCCACGGGTCAAGGCCGACGGCAAGGGCCGCCGGGCCATCAACAATCAAGGAGCAACTTGTGAGCAAGAACGTCGCCGTCTTCGTTGACGTGGCGAACATCTTCTATGCGGCGAAGGCGGCGGGCGCGGATATCGACTACGTCACGCTTCTCAAAGCCGCTGTCGCCGGACGCGATTTCGTCCGAGCATACGCATATACGGGGCTCGACCCAGAGAACGAGAACCAACGCAATTTCCACAGCTTCCTTGCTCGTCACGGCTACAAGGTCGTGAGCAAGGACATCCGCAAATATGGGGACGGCAAGGTCAAGGCGAATCTCGATATCGAGCTGGTCGTCGACATGATGAAGACAGCTCGAAACCTGGACGTCGCCATTGTCGTGAGCGGGGACGGCGACTTCGCGCCTGCAATTCGGGCAGTGCAGGAAATGGGCGTGCGCGTCGAGGTCATCAGCTTCCGAGGCAACACCAGTTCCGATCTGATCGAGGCTGCCGACGTCTTTTATGACATCACTCAACTCGCTCGCGTGGATCGCGAGTCGACCCGTTCGGGGCGGCGCGTGGCCGGCGACGAGGAGGACCTGTCGATGACCGAGGTCCCCGACAAGCAAACCGAGGGACGCGGTGGGCGACGTGGACGCGGTGGGCGACGGACCGGGCCCCGTGACGGCGAGGAGGCCGTGGCTGCGGCCGCGACGAGCGAGCGCACGCCGCGAGGTACGGGTCGTGGCGCCGGTCGAGGCGGCCCGGCGCGGTTGGTGGCGCTGCCCGGCGAGAAGCTCTCGCGGGCACAGAGCGCCGGCGGCGACGCCGAAGTGATCGAGGCGCCCGCCGAGGCCATCGCCGAGACCCTCGGCGAGGACCAGGCGGCCGAGGGTGGCGAAGAGGCCCAAGCGACGGAAGGCGGGCGCCGACGCCGACGCCGCGGCGGTCGCGGTCGCGGCCACGGCGGCCGAGGCCAGGAGGGTCTGGCTCCGGGCGAGGCAACGGCAGAAGAAGGGGAGGCAGGCGAGGCGGAGAGTCCGGCGGCCACAGCGGCGACCCGGCCCAACCAGTTCGGGTCGATCTGGGACTCCCAGATCGGCATGGCCGGTCGGCCGGAGCGCCTCGCGCCGATCTCGCCCTCGGATGAGGACGATTTCGCCGAGCCCGAGATCCCGGAGTACCTGCTGGCCGAACGGCGGCGGGGCGGTCGGGGCCAGGGTCAGGGCCGTGGCTCAGGTGGCCGCGGCGTTCGCAGCGCCTATGCCTCCGCCGTCGAGCGGGAACGCTACGGGCGATCCTCGACGCGCTACCCGGAGCCGGCTCGCCAGGCGCAGCCGCAGCGCCGGCGCGACGAGCGGCCGCAGCGCCAGCCGCAGCCACAACAGCATCGGGGCGGGGGTGGAGCACCGCGCAGCAGCGGCCGCGATTCGGCCGAGCCGTGGAGCGAGGTCCCGCCGGAGCTCGAGGAGCTTCTCCGAGCTCAGCTCTCCACGAAGCTGAGCCGCCAGGCCGAGGCGCCGAGCGCGACTCCGTCCGAAACCGGCGCTGGAACCGCCGCCGCCGGCGGCGAGACGAGCAGGGCCGGCGCCCGCCGAGGCAGCCGTCGCAAGGCTGAGGCCGCTCCGGCCGAGGTCATCGAAGGCACCGCCGCGGCCGCCGTCGGGGCTGCCGAGGCGCCCGCCAGGCCGGCCTCCCGCAGCCGGCGCAAGCCCGCCGCGACCGAGGCCGGTGGTGAAGCCGCCGAGGGCGAAACCCCGGCAGCAGCGTCGCCTAAGCGCCGCGCTCCGGCCCGCAGGAAGCCGGCCGCGGCCGAGGGCGAGGCGCCTGCGGGAGCCGCCGGCGAGCCGGCCGGCGAGTAGCCGTCCGGCTCGCGCCCACCGCCCAGTCGTGACGTCGGGCCCGCTGCCGATGGAGAACGCAGCGACGCGCGGCCAGCCCGGAGGGCTGGCCGCGATCGCGGCCATGGTGCGCGGCTCCGTTCCGCATGCCGTCCTGCTCGTCGGGCCGCCCTCGAGCGGCAAGACCACGCTCGCCCTGGACCTGGCCGCGGCGCTCCTGTGCGTCGACCCGGACAGAGCGGCGCGGCCGTGCCGCCGGTGCCGGGGCTGCCGGCTCGTGGCCTCGGGCAATCACCCGGACCTGCACCGGCTCGCGCCGGACGGCCCGGGCGGCCAGGTCCGCATCGGCCAGGCCACCGACCCCGAGCCGGGCACGATCCGCGACCTCATCGGCGAGCTGGCGCTCCTGCCCGTGGAAGGCGGCGCGCGGGTGGCGATCGTGGAGCAGGCCCACCGCATCAACGACGACGCCCAGAACGCGCTGCTCAAGATGCTCGAGGAGCCGCCGGCCGGCGTCACGATCGTCCTCTGCGCCGACGAAGAGGAGTGTCTGCTGCCCACGGTCCGATCGCGCTGCGTGCGCGTGCGCCTGGGGCCGGTCGCCGGGCGCGAGATCGAACGCTGGCTCGAGGAGCTCGGCGCCGCCGACGCGCCCTCAGCCGCACGATTCGCGCGGCTCGCCGGCGGGCGCCCCGGTCTGGCACTGGCCTATGCCCGTGCCCCCGAAGCGGCCCGGTTGCGGGGCGAGATCGCCCGCGGGCTGCTCGACCTGCTGACGGCGGGTCGGCACGAGCGATTGACCTCGGTGCGGACCCTCATGAGCTCGGCGGCGGCGCTCGAGGCGGCGCTCGAGGAGGGGCGCAGAGCCGGTGCCGGCGGAGAGGCCAGGGTCGCCGAAGCCGAAACCAGGGCCGCGGGGCGCCGCAAGAAGCCCGCCGCCGCAGCCACGGCCGAGACCCAGCCGAAGGACGAACGGGCCGAAGGCGAGACGGACGCATCCACCGAATCAGCCGCGCCGAAGGCTTCGGCCTCCGATCGCCGGGCGGCCGCCTCCGCGCTGCTGGCCATCTGGGCTTCGGTCGGGCGCGACCTGGCCGTCGCGGCGCTGGGTGGTCGTCGCGGGCTCCACGACCCGGAGCTGCTCGACGAGTTGGTCGCCGTCGCGCCCACGATCCCCACGGGCGCCCTGCCCGCCTTCCTCGCCCAGCTGGCGACCGTAGAGGCCCAGATCGACGAAAACGTCAACCCGGAGCTGGCCCTCGACGTGCTGGCGCTGGCCTGGCCCCGGCCGGGCCGCGCGGCATGACCCGCCGCGGGGCGCGCGGCCTGGCCCGCCGATGAGCAAGCCGGGCGAGCTGGCCCGCCTCGAGGCGAACGCTCGCGGCCGTGTCCAGGGCGTAGGCTTTCGCTACTTCGTGGCCGCGCGCGCGATGCGGAGGGGCCTGACCGGGTTCGTCGCCAACGATCAGGACGGCAGCGTCCGCGTCGTCGTCGAAGGCCCGCGCGCGGATCTCGAGGACCTGCTGGAGGCGCTGCACGAGGGCCCGGCATCTTCGATCGTCGAGCGCGTGGACGAGGACTGGCTGCCGTACACCGGCCACTGGGGCACCTTCAGCATCGAGTCCCGCGGCCACCGCGGCGACTGAGGGCGCAGTTCCAGACCGCGCTACACGTGTGCCGGGTCCTTTGGATTCATCGAGCGGCCCTTCTCTGCGCGCTTGGGGTGGGCCGCGGCGCAGCCTGGCAGCGACCCCGTTCGGGACGATGAGGTCGGAGGTTCAAATCCTGACGCGACGCCGACCTTACGTACGGAATCAGGCGCGTAAGATCGGACCGCCGGGCGGTTCCTGACCCTGTCCCACGCCTCTTGGTATGGTCCGGTTAGCATGAGGAAGGCGCAGGAGTTCACGAGGTGCCGAGTGTCATGAACCGAAGAGGCGTCTGCTACGACGTCGGCCATGTCATGACCATCAACTGGCGCCCGGTCTTCGACATGGCTGTGATCCACCGCGAGCTGGAGATCATCGGGCGCGATCTCCACTGCAACGCCGTGCGGATCGGTGGGCGCGATCTGAGGCGGGTGGTCCGGGCGTCGGAGGACGCCCTGGCCCAGGGCCTCGAAGTGTGGTTCTCGCCCGTGCTCTGGGACAAGAGCCCAGACCGGACTCTCGAATACATCGTCGAAGCCGCGAAGGCGGCAGAGAAGCTCCGGCTCCGCTGGCCCGATCGAGTCGTGTTCGTCGTCGGACAGGAGTTGACCCTGTTCATGCAGGGCATCGTGCCTGGCAAGAGCCTCGTCGCCCGGGTGCATAACCCATCGTTCGGGGAAGGCATAAAGACCGGGGCGCATAACGCGCCGCTCAACGCATTCCTCGGCCGTGCGGTCGAGGCTGTCCGGCGCGTCTACCACGGTCCGCTTACCTATGCGGCTCTGATCTGGGAAGCGGTCGACTGGAGTCGCTTCGACATCATCGGCGTCGACCACTACCGAGACCCCCGCATCAACGATCGCTACGTCGACATGCTCGCGCCCCTCTTTGCGGTCGGGAAACCAGTGGTCGCGACCGAGTTCGGTCTGGGCACATACGTCGGCGCCGACGCGGCCGGCGGAGTAATGAACCTCGGCACCATGGTCGACTTCACGCTGGGCCTTCACTCCCTACCGCTCGTGGGGCGGCTGGTGCGACCGCGACTCAACGGCGTCTACGTGCGCGATGAGGAACTCCAGGCCCGGGAGCTGGCCGAGACCCTCGCCATCCTGGATGCGGCTGGAGTCGACGGCGCCTTCGTCAGCACATTCCTGTCCGCGATCCATCCCTACGACGACGACCCTCGATACGATCTCGACATGGCCGCCTCAACCTTGGTCAAGACCCTCGCTAGAGGCAGGCACGGCACGACATATCCGGACATGCCCTGGGAGCCAAAGGCGTCATTCCGGGCGGTCAGCGAGTACTACTCGCGCCACGGTTAGCTCGTCGCCGAAGGCCACCCACCCCGGTTAGCCGGCAAGTTCGTTCAACCTCGCCAGGGACGCTCGCACCTTCACCCGTATAGTGTCGGCTCTAATCCCTTCGACCCGACCATTCGAGTAGGTCGTGACGACCCGAACGGCCAAGGGGGCCCCGCTGGCACGTGGCACATGTCGAGGTTGGGGCCGCCGTTCACGCCGCCCCACCGCAACTGGCTGAGTCCTAAGTCTGCCCGGGGTCCGTCACGACCGAGCCGACCTCCATCTCCGGTCGTGGCTCGAGAAGCGCCTGTCACCGCCACCGGTACATTCCATTCTGCGCGGCAGTCCCTCGGCTGCGGCCAGGAAGAACGGTCCGTGCGACTACCACGTTGAGTGCGCGATGGGCGCCCGACGTCGGACGCCTCCCAGAGGCACAAGGAGCGAGTCATGTCCTACGTCGTGGACTTCGCCAACGTCTCGACCATCGGCCTGGAGTCATCTCCCGTGGCTCCCGCGCTCGCCGGCCTCCGGGCGAATGAGGCCCGCTACTTCAAGAACAAGTACGGCCACGACTTCACGGTCCAACCGGCGAGCGAGGCCAAGGAGACCATCGAGTGGGTGCACCACATCCTGCGGGAGGAGCGCGACCTCGTCATCTCGTCCCGCCCGCTCGAGGCGACGGTCTTCCAGGTCGAGAACATCAAGTGGGCCTACGTCTTCTACGAGAGCGGCTTGTCGATCAACGTGCTATACACCCTCGACGACGCCGGCAAGCGGGCGGTGGGGTTCAAGCTTGCGGACGGGATGGAAGTTCCCGCCGAGCTAGCCTCGCGGTTCAAGTTCGCCAGGCAGAAGTCCAAGCTGGCCGGCACCATCCGGGGTTCGTTCTTCGTCATCAAGGGCAAGTACTGATCTCGGCACGGAAGCGACCGTAGTCGAGATCCAGGGTAAAGTCGCCCACCAGTAGATCGTGGCACCGCCTGGTGCCACTCTGGTGGAAGCGCACAGGCTCTGCTCGCCAGCCTGGCCGGTGTCCCGGACTCCCCCGACCCGAAATGAGGTCGTTTCGATCA
>PLOC01000044.1 GCA_003141955.1 Chloroflexota bacterium
CCGCCGACCAGATCCTGGCCAAGGCGGTCCGCAAGCCGTCATCTACAAGCGAATCGCGACACTAGTAGTGCCCGAGCTGAAGTTGGGCAAGCCTGGAGTTGAGCGAGCCTGGAGTTTGGAGTCGGGCAGACCTGCGGCGGACCAACTCGCCGCACTCGCCGCCGCCCTCAGCCCATCGCCGAGTTGATCTGGCCCCAGATCCAGCCGGGGCGCCAGGGAACGTCCGGGCCCAGGAGCATCCGCGGCGCAAGCCAGTTCGGGCGCCAGCCGCGTGCCTCCAGCTCGCGCCAGCCGGCAACGTTCTCGCCTGGAATGCCGGCCCGGGCGAGGCCATCGGGCGGCGCCAGGTGGCGATGCAGGTCGAGCAGGCACAGCCCGTCCTCGAACCCCGGCGCGACTATGGCGGCAAAGGCCCGGTCTGAGGGGAGCAGGAAGCCGCGCAGGCCCGTCGCGTCGTCGAGCACCCAGCCGCCCGCCTTCGCCAGCTCGGCCAGCACGGCGTGCCGGTCTTCCGCCGTGGCGAGCCTGTCGAGCTCGAGAACGCCCGGCAGATCCTCGGGCATCATCGGCCGAAGGCGCGCACCGGCCGGAGGCTCGGGTTCGCGACTCAGGTGATCGGCGTCCATCTCGTGGTAGTGGGTCACCAGCCGAAAGCCCAGTCGCTCGTACAGCGGCCGGCCCGCGTCAGTGGCCACGAGAGACAGCGTCTGGCAGCCAGCGCCCCGAAGCCTCCGGCACAACTCCTCCGTCATGGCCCGTCCGTACCCGCGGCCGCGCATCGGCTCGTCCACCACCACTGCTCCGAGCCACCCAACGGCGCCGCTCGCGGTCGCCAGGCCGGTCGCGACGACCCTGCCGTCGATCGTGCCCACCAGCGGCTGGCAGGAGGGCGTGCGAAGAACGACGGCATAGAAGTGGCGCCGATCGCGCCAGCCCTGAGCAAGCGCCAGGGCCACGGCCGCGTCGACGTCGGCTGGTGTCATGGCTCGGATCTCGAATGCGGCCATCGGTCCCCTCGGGTTCGGGCTCAGGAGGGCATAACTGTACGACGCGCGTAAGCGAGAGCAGGGAGGGACCGGGTCGCCCGCCGGCCGCAGGTCGCCCCGGTGGGGTCCTGTCCAGTATCATCCCGCGCATGGCGACACTGTCCCGTGCCGACGTCGAGCACGTAGCCCATCTGGCGCGCCTCGGTCTGACCGAGGAGGAGCTGGCGCGCCTGGAAGGGCAGCTCAACCACATCCTCGACCAGTACACCATCCTCACCAAGCTCGACACGGAGCACATCCCGCCGACGGCGCAGACGATCGAGCTGGCGAACATCCTGCGCGACGACGCCGTCGCGCCTTCGCTCACGACGGACGAGGCCCTGTCCAACGCTCCCGAGCGGAGCGGCGACCACTTCGTCGTGCCGGCGATCCTCGGCGGCGGCGAGGGGGGCGCCTAGCCCGTGGCCGATCTCACGCGCCTCCACGCCCACGAGATGTCGCGCCTGCTGCGGGCCGGCGAGATCAGCTCCCGCGCCCTGATCGAGGCCCACCTGGCGGCGGCCGAGCGGCAGAACCACGCGCTCAACGCCTGGCTGGTGATCTATCGCGCCGATGCGCTGGCCGGGGCCGACGTCGCAGACCGGCGCCTGGCCGAAGCGCGCCGCACCGGCCCCGCCGCTCTGGCCGCCCTCCATCCGTTGTGTGGCGTGCCGGTGGGGCTGAAGGACCTCGTCTCCGTCAAGGGCGGCCAGGCCACGGCCGGCTCCAAGATCCTCGCCGGCTACATCGCCCCATTCGACTCCACGGTTACCGCGCGTCTGCGGGCCGCCGGTGCGGTGATCCTGGGCAAGACCAACATGGACGAGTTCGCCATGGGCTCGTCGACCGAGCATTCCGCGTACGGCCCGACCGCCAATCCGTGGGACCTGACCCGCGTCCCCGGCGGCAGCTCAGGCGGTTCGGCCGCGGCGGTGGCCGCCTTCCACACCCCGCTGGCCATCGGCACGGACACGGGCGGCAGCGTCCGCCAGCCCGCTTCGATGTGCGGCATTGTCGGGCTCAGGCCCACCTACGGCCGCGTCAGCCGGTTCGGCATCGTCGCCTTCGCCAGCTCGCTGGACCAGATCGGGCCGTTCGCCCGCGACTCCCGCGACGCCGCCACTCTCCTCCACGCCGTCTCGGGCCACGACCGACGCGACGCCACGTCCGCGCCCATTCCTGTTCCGCCGGAGCTTCTCAGCCTCCCCGCCACCGACGACGAAGCCGCCGCGTACCTCCGGGGACGCCGCCTCGCGCTCCCCACGGAGTACTTCGTCGAGGGCATGGAGCCCGGCGTCGCCGCCCGCGTCGGCGAGGCGGTGGCGGCCATGGAAGCCGCCGGCGCGAAGGTCGAGGAAGTCTCGCTGCCGCACACGGACTACGGCCTGGCCACGTATTACATCATCGCCCCCGCCGAGTGCAGCTCCAACCTGGCTCGCTACGACGGCGTGAAGTACGGGTTCGCCGATAGAAGCTCGGGAGAGTTCATCGCCGACTACCTCCGTACGAGAGGCGCCGGTTTCGGGCCCGAGGTGAAGCGCCGGATCATGCTCGGCACCTACGCCCTCTCGGCCGGCTACTACGACGCCTACTACCTGAAGGCGCAGAAGGTGCGGACCCTCATCAAGGCGGATTTCGACGCGGTCTGGGCGGCCGGCTTCGACGCGATCTGCGCGCCGACCAGCCCCACCGTCGCATTCCCTCTGGGTGCCAGGACGGAGGATCCGGTGGCCATGTACCTCTCGGACGCCTGCACCCTGCCGGCAAACATGGCCGGCCTTCCGGGGATGTCGATCCCGGCCGGTCTCTCGGACGGTCTCCCGGTCGGCCTGCAGGTGATCGGGGCGCCGTGGAGCGAGCTGTCTATGCTTCGGCTGGCCCGTGCGTACGAGGCGATCACGGCCAGAGCAACCTGGCGGGCCATCGAGCCCGCCGACCTGCACCTGACCGACGATCCGACAACGCCCAGCCCGGCCGAGCGGAAGACGCGCCGCATGCAAGGCGCCTCCGCCAAGGGTTCGGGCGGCCAAGCCTGAGGACGCACCGATGACCACCCCGACGACCCGCCCCAGCAACCGTCTCACCACCGATCCGTCGATCCTGAACTCCGAGTCGGAACCGGAGCGCCCGCCGCTCTCGACGCGCGTTCTGGCGCGCCGGGTCGACGAGGTTCCGCGCTCGGGCATCCGCCGCTTCTTCGACATCCTGGCGACGATGACCGACGTGATCAGCCTGGGCGTCGGCGAGCCCGACTTCGACACGCCGCCGCAGGTGATCGAGGCCGGCCGGCACAGCCTGGCCTCCGGCCGAACTCACTACGCCAGCAACTACGGCACCATCGAGCTGCGTCGCGCTCTGGCGCACCACCTCGAGCGCCTGTACGGCGTTCGGTACGACCCTACCGAGGAGATCCTGATCACGATCGGCGCCTCCGAAGCGCTGGACGTGGCGGTCCGCGCGACCCTCGACCCGGGCGACGAAGTGGTGATGCACGAGCCCTCGTACGTCTCCTATCGGCCGGCTGTCATCTTCGCCGGCGGCGTGCCGGTGGGCGTGCCGACGACCCTGGAGGAGGACTTCGCCCTGGATCCGGCCAGGGTCGAGGCGGCCATCACTCCGCGGACCAAGGCCATCCTGCTCAACTACCCCTGCAACCCCACCGGCGCCGTGCTGCCGCCCGAGGTTCAAGACGAGATCGCCCGTATCGCCGTTCGCCACGACCTGCTCGTCTACAGCGACGAGATCTACGACCGGCTGGTCTACGGCGGCTATCAGATGCGGACGATGGGCGGGCTGCCGGGCATGCGCCGTCGAACCGTTCTGATGGGCGGCTTCTCGAAGGCGTACGCCATGACCGGCTGGCGGATCGGCTACATCTGCGCCCCATCGGAGATCCTGGAAGGGATTCTCAAGGTCCACCAGTACGTGATCATGTCCGCCCCCACTGTGGCCCAGGACGCGGCGCTGGAGGCGCTCAAGACCGGCGAGCCCGATATCGCCCGGATGGTCGGCCAGTACGACCGGCGGCGGCGAATGCTGGTCGACGGCTTCAACGCTATCGGCCTGCGCTGCTTCGAGCCGCTGGGCGCCTTCTATGCCTTCCCGCAGATCTCCTCCACAGGCCTCACGAGCGATGCCTTCGCCGAGGAGCTGCTCCGCGAGGAGTCCGTCGCCGTGGTGCCCGGCAGCGCCTTCGGCGAGGCGGGCGAGGGCCACGTCCGCTGCTGCTACGCGACCAGCGAGGCGGAGTTGCGCGAGGCGCTCGTCCGCATCGAGCACTTCGTCAAGCGTCGTAGGGGTGAGGCGTGACGACCGAGCCGGTCGTCGACGGCAGGAGCGCGGCGCTGGAGCGCTACGAGGCCGTCATCGGCATCGAGATCCACTGCCAGCTCAAGACCGTCAGCAAGATGTTCTGCGGCTGCTCCACCGCGATCGACGGGGCAGCCCCGAACAGCCACTGCTGCCCGGTCTGCCTGGGCCTGCCGGGCGTCCTGCCGACGATCAACAAGGCGGCGGTCGAATACGTCATCGCCACCGGCTTCGCGATCGAGGCGGCGGTCGCCCCCACGACCCGCTGGGATCGCAAGAACTATTTCTATCCGGACCTGCCCAAGGGCTACCAGATCAGCCAGTACCAGTTGCCCCTGGCCGCCAACGGCCGGCTCACCTTCGACACGAGCGAGGGCCCGTTCACGGTTCGGGTCCGGCGCGCTCACCTCGAGGAGGACACCGGCCGGCTGATCCACGACGAGCTGGGCGGGCGGCGGGTCAGCCTGATCGACTTCAACCGATCGGGCATGCCGCTGATGGAGATCGTGACCGAGCCCGACATCCGGACGGCCGAACAGGCCCGCCGCTATGCCGAGGAGCTGCGCCTGCTGATACGGGCGATCGGCGCCTCGGACGCGGAGATGGAGAACGGCCAGATGCGGGTCGAAGCCAACGTCTCGATCCGGCCGCGCGGCCGGGAGGCATTCGGGACCCGGATCGAAGTGAAGAACATGAACTCGATGCGGGCCGTGGAGCGGGCGATCGCGTACGAGATAGAGCGGCAGGCGGTCGCGATCGACGCCGGCGAGACGATCCACATGGAGACTCGCGGCTGGGACGAGGCCCGCCAGTCGACCTACCACATGCGGCCCAAGGAAGAGGAGAACGACTACCGCTACTTCCCGGAGCCCGACCTGCCGCCGCTGCTCACTTCGCCCGAATGGCTGGCCGAGATCAAGGCCCGCCTGCCGGAGCTGCCGGCGGCGCGGCGCGCGCGCTACCGCGAGGTCTTCGGCCTGTCATCGTACGACGCCGACGTCCTGGTCAACGACGCGGCGGCTACGTCGCTCTTCGAGGCCACTCTGGAGGCCGGTCCCGGCCTTTCGCCCAAGCACGTAGCCAACTGGGTGACCGGCGAGTACCTGCGGCTGGCTAAGGCTGCAGGCAATGGCGGCCTGGTCGTGGCGCCGGAGATGGCAGTCCTCGTCAAGCTGGTCGCGGACGGGATCATTTCGGGCACAAATGCCAAGGAGGTTCTCGCCGAGCAATTCGCCACTGGCAGGAGCGTGTCCTCGATCGTTGCGGCACGTGGGTTCGAGCAGATTTCGGATGCCGGTGCGCTGGGCGCCGCGATCGACACCGTTCTCGCCGCCAACCCGGCTGCCGTGGCTGATTACCGAGCCGGCAGGGCCGCGGCCGTCGGCTTCCTCGTCGGCCAGGTCATGAAGGCGACGCGCGGGCAGGCGAATGCGGTCATGGTGCAGACGGCGCTGCGCGAGCGGCTGGGCAAGGCCGAGTAGGACCGGCGGAGGAGCGCGAATGGGACTGATCAACCTGATCTGCTGGGCTGTCGGAGTCCTTCTCGTCGTCGTTGGCTACACCCGCGCCCGCGGCCCGTGGCGCCGCTACCAGGCCCTCAGGGAGCAAGAGGCGAACATCGCCCGCTACGAGGGCTGGCGAGGTACGCGCCTCCGCGACGACAGCTCCAGCGCCGCCGACCTCATGGCCCAGGTGCTGCGCCGCCAGGCCCAGATCGGCGGTCTGGTGGCCGTGGCCGGCTTCGTCCTGGTCTTCGTGGGCTTCGCGGTCCGGTAGGCCCGGAGCGGCGCGGCGCGGGGGCGGGCGGCGCGGGAACCGGAAAGCCACACGTGCTTCGGGCCGCGCCCGATCACCGCCGATGTCGTCTTCGATGTGAGCGGCTACTTTCAGATGCCTGGAACCACGGCCTTCAGATGTGCAATGCTACGCTCTACATCTGGGCGGGCGCAGTCCGGGGTGGCGGCGCCTCGCCCATCTTTGCGCAGCCGTAGCATGAGAGGCGACGACGGCGCGAAGCTCACGGATCTCGGACGGGGTGGATCGATGTGATGCCGTCGAGCGCGGCTGAGCGAAATGATCCTCGGTGGACTCGACAGCCGGCCTGGGGCAGCAGAACGAGATGATGTCAGCGCCTTTAGGTGGGGACATCAGTGAGCGAGCGGCTGACCCGGGCTTGGGCCAGGACCGCAGGTTTGCCGTGTTCGCGGTCGCGTGCGCCGCCGCCACGCTCGTCATGTGTCTCGCGGACACCGTGGGGGCTCCGCCGGCCCAGCGCCCGGGGCAGGCTGCTGTCACGGCGCTGCTGGGAGCGACGGTCCTGGCCGGAGTCTGGTTCCTGAGGCGCGGCTTCACGCCGCGGATACTCATGGCGGCCGGAGCCACGCTGATGGTGCTCGGAGTGGCGGCCGGGGTATGGCTGCCGGACAGCCTCGATGCCGCCCTGGTCCTGCCACTGGCCGGCGCCGTGCTGGCCCTGCCCGCGGTGCGTGGGCGACCGTTGCTCATCCTGTTGGCCGTTGCGTTTGGGGCGAGCATGGTCGGCGAGACGGTCGGAACCGTCGGCACGGGAACGGACGGATCTGGTTTGCCCCCCGACAGCCTGCGGTCGATTCTCGAGTCGGGGGTCATGCTGGCCTTCACGTTTGGCCTGCTGTGGTGGGTCGGTGACCGCTGGTGGAGGGCGGACGAACAGGCCCGGCGGGCCCTGGCGAGCCAGCGCCGACTGCTCGAGGTCAACGAGCGTCTCCTCTCGACGCTCGATCCGCAGGGCGTCTTCGACCTCATCGCGGACTCGCTCAAATCCGTGGTGGCCTATGACAACCTGACGATCTATCGCGTGGACCGATCCGTCGGCGTCCTCCGCCCCGTCCTCGCGCGCGATCGCTTTGCGCAGCTCATCATCGAGTCAACGTTTCCGATCGACCTCGGGCTCACGGGCTGGGTCGTCGCCCACGGCGCGGCAGAATGTGTGAACGACACGCTCCACGATCCGCGTGTCCACACCATTCCGGGCACTCCGAACGAAGCTGAGGCTCTTATCGTGGTGCCGCTCCTGGTCGGCGGCGAGGTCGCGGGGACCCTGAACGTGGGCCGCATGGGTGAAGAGGAGGCCCATTTCAGCGACGGGGAGTTCGAACTTGCGCGCCTCTTCGCGGGTCAGGCGTCGATCGCCCTGCGGAATGCCGAGATGCTGCGTGCCGTCGCCACTCGGGCCGAGACGGACGCTCTTACGGGGCTGCGAAACCGCGGCGCGTTCGATGACCGGCTGGCGGCGCTGATGGCCGATCCGGGCGTTCAGCCGCTGGTCTTGGTCATGCTCGACCTGGACGGGTTCCACGACTACAACAACGTGCATGGGCACCCGGCCGGCGACGCACTCCTCCAGGCCGCCGCCGCGGCCATCACGGCATCCGTCCGCGAGGGCGACCTCTGCTTCCGCTACGGGGGCGACGAGTTTGCACTGCTGCTCCCAGGCACCGATGAGGAGAGCGCCACGCAAATCGCCGAGCGGGTCCGCCTGGCCATCGCCGCGGTGGACACCGGCGGCGCTCCAGGAGTCACTGCCAGTGTCGGGCTCGGGACCTCGCCTCGGGATGCCCAGTCGGCCGGCGCCCTGGTCGCAGCCACGGATTCCGCGCTGTATCGGGCGAAGGGATCGGGCGGCAACTTCGTCGAAACGTGGAGTCGAATCAGCGCCGCGACTGGGGGCCTGTGAGGTCGCGCTTCCAAGCGCCGCTGAGTACGGCGCACGTACCGCCCAACGATGGCCCGAAGGCGCATCCCTCCAGTAGATCGGTGGAGTGAGGCCCGGTTGGAATGGACGCTGGCAGAATGCCAGTGGTCGCTTGCTGCGGCGGCGCAGGCGGCGTTGCTCAGCTGCGCGGCATCCTCCGCAGCTCGATGGCGGTGCAGCGGTCCATGACGACCGCCAGGCCGCCCGCGGCGGCGATGCGGGCACTCTCCCAGTTCACGACGTCGAGCTGGAGCCACAGCGCGCGGGCTCCTACGGCGACGGCGTCGCGGGCGATCTCCTCGGTCAGCTCGGCCCGGCGGAAGACGTCGACGATGTCGATGGGACCGCCAGCGGCGGCCTCGGCGAGGGTGGCGACGGCGGGCACGCCCAGGACAACGGTTTCGT
Organism: Chloroflexota bacterium; assembly: GCA_003141955.1. Taxonomy (GTDB): domain Bacteria; phylum Chloroflexota; class Limnocylindria; order Limnocylindrales; family CSP1-4; genus Fen-1039. The sequence goes on from PLOC01000044.1 coordinate 8,473, forward strand.
TCGGGTTGACGGGCACGCACTGATAGCCTGCGGCGAGCAGCGTCCGGAAGACCCCGAACGACGGCCTGGCCGGGTTGGAGGAGGCGCCCACGACGGCGATGCGTCGGGCGGATCCGAGCAGGTCCAGGATGCCCTGGTCGTCCAGTAGTGGCACCGTGTCCCGGCCCGGTCGGTCGCCCGTGGGCTGGCCTGGCGAGGACGTGTGGCTCGGATTCGGCCGGCCGGTCGTCATGGGGCTCTTTCGCGTCAGGCTGTGGGCGACGGCTCGGCGGTGGGGGTCGGCGCCGGCGTCGGTCGTGGCGGGCCGCTTCGCAGGGCCGCCATCACGCCGGCGAGCCGGTCGTCGAATCCGGGCGGCATGGGTTTGCCGAAGTCGCTCAGCGTGATCCCGCCGCCCGCGACGTCGAACATGATCGTGGCCGGCAGCGTGTCCCTGGCCGCGTAGCGCAGGATCGCTTCACGCGCCGCCACGTCGTAGCGCTTGAGCACGCTGACGACGAGGCACGGCTTGACGTCGGGCAGGACGAGGCTGGCGTCCGTGTCGAGCGCCACCACGCTGACCTTCTTGGCGCAGGCCTCGCGCATGGCGCCGGCTCCGGTGAGGTCGGACATGGCCAGCACCACGTCGGCCTTGCCCTTGACGAGCCCGTCCGTGACCGCCCGGCCCGTCGCCGGGTCGTTCGACCTGTTTGCGTAGGCCAATGTCACGACGACATCCGGGTTCGCGTCCGTGGCGCCGTTCCGGTAGCCGTCGGCGTAGTTGGCCGTTCGCACGTCGGTCTTCGTGAAGCCGACCATACCGATCGTGCCGGTGCTCGTGACCGCGGCGGCAACGAACCCCGCCAGGTACCCGGCCTCGGATTCATCGAAGACGAGTCCGTGGACGTTGGACGGCGCACCGCCGGCGATGGTCTGGTCGAGCTCGAAGAACTGAGTGGCGGTGTTGCTGGCGGCAGCGTCGAGCACCGCCTGGACGGCCTGCGGACCGACGGTCACGACGACGGTCGTGCCCTCGTCGGCGGCAGTCTTGACCGCGGCCGTCAGCTCGGCCATCGACACGGGCGTGACGAGCGTCGGGGTCGCTCCCAGCCGGCCGGCGGCATCCTGGACGCCCTGCCAGGCGAGCTCGCTGGGCGTGCCGTCCCCCGACTCGCCGACCGCCGAGATCAGGACGATGGACGCGACGGAGTTGGTGGGTGCGGGAGTGGGCGGGGCGGCCGTCGGGGTCTCGCTGGGACCGACGTAGGGCGTGACGGCCGGGCTGGTGGGTGTCGGCGCAGGTGGGTTGGAGAAGAGGCTGCAGGCCGAAACCAAGGCCGCGGCCGCGACGATGCCGCACGCGATGGCGACGAGGGACCCGGATCGGGATGTACGGCTCAGCTGGAGGCTCCTTCCCTGCATGCGTTGGCCCGATTGTACGCAGTGGTCTCTTCTCGGGCTGCGGGTGACGATCTCATGGAAGGCGGCGCCCGGCGCCGGGCGGTTTCGCGTAGGGGATCGGACGGTTGGCCGGGTGGGCGGAGCACGCCGCGGCGGCTAGCATGGGGACAGTGCCAGAACAGTCGAGGAGAACGACATCGAACCCAGGGACGAACGCATCGCGGTTGCCGACGGTCTGAGCCTGCGAGTGCTGCGCTGGGAGGTGGGCGCCGGCGCGGATGGCGCCGCCCCGCCTGGCGCCGGCGCGGATGGCGCCGCCCCGCCTGGCGCCGGTGCGGGTGCCGCCCCGGCTTCCAAAGGCGACGGCGCGGCTTTCCTGCTCGTCCACGGACTGGCGTCCAACGCGCGGCTCTGGGACGGAGTCGCGCCGCGGCTTGCCGCGGCCGGGCATCGCGTGGCAGCCGTCGATCTCCGCGGCCACGGCCGTTCCGACAAGCCGGACCGCGGCTACGACTTCGCCACCATCTCGGAGGACCTGCTAGCGCTAATCGCCGCGCTCGGGTTCGTCCGTCCCGTCATCGTGGGCCAATCGTGGGGAGCCGGTGTTGTGCTCGATTTCGCCGTCCGCCATGCGGGCCTGACCCGCGGGATCGTGCTGGTGGACGGCGGCCTGACGGACCTGCGCGACGCCTTCCCGACGTGGGAGATCTGCTGGCAGCGTCTTGCCCCGCCGCAGCTCGTCGGTCTGCCGGTGAGCGACGTGGAGGGCTACTTCCGCCAGAACCACGTCGACTGGCCCAGTGAGGGCCTCGAGGCCTCGCTGGCCAACTTCGAGATTCGGCCGGATCGGACGATCGCCCCGTGGTTGACGCGGGAGCACCACAGGGCCATCCTCGAGTCGATGTGGGGCCAGCGAACCGCCGATCTCTGGGCCGCGCTGAGAGTACCGGCCCTGGTCGTCCCCGTCGACGGCGGTGAGGGCGACTGGACGAAGGCGAAACGCGCCGGGGCGGACGCGGCCGAGGCAGCGCTTCGCGCCTCCGGCGTGCCGTGTCGGGTGGAGTGGTTCAGCGGCGATCACGACATCCACGCCCAGCACCCGGCCGAGCTCGCGGAAGCGCTGCTGGCGGCCGATCGAGATGGCATCTTCTCCGGGGCGGTGCCGGCGTGAGGCCCGCCGCCCTGCCGCGAATTCTCACGATCATGGGCTCGGGCGAGACGACGCCCACGATGGCCCGCGCCCACCGCACCGTCCTCGATCGGTTGGGTGAGCGGCCGGTTTCGGCGGTCCTGCTCGACACCCCGTACGGCTTCCAGGAGAACGCCGACGACATATCCGATCGCGCGCTCGACTACTTCCGCGACAGCGTCGGAAATCCCTTCACCGTCGCCACCTTCCGTTCGGCCGACGTCGATGTGCTGATCCGCGAGACTGCTCAGGTTCGAATCCGTGAGGCACGCCTGGTCTTCGCCGGGCCCGGCAGCCCAACGTACGCGCTCCGGCAATGGGTCGGCACGGAGATACCGAGGCTGTTGGCCGCGAAGCTCGGGCAGGGCGGCGCCGTCACGATGGCGAGCGCCGCGGCCCTGACGCTGGGCCGCTTCACGATCCCCGTCTACGAGATCTACAAGGTCGGTGAGGCACCCCGTTGGCTTTCGGGGCTGGATCTGCTGACGCCCCTGGGCTTGCCTGTGGCTGTCATCCCTCACTACGACAACGCCGAGGGCGGGAACCACGACACGCGCTTCTGTTACCTGGGCGAACGGCGGCTGCGCGTCCTCGAGGCCGAGCTGCCGGACGAGGTCTTCATCCTGGGCGTCGATGGGCATACGGCCTTGGTCATGGACCTGGACACCGGATCGGCGTCGGTCCTGGGCCTGGGCACGGTCACCGTCCGAAAAGACGGTCGGAGCACGGTCTTCCCGGCCGGGTCCGAGATGTCGATCGCGGATCTCGTCGCGGCTGCCTCCGCGGCGGGCGGGGACACGGTGGCGATCCAGCCGCCGGTCGCCGCTTCGGTCGGCGTCGTGGCCGAGGCTTCGTCCTCGCGCCCGCTGCGGGAAGAAGTGGCCAACCTCGAGCGCATCTTCCAGACCTCGCTGGACGAGTGCGACGCGCCGGCCGCGGTGCGGGCGATCCTCGCGCTGGAGGAGACTATCCAGGCCTGGTCCCGCGACACGGACCAGTCGGACGCGCTGGCCCAGGCCAGATCGGCGCTGCGGGCGGCCATCGTCTGCCTGGGCGAGATGGCGGTCGCAGGCTCGCGGGATCCAGCGGAAACCGTGGGCCCGTTCGTCGACGCGCTCCTGGCCGAGCGCCTGCGCGCCCGCGAGGCCCGCGACTGGGCCGCCGCCGACGCAATCCGCGACCGGCTGCTGACCGCCGGCGTCGAGATCCACGACACGCCCGACGGCACCTCGTGGGGGTTGCACCCCGCGCAGCCGGTCTCCTGACCCGGGCCCCGGGGGCGTCGGCCGTTTGCGGGCCCGCCCACCCCGTTTCGATCCCGGCGGCGTCGATCGTGCAGATGTCCGGCTCCACCGGACAGGAATCGCCCCCGGCGCACCATCCGATCCCCCTGACGTGGCTGAGAGCGGCCGAATGCGCCTGAGATAGGGCTCAGGAAACCGCCGGGAGGCATTCTCGGGCCCGCAGGAGGGCAGTCACGAGCTCGCTGGGCGGTCGATCGTGCGTGAGGAGCCAAGTGCGTCCGGTGCAGCCGGACAAACGCGAGATCGGGCGTGCGCGCGTCGTGGCGCGGAGAGCCGCCGGCCACGGGCCGCCGTTCGATCGTGCTCCTCTTCGATGGGATCGAGGGGCGCCGACGCGATCGCGACCGTTGGGCCAGCCTCGGGGAGCTGACGGCCCGCGGCCGTGCTCTGGCTCAAGCTCTGGGAACACGGAGACGCTGAGCCGTCCTGGGAAGAGGTGATCGCGGCGCATGGAGGGACCGAGGGCGACTAGACTTACCTCCCGTGACCGTCGCCCCGAATGACTTCGTCCACCTGCACCTTCACTCCGAGTTCAGCCTGCTGGACGGACTCGGGCGCATCACCGAGCTCGCCGACCAGGGCTCCGCGCTCGGCTTCGACGCCATGGCCATCACCGACCACGGCGCGCTTTACGGGGCCGTCGCGTTTGTCCAGGCCACGACCGCGCGGGGCATCAAGCCGATCGTCGGGGTCGAAACCTACGTGGCCCGGCGGAGCATGCGCGACAAAGAGGGCAAGGCCGACAGCCAGCCATTCCACCTGGTCCTGCTGGCCGAGAACTGGGAGGGCTACCAGAACCTCTGCCGTCTGATCACCGACGCCCACCTCGAGGGTTACTACTACAAGCCCCGCATCGACCATGAACACCTGGCGAAGCACTCGAAGGGCCTGATCGGCCTCTCGGCCTGTCTTAGCGGCGAGGTGGCCAAGGCGCTCGAAGTCGACGACTGGGACCTGGCGCGCAAGACCGCCGGCACGTACGGCGAGATCTTCGGCAAGGACCGCTTCTTCCTGGAGCTGCAGGACCACGGCCTGCCCGACCAGCGGGCCCTCAACCCCAAGCTGCTCCGCCTAGCCCCCGAAGTCGGTCTCGATCTCGTCGTCACCAACGACCTGCATTACGTCCGCCGGGAGCAGCACGACGCGCACGACGTGCTGCTGTGCGTTGGCACGGGCAGCAACCTCGACACGCCCGGTCGCCTGCGGTTTGAGACCGACGAGTTCTACCTGAAGTCGGCGGCCGAGATGGCGGCCCTATTCCCGGACAACCTCGAGGCCATCCGCCGCACCCGCGCCATCGCCGAGATGGTGAGCATGAAGCTGCCGTTCGGCCAGCTCCGCATCCCGTCATTCCCGGTCCCCGAGGGCGAAACCATCGAGAGCTGGCTGCGCAAGGAGTGCCAGGCCGGCCTGACGCGGCGCTACGGCACCGTCACGCCCGATCTTCAGGCCCGCCTCGACTACGAGCTCGACGTCATCTGCCGCATGGGCTACGCCGGCTACTTCTTGATCGTGGCCGACTTCACGAAGTTCGCGCGCGACCAGCGCATCGCCATCACCGTCCGTGGCTCCGCGCCCGGCAGCATCGTGACCTACACGCTCGGCATTACGCCCGTCGACCCGATCCACTACCAGCTGCCCTTCGAGCGGTTCCTCAACCCCGACCGCGTGACCATGCCCGATATCGACGTCGACTTCGAGGACGGGCGGCGCGAGGAAGTCATCAACTACGTCAGCCGCAAGTACGGCGCCGACCACGTGGCCCAGATCATCACCTTCGGCACGATGCTCGCCCGAGCCGCCATCCGTGACGTGGCGCGAGTCGTCGGCATGAGCTACGGCGAGGGCGACCGCATCGCCAAGGCGGTCCCGAACCAGCTCGGCATCAGGCTCGATGAGGCGATCGAGACCAGCCCGGCGCTCAAGGAGATGTACCAGAGCGAGCCGCCGGTCCATCGCGTCATCGAGTTTGCCAAGCAGCTGGAGGGCGTGGCGCGCAACGCCTCGACGCACGCGGCCGGGGTCGTGATCAGCCGCGAGCCCCTGACCGAGCTGATGCCGCTCCAGCGCGCGACTAACTCCGACGCGGTCATGACCCAGTACGAGATGCACGGCGTCGACGCGTTGGGCCTGCTCAAGTTCGACTTCTTGGGTCTTTCGAACCTGACGATCCTGCGCCAGGCGGTCGACCTGATCCGCGAGCACCGCGGCCAGGAGATCGACCTCGAGAAGATCCCGCTCGACGATTCGAAGACCTTCGAGCTGCTGGCTTCCGGCGAGACGACCGGCGTATTCCAGCTCGAGTCCGCGGGCATGCGGCGCTACATCCGAGAGCTTCGGCCGAGCACCGTCTTCGACCTGGCGGCCATGGTCGCGCTCTACCGCCCCGGCCCGATGGACAACATCCCGGCCTACATTCGCCGCAAGCACGGCGAGGAGAAGGTGACGTACCTGCACCCGCTCCTGGAGCCGTACCTCAACCGGACCTACGGCGTCTTCGTCTACCAGGAAGACATCATGTCCGCGTCCACGGCGCTGGCCGGCTTCACCGGTCCCGAGGCCGACATGCTCGGTTACGCGATCCGGAAGAAGAAAGCCGCTCTCATGACCGAGATGCGCCACAAGTTCGTCACCCAGGCGGCCGAGCGGGGCGTCAAGCCGCAGGTAATCGATGCCGTCTTCGCCGCGTTCCAGCCATTCGAGCGCTACGGCTTCAACAAGGCTCACGCGACCTGCTACGGGCTCATCGCCTACCAGACGGCGTACTTGAAGGCGAACTACACGGTCGAATACATGACCAGCGTCCTGACCGCCTTCCGCGACAACGAGGAAAAGGTCGCAGCCGCGGTGGCCGAATGCCGGCGCCTGGGGATCGATGTCCGGCCGCCCGACGTCCATCGTTCTTTCGTCGAATTCACGGTCGAAGACGACGCCATCCGGTTCGGCCTGCTGGCGGTCAAGAACGTCGGCGAGGGGGCGATCGAATCGATAATCGCAGCTCGCCAGGCAGACGGCGACTTCCGATCGCTGGCCGACTTCTGTGCCCGCGTCGACCTCAGGCTGGCGAACCGGCGCGTCCTCGAGTCGCTCGTCAAGGTTGGGGCGATGAGTCGGTTCGGGCATCCGGCGCAGCTGCTCGAGGCGCTCGATGATGCGCTGGCCGCCGGCCAGGCCGCCCAGCGCGACCGAACCAGCGGCCAGACCGCGCTCTTCGACATGGGCTCGTCGCCGGAGGCGCTGGAGCGGCCGCTGCCGCAGGTCCCGGAGGCGCTCTCTCGCGAGCGGCTGCGCTGGGAGAAGGAGTTGCTCGGGCTGTACCTGTCCGAGCATCCGCTCGGGGCCCTGTCGGAGCAAATCGCCCAGTACGTGACCGCGTATTCCGGGGATCTCAAGGATGAGTCGCTCGACGGGCAGCGGGTGGTGATGGGTGGCATCGTCACGGGGCTGCGAACCGTGGTCACGCGGAGCAAGGAAACGATGGCCGTCGCCACGCTCGAAGACCTGCAGGGAACGCTGGAGGTGGTTGTCTTCCCGCGCATGTACGGGACGTCCGGCGGCACGTTCGCCGAGGGGGCGATCCTGCTCGTGGCCGGCCGGGTCGACCATCGCGGCGAGGAAGCCTCGCTGCTGGCCGACGCGGTCTGGGTCTGGGAAGATGCCGCCGCCCGGGGACCCGCAGCGATTGCCCAGGAAGTTGCCGCAGGGGAGCGCGGGAGGGGCGGCGGCCGGCGCTGGTCGCCGGGGAGTGGCGCGGGGAGTGGCGCGGGGAGTGGTAACGGAAACGGCAATGGCAACGGTTATCCGAAGGCCGCGGCCGCTCCGGCGCCGGTCGCGTCGCCGCCGGTCGCCGTTCCCGTGGCCGGACTGGCTACGTCCGCGCCCGCCGCCCCGATAATGCCCCCCGCGCCTAGAGTTCGCGTCTCACCGCTGCGGGGTGGGGGAGTGACCGCGCTGGACGCGCCCGGATCGCCCGTGCCGGGCGAGGCCGTGCCGTCGCTCCCGGTCGAGCCCATCTCATACGTTCCCGCCCCCAAGGACTTCGACGCTCTCGCGCCCGACCGCGAGGAACCGCCGCTGCCCGATGAGGCGCGAGCCGTCGCGGCCCGTGCATCGGCGGCGCCCACGGCCCCCCTCGAGGCGCCCGAAACGGGAGTTCTCCAGGTACGCTTCACCCGAGGTGCGGAGACCGACCGCATCGTGTGGGCGATGGAGGAGCTCAGGGCGATGCTCAAGGAACGTCCCGGATCGACGCGCGTGGTCTTCCATATTCCGGCGCCCGGTGGAGGAACCCTGCCGCTTGAGATCCGCAGCGGCGTTGCCTACGACGCCGAGCTTCTGGCCGAGGTCCATCGCCGCCTGGGTGAGGGCCTGGTGCGTCTCGAGCTTTCGATCGGAGGCAGGGCATGAGCGCACCTCAGGGGGATTCCGCACCGCAATCCGGGGGGTTGGCGCGTCGCCTGCCGCAGGGCCGCCGCCGCTACCTCGTCGGAGCCGTGGTCGTTGCCATCTGGCTGCTCGTGGCACTCGTCGTGGGGCTGGCCACCGCGAGCGGCGTCGTCTGGTTCTAACGGTTCACGCCGTCGCGCATTCGTCCGGTCCTCCCCGGCGCCACTCTCGTGCTCGACTCCCGGATACAATGCGCGCGACCGTCCTTCCGACACGCCTGTCCTTTCGGCGCGTGTAGAGCGGCCGCAGGCGACAGCCGGCGGTCGCTCCTGAGTGCTCTTTCGTAACAGGTGGGTCCAAGGGGGCGTCTCAGCGGCCACACCGCCACCAGCTGGAATCGGGGATAGTCAGCCAATGACTGGGCGACAACCATCTTCGGGTCGAAGGGCTCAACCGGTGGCATGGAGTGCAGGCGGGACTGACCACCGGTCTCTGATCGGATCGCCCGTGGTCGCGGCGGCACTATCGTTCGTGTTCCCGGGTCTGGGCCAGGCGGCTGCCGGAGCGCCACGCCGGGGAGCGATCGTGGCGGTCCCGGTGCTGGCGGTCCTGGCCGCGTTCGCGCTGATCCTGATCTTCGACAGCGGCTCGGTCTTCGGTCTGGCTCTCAACCAGGGGTGGCTGACGAGCCTGCTGATCCTGGATCTTGTTGCGTTCATCTATCACCTGTGGGCTATCGTCGACTCCTACCTGCTGGCCGCCAAGGCGCAACCCGCGAAGCGACGGGCGAGCGTGTCGGCCAGGAAGTGGGCTCCCATCTTTGGCGTCAGTGTCATCCTGGCGGGCGCCATCGGGGTCCACGCCGGGGTCGCGGAAGTCGACATGTCCTGGCAGCACGCTCTGTACTGCGTCACCGCCCCCACGCCCTGCTGGGTGACCGACGACGTTGGGTCGCAGAGTGCCGAAGCGACTGGCGAGGACGATGAAGAAGATGAGCCGGGCTTGACCGATACCAGCAGCCCGGGCGCCTCCGGCTCTGTGGCGTCGGTCGCTCCAGTCACCACGTTCAACCTCACCACTCTGCCGTCGTTCACCACGACGACCGGGTCTTGGACCTGGAATCCGAACGGGCAGTTCAACGTGCTGCTCGCCGGCATAGGGGTTCAAAACAACCCGAGCCAGCTGGGGCCGGACACGATCATGGTCCTCCACGTCGATCGCGCGTCAGGCCGCGCGGCATTGATCAGCGTCGGCCGGAACAACTACTGCGTTCCTCTGCCCGCACAGGCAGCCAAGTACTTCGCGACGAGTGTGAACGGCTGCTCGCCCGGTACCTGGCCGCAAATGATCAACGCCCTGCCGAACGAAGTGTTGGGCCACTGCAACTACTTCCCCATGCCTGCATACCAGGCTACGTGCGGACAGAAGAACGATCCAAACCGGTACATTCGCGCATACAAGGTCTTCGAGGAAACCATCGGCGATCTCCTGGGCCTGCAGATAGATGGCTCCATTTGGATCAATCCAGTCGGATTGACCACATTGATCGACGACCTTGGCGGCATCGACATCAACGTCCCGACAACGGTGTACGACAAGCCGTGCGGACCGAAAGGCACGTGGCAGCACGCGTTCTACAACTGCGCCTACGCCCACGACGGTTACTCGGTTCCGACCGGCAAGAGTGGCGTCCAGCGCATGATCGCCGACGCAGCGAGTTCCGGCGGCAAGCAGTCGATCAGCTGGTCTAGCGGGCAGGACGTCGCCTTCGTCATCAAGGCCGGCCATCAACACATGGACGGCGATTGGGCCCTCGCCTATGCCCGAACCCGTGTGTTCGCCAACGGCGGCGACTTCAATCGTGCGGGTCGGCAGCAGCTTGTCCTCAAGGCTCTGCGGACGGACGTCGATCCATGCAAGTACGCGAGTCCGGAGGGCGTCACATCGCTCCTGAGCACGCTTCAAGATATCCCGTACGCGTTCAACTCGGACCTGCCGGTCACGGATGCGCAGGACCTGCAGGAGTGGGCCAGCCTGGCGAAGAACGTACTTGCCGGGAACGTCAAGAGCGTGGTCCTCGATCCAAGCTCGACCGGACAGCACTATGTGGCCGCTGGCGGGACCTCATACCCCGCAGTGGATCCCGCCTGGCAGAAGACCATCCAGGGCATCGTCAACCACAGTCTCGACGTGCCCGCTGCAAGCGCCAGTCCCAGCGCCGGTGCCAGTGCCGGTGGCGGTGGCTGCTAGGGGCGGGCGCCGGACAGGAGATCTGGTGCCGACGGCGGGAGTTGAACCCGCATGACCTCACGGCCACTCGATTTTGAGTCGAGCGCGTATGCCAGTTCCGCCACGTCGGCAGGGCCAGGCGGCATGGTACAGCCTGCGGGCGCGCGGATGCGGCCAACGCCGTCCGGCGGCCGGATTGTGGCCTGCCAGATGCTAAGCTCCAAGCTGGACTCGCGGCGCCGCGGCCGGGCCGGACGCGCGGGGCGAGGCCGCATTGGAATCATCATGGCTGGTGGGCGAGTCGTGACCGACGAGGTGGAGGCGGACGTTCGCCGGGTCGACGACCCGGGCCAGAAGATCGACGTCGCCCTGGTCAGCCAGGCCGTCCGCGGCGAGCTCGCGGCCTTCAACCAGCTGGTCGTGCGCCACCAGGACCACCTGTTCGCACTCGTGTACCGCCTGGTTCCCGATCGCGACCAGGCCGCCGACGCCGTTCAGGAGGCCTTCCTCAGCGCCTACCGCAACCTCGGCTCGTTCCGTGGCGGGAGCGTGAAGAGCTGGCTTGGGCGGATCGCCGTCAACGCGGCCATGGACCTCCAGCGAACCCGGCGGCGCCGGCCATCCCAGCCCTATCCGGAGCTCGAGGACGAGAGCTGGCAGCCCGCGGCGGCGCGGGACGTCGAGCCCGAGCAGAAGGCCATCGCCGGGGAGCGGTCGCGCGTCCTGGCAGCGGCTCTGGCCGCGCTGCCCTTCGACCAGCGCAACTGCATCGTGCTATACGACGTGGAGGGGTACGACTACCGGGAGATCGCGCGGATCATGGGCGTCTCCGTCGGGACCGTGAAGTCGCGCATCCACAGGGGCCGCCTGGCGCTCCGCGCCGCCCTGGCTCCGGTCAGGGAACTGTTCCGTGGCTGAGATCGTCTGAGAGATGTGATGGACCGAACCGCCGCGACTCACGCAACCCACGACGAGCTGCTCCTCGCCCGCCTCTACGGAGGCGATGTCGACGAGAAGGAGCGGCGGCGCGCCCTCGATCAGATCGCCTCCTGCCAGGACTGCGCGAACGTCTTCGCGGATCTGGGGTCGATAGCCGTCGCCACCGCGGCCCTGCCGACGCCGCCCCGACCGCGCGACTTCACGCTTACCGAGGCCGACGCCGCGCGGCTGGGCCGGCGAAGCATCCGTGGGGCGATCTTCGATTGGCTCGGTCAAACGAAGGCACTCGGGGGCTCGATGGTGGCCGCCGGCCTGATCGGTGTCGTGTTCGTGGGAGCTATCTCCGTCCTCGGACAGGGCGGTGGGAGCGCCACCCTCGAGGGGCAAACATCCGTCGCCGCGCCGGTCACCGGAGGCGCGCCGGGCTACGCGGCGTACGGCTCGGCCTCTCCAGCTCTGGATCAGAACGGCGCGAGCCGTAATGGCCTGAGCGGCGGCACCGCAGCCGCCGTGCCCGGTGCGACTGCCGCGCCGCAGGCTGTCGTGGCCTCTCCGGCCCAGCCGCCGACCCCGGCCGCGTCCGCGCCTGATGCCGGGAAACTGGCGCTCTCGACCGAACAGCCAGTCAGCTCCGGCGAAGCCGCGCTGGGGCCGTTGAACGAGGGGCAGGGAGGCGTTCCCTCTGCCGTTGTCACGGTGCCTTCCGGCGCCGGCTCCCCCCATAACTCCAGTCCAGGGTCGCCTGCCGGCGGGTCTGATCCGAGGAGCATCGCGCTCGTCGCCTTCGCCGGCCTGTTGATCCTCGGAGTGTTGCTTCTGGCCGCCCCCCGTATGGCCGCGCGCCCGTGGAACCGCCTGCGGTAAGTGCCGCCGGAGCCAGCCCCGACGCCCGGACTTGCCGACCGCCGACGAGTTCCCGCATAGTGTCCCTTGTTGGCTTGCCGGAGGAGCATGTTGAGGACTCGCGCGCTGCTTCGAACCCCGGCCGTGGCCGTCATGTTGTCTTTCCTGTTCCCGGGCCTGGGGCTGATCGGCGCCGGAAGGCAGCGCCGGGGTCTGATCGTGGCTATCCCGGCCCTTGCCGCCACGGCGGTGGCGGTCGGCGTGCTGCTCTTCGACAGGCGCGCCCTCGCCGGCTCCCTGTTCTCGGATCGGGCGATGACCTCGTTCCTGCTGCTCGATGTCGCCCTGCTGGTCTACCGGCTGTGGGCGATCGTCGACACGTACCGGCTCGTTGCGCCGGCAGGGGCGCCACGTGAGGCGAACTCGAGGCCTTCAGCGGAGTCTGCGAGGAGGCGCTGGAACCCATCCTTCAACCGCGGTGTCAGCGCAGCCATCCTGGTTGCCGTCATCGTCGCGACTACCGGCATGCACGCAGCCCTGGGTGCAGTGGACATCCAGTATCGAGACGCGTTGGCCTGCGTCTTCAACCCCGACGCGCCATGCTGGTTCGGCAACGGCAACCTGGCTGCTGGCGAGACGGCCCCGCCCGTCCAGGAGGATGAGACTCCGGCGATAGACGAACCGACCGCATCGCCTGCAACGGACACACCGTCGCCGTCGCCGGTGCCGGGCTCACCTGCGGCGACCGGGCCGGCATTGCCGACGCCGCCCGTGACGGCTGGCCCGACCACCGCGAGCGGCATCCCCATCTTCCCAGTCGAGGACGTCAGCGGGCCCGACACCTCTCCGCAGCAGTGGGCGGACGACGGTTTCCTGAACGTTCTGCTGGTGGGGGCGGATCAGGGCGTGGGCCGCTGGAGCCTCCGGCCGGACACGATGATCCTCCTCCAGGTCGAGCTTGCGACCGGCCGGGCCGTCATGTACGGGATCCCGCGCAACCTGGAGAACGTGCCCCTGCCGCCCGAGTCGGCGAACGCCTTCGCCTGCCACTGCTTCCCGTACCCGAACCTGCTCAACGGCCTGTGGCGCGACGCCGTCAACCGCCCCAAGGCATACCCGTATCCGGGCACCGACTTCGTGCGCGGCTTCAAGGCGCTCGAAGGCGCCATCGGCCAGTACCTGGGGCTCCACGTCGACGGCGCGGTCGTGATCAACCTGATGGGCTTCGTGCACCTCATCGACGCCGTCGGCGGTCTGGATATCTACGTGCCGAAGGAGCTCAAGGACAATCAATACTCGCGCCCTCAGGACGGCAAGGACGTCCGTATCGACATCAAGGCCGGCCAGCAGCACATGAACGGGTACACCGCCCTGGCGTACGCCCGCAGCCGTCACCAGGACTCGGACTACGGCCGCATGGCCCGCCAGCAGGCCGTGCTGCTCGCCCTGCGGGCCCAGCTCCGCCCGTGCGAGCTCTTGCCAAAGGTCACAGACATGATCAGCGCCCTCGGGAGCGCTTTCTGGACCGACATGCCGATCGCGGACGCGCCGATCCTGGCCGGGCTGGCCGAGCGAGTCGGTACGGGCAACGTGAAGAGCATCGAGCTGGTCCCCTCGGTGACCGGCAACCCGGTCGGCTTCCTGACCATCCCCCGTTGGGCGACCGTGCGCTCGATCGTAGCCCACGGCCTGGATGGCGTACAGCCTTCCAGCACCGCCAGCAATGGCGGCGGTGGCGCTGGCGGGTTCAGCTGCTAGAGGGCCGTGGACGCAGCGATTCGGCGTGAGCGCCGGGGCCGATGTTCCGGCCCGGGTAAACTTGACTCCGCCGGCCCCGAATGCCGCCGACCGCCCAGCCCGAGGCCACAATGACCCGCTTGATGCTGCTCGACAGCAACGGCCTCATCTACCGCGGCTACCACGCTCTGCCGCCGTTGACGACCAGCAAGGGCGAGCTCGTCAACGCCGTCTTCGGCTTCTGCAGCATCCTGCTGCGCGGAATCCAGGACGTGCAGCCGGAATACGTCGCCGCCTGCTTCGATCTGCCGGGCCCCACCTTCCGTCACGAGCAGTTCGCGGCGTACAAGGCCACTCGGGCGCCGATGCCCGACGACTTGCGCTCCCAGTTCCCCAAGGTCCGCGAGGTCGTGGCGGCGCTCCGGATTCCGGTCTACGAGCTGGCGGGCTACGAGGCGGACGACGTCATCGGCACGATCACGCGCGACCTGGACACCCGCGGCGTCGACACGACCGTCGTCACCGGCGATCTCGACATGCTCCAGATCGTGACCGAGCACACGCGCCTGATGACGACGCGCCAGGGAGTGGATTCGACCGTCTACTACGACCCGGCCAGGATCTGGGAGCGGTTCGAGCTGCGGCCGGACCAGATGATCGACTACAAGGCCCTCAAGGGCGACCCGACCGACAACATTCCGGGGATCCCGGGCGTCGGCGAGAAGACGGCGGCGAAGCTCGTGGGCCAGTTCGGCTCGCTCGAAGGCATCTATGGGCGAATCGAGGAGGTCAAGCCCGACAAGCTCCGCGAGAAGCTCGTGGAGGCGCGCGAGCAGGTCTTCGCCAGCCGCGAGCTGAGCCGAATCGTTCGCAACCTGCCGATCACGCTCGACCTGGAGGCGGCCCGCCTGTCCGACTACGACCGGGTTGAGGTCGTGCGGCTCTTCCGCGAGTTCGAGTTCCGCTCGCTGATCGACAGGCTGCCGCCACTCACCGGTGAGTCGGTGGTGGCCGCTGCCGAGGCGCTGCGATCCGTGGCGGGGAGCGTACCCGCCGCCCGAGTTGCCGGCGAAGCACCGCGGGGTTCGCGCCGCGACTCGCGCGAGGGCGGCGCAGGCCGCTCGCTCATCGGCGAGGGCGCGGGGCTGCAGCTCTCGATGGACTTCGGGTCGACGGGGCTGACCACGCCTGACGTTGGCCCCATTGCGGCAGCCTCGCGCTCTACCGCCCGCGACGGAGGGGCGGCCGGCTCGGTCGACCTCGCCGCGGCGCTTCGGGCCGCGGTCGCGGACCCGACGCTGATGGACCGTTTCGAAGCCACGGACGCGGATGCGGCCGAGGCAGCGGCGTGGATGGCTGGCAAGGCGGAGATCGGCGCCGCGTTGCTCATGGACGACCCGCGGCCGATGCGGGGCATACCGCAGGCGCTCTCTCTGGCGGGCGGCGACGGCCGCGTGCTGGTTGCCGAGGGGCACGCGGCGGTGGGCTGGCTCGGCGATCTGCTGCTGCGGTCCGGAGCGCGGGTGGTGGGCCACGAGACAAAGCCACTCGTCGTGGCGAACATTGCCGGCGGAGCCCCTGCGCCGCTTCCCGTCGCCTTCGACACTCAGATTGCGGCGTACCTGCTCAATGCCTCGCTTCGCAGTCAGACCATCGCGGACGTGGCCCACGAGCGGCTGGACGTGACGCTGCCCCCCGCCGGAGACGTGCCGCCGGCCGTCCGTGTCGGCCTCGACGCCCTGGCCGCGATGGCCGTTCGGGAGCCGCTCGAGAAGGCGCTGGTCGAGGCCGGTCTCGACCGCCTCTTCCGCGAGATCGAGATGCCGCTGATCCCGGTCCTCGCCGAGATGGAGGCCGCCGGCGTCGCCATCGACCGTGAGGCGCTCGCTCTGCTCGACGTCGAGTTCGGCCGCGAGATGGCGCGCCTGGAGGCGGAGATCTACCTCGACGTCGGACACGACTTCAATCTCGGCTCGCCCAAGCAGCTCGAGCAGATCCTCTTCTACGAGCTGAACCTGCCCAAGGGCAAGCGGACGAAGACCGGCTACTCGACCGACGCCTCGGTCCTCGAAGAGCTCAAGCCGGCGCATCCGATGATCGGCAAGCTGCTCGACTGGCGGCTCTACTCGAAGCTCCGGTCGACTTACATCGAGGCTCTGCCGCTCCTTGTCTCCGACCGCGACGGTCGGCTCCACACGACCTTCCACCAGGCGGTCGCTGCCACCGGCCGGCTTTCGTCGTCCGACCCGAACCTTCAGAACATCCCAATTCGTTCGGAGCTCGGCCGGCGCATCCGCCGGGCCTTCGTCGCCGGCGCGCCCGACGTGACCCTGCTCGCGGCCGACTACTCGCAGATCGAGCTGCGCATCCTGGCCCACGTCTCCGGCGACGAGCATCTCCGCGACGCCTTCGCCCGCGGCGCCGACATCCACCGGGAAACCGCCGCCCGGGTCCTCCACAAGGCGGCCGAGGACGTTACCCACGACGAGCGCTCCATGGCCAAGATGGTCAACTTCGGCCTCGCCTACGGGATGAGCGACTTCGGGCTCTCGTCGCGGGCCGGGATCTCGCGCGCGGAGGCGAAGGAGTTCATCGACAACTACTTCGCCACGTACAGCGGCATCAGCTACTACATGCTCCACATCAAGGAACTGGCGCGGCAGCAGGGCTGGGTCTCCACCCTCCTCGGGCGGCGGCGCTTCATCCCCGAGCTGCGCATGTCGAACCCGTCGTTGCGCGGCGCCGGGGAGCGGATGGCGATCAACATGCCGATTCAGGGCACGGCCGCCGACATCATCAAGATCGCGATGATCCGCCTGCCCGAGCGGCTGCGTTCGGCCGGCCTCCGGGCGCGAATGCTGCTCCAGGTCCACGACGAGCTGGTTCTGGAAGTGCCGCGCGGCGAGGTGGACGCGGCCGTGCCCATCCTGCGCTCCACGATGGAGGAGGCGCTCAAGCTGGACGTGCCGCTGACCGTCGACGTCAAGGTCGGCGACGACTGGGAGTCGATGCGGCCGCTCACCCGCGAGGACGCGGTCCTGGCCGAACTCGGCGAGGCCCCAGCCGAGGTGGTGGTCGGGTAGGGAGAGCCAGGGCTGGAGGGCGTCGGTTGCCACAGTGAGCCCGCGGAGGGCTGGGCGGCCGAGGCCCGGACTCGATCGCCGCCGACGGCCGGACCTTCACAGCCTCTTGCCCAACTTCAGCCCCGGCGATGCAAGGTAGCGCCGAGAGTTCTGGCCGGGCCGTGTCGCCTGCCGGACCGCGGGTCTCACGCTCGCGGTGCCCGTGCGCCGCAGGCCCAGCCGCGCCTGGAGTGCGCTGGCGTCGCTTAGCAACGCCCCCGCTGAAGTTGGGCGAAGATTCGGCCGTCGCTGAACCCCGGTCAGTCGTTGTCGACGGCGACCTGCCAGTAGTCATACTCGCCGCCGAGCGGCGCGACCGCGGCCTCGAACTCTGTCCGAAGCGCGGATATGGATTCCGGCGTGACCACGACCGACTGGATCACCGCGACCAGCCAGTAGCCCTTGCGCGCCGAGGTCTCGATCTCGATGCGTCGATCGGGCCGCTTGAGTGAACGGGCGAGCTGCTGCGCCGCCTTCACCCCTGGCACGTAGAGAAAGTGGCGCGTTTCGTGAGGCAAGCTGGGATCGGCGCCGGCCTTGCGGAGCTCCTCGACCGCGAGCGCGTCGGGGTCTGCAGTTGCCGGTTTCGGACGCGCGTCTCTCCTGAGGAAGCTCATCGGTCGCTCCGAGACTTTGCCATCGGCGTTGCCGCCCGGGAGATATTAGCCGGACTGGGCCACAGACCGTCAGGATTGGTATCGCCGGCCTCGGCCGGCGGAAGACGACGAAACCGTCGCTCCCACCGCTCCCGTAGCCTCGCGCGCGCCGGCCGCAGCCCCGCTACCCTCTTGGTATGCCCGAACTGCCGGAAGTCGAGACGATCGCCCGCGACCTGCGCGCCCTGGTGACGGGCGCGCGGATCGTCGGAGCGAGCTGCAACTGGCCCCCGACGCTGCGGAGCCACGACCCGGAAGCCTTCGCGGCGGCGGCCTCGGGGCGGGAGATCGAAGGTGTGGGCCGGCGGGGGAAGCAGCTCCTGGTCTGGCTCGGGCCGGCGTCGACCCTCGGGCCCGCTGCGGCCCCACAGCCCGCGGCCCCACAGCCCGCGGCTCCGGAGGCAGCGGTCCTGACGGTGCATCTCAAGATGACCGGCCAGCTGTTCGTCGTGGCGGCGGCCACGCCCCAGGATCGCCACGTCCACGTCGTGCTGGCCCTGGCCGACCGTCGCGAAATCCGCTTCCGCGACATGCGCAAGTTCGGGCGGATGGGGCTGTATCGGCGCGACCCGGAGACCGGCGAGCCAGTCCAGGGAGAGGCGATCGGCGTCCTGGCGACCGGCGCGGAGCCGCTCTCCGACGACTTCACCGCGCGGCGGTTCGCGGAACTGGTCGCCCGGCGCCGCGGCCGGCTCAAGACGCTGCTGATGAACCAGGACTTCCTCGCCGGCGTCGGGAACATCTACGCCGACGAATCTCTCTGGCGGGCGCGGCTCCACCCGCTCCGCGACGCCCACACGCTTGGCCCCGACGACGTCCGCCGCCTGCATGAGGCCCTCCGAGACGTCCTGGCCGAGGCGGTCGAGCGGCGCGGCAGCTCGGTCGACGACTACACGGCTCCTGAAGGCGACGGCTCGATGCAGGAGCATCTGGCCGTGTACCAGCGCGCCGGCCAGCCCTGCGAGCGCTGCGGCCGGCCGATCCGCCGGATCGTCGTCGGCGGGCGATCGACGCACTTCTGCTCGTGGTGCCAGCGGCTGCCGGCGGAGCAGCGCGAGGCGGCGGGCAGGCTTCTGCGATCGACTCGGAACGGGGGAAAGCACCCTGGCCGGCGCGGCCCGCGATGGACGGAGCTGTCGGGCCAAGGGGCCCTTGGCCGAACTATTGACGAAGAAGAGCGCGCTCGGCGCATGACGGCCACTCGCAGGGCCGCGGCCGCTCGACGCGCTGCGGCGCGTGGCGGCGCCACGGCCCCGGCGCCGGCCGCGGGCGCGGCCGCATCTGGCGGACCCGGCTGATGTCGATCGTACGGCTGGAAAGCGTCGTTCGAGAGGTCGGCGACTTCGTAATCCTCGATCACGTGGATGCGGCCATCGCCGCTGGCGATCGAATCGGCCTCGTAGGCCCCAACGGCGCCGGGAAGACGACCCTGCTGCGGCTCGTCGCCGGGCTCGACGAGCCCGACGAGGGCGAGGTCCATCGCAAGCGCGGCCTGGCTGTCGCCATGCTCCGTCAAGAGGCCAACGTGGACGCGGACTTCACCGAGGCGCCGAGTCTGAGGCAGGCGGTCCGCGCGGGCGCCGTGCGGTTGCAGGAGCTCGAGCGAATCCTTCGCCAGATGGAAGAGACCGGTCGTGTCACCGGGCCCGAGTACGAGCAGCTGCAGCATGAGTTCGACCATCGCGACGGGTACGGCCTGGACCAGCGCGTGGAGGCCGCCCTTTCCGGCCTCGGTTTCGATCGAGGGCAATGGGATCGCCCGCCGACGAACCTCTCCGGCGGGGAGCAGACGCGCGCGGCGCTGGCCCGGCTGCTGCTCGCCGATCCCGACTTGCTGCTTCTCGACGAGCCGACGAACCACCTCGACCTGGCCGCGCTGGAGTGGCTGGAGCTGCACCTGGGCCGCCGCCACGGCAGCCTGATCGTGGCCTCGCACGACCGGGCTTTCCTGGACGCGACCGTGACGCGCGTGTGGGAGCTGCGCGATCGACGGTTGACGCCGTTCCGTGGCATCTACTCGGCCTACGCCAGGCAACGCGAGGAGCGCGACGTTCGCGCCGCGGATGAGGCCGAGGATCGCGCCGGCGAGATCGCCCGCGAGCGGGAGCTCGTGCAGCTGTACCGCCACCAGCGCAAATTCTCGAAGATGCACGAGCACGAAGCCCGACTGGAGGCCCTCGAGCCGCTGGAGAAGCGCCGCTCGGACGCGAAGCTGCGGCTCCCGACCGAGGCCCTGGCCGGCGGCGGCCCCGCCCGCTCGTACGAAACGGTGGTTCGGGCGGAGGGGCTGGTCGTTGGCTACGCCACGATGCCGGGCGCCACGGCGGGGGACGGCGGTGGGACGGCCGGCCCGGCTGTTCGCACCGAGACGCCGGTCGCGCGAATTCCGTGGCTCGAGCTGAGCCGCGGCCAGCGTGTCGGGATCGTCGGCCCGAACGGCGCCGGCAAGACGACGCTGCTGCGCACGATCGCCGGCGAGCTGGCTCCGCTGGACGGCGCCCTGGACCTTGGCAAGAACGTCCAGCTGACGTACCTCGCCCAGCTCCGCGACGTGCCGATCCCCGGCGCGACGGTCCTCGACGCGGTCCTCGACGCGCTGCCGCTCACCCAGGGAGCGGCGCGGGGCCACCTGGCGCGCTTCCTCTTCCGCGCCGACGACGTCTTCAAGGAGGTGGCGGCGCTTTCGGGCGGCGAGCGGTCGCGCCTGGAGTTGGCGCTGCTCTTCCTGCTGCCGGCGAACCTGCTCCTGCTCGACGAGCCCACTAACCATCTCGACATTCCCGCGCGCGAGGCCCTCGAGTCGTTCATGGCGAGCACCGACGCCACTCTCCTGGTCGTCAGCCACGACCGGCGGCTCCTGGAGAAGGTCTGCGACTCGCTGTGGGTCGTCGACGGCGGCCTGGCCGTTCCGTTCGAAGGCGGCTATCGCCTCTGGCGGACGGCGGTCGCCGACGGCTGGACGGTGAAGGCGGCGGCCGAAAGCGAGGCCAGGAGACTTCATGGCGGGCGTTCCGCGCCCGATGGGCGGAGGCCGGGGGGCACGGTCGGGAGCCCGGCTCGGAAGTCCGAGGCGCGATCGGGTGGGGGAGGGGTTGCTTCGGATCGTCCCGTGGCCGCCGCCGGCGGACCGGACCGTGCCCGTGTCGCGAAACTGTCCAAAGATGCCTATCGACGGCGCAAGATCCAGCTGGACGAGGAGCTGGCAAGCCTGACCGAGCGCAAGCGCCGGCTGGAGTCGGCCCTCGCCGATCCGGGCGTCCACGGCAACTTCCTCGAGCTGCGCCGCGTCAGCGGCGAGCTGGCCGGCGTGGATCAGGCCCTGGCCCAGGTTGAACAGGCGTGGCTGGAGATGGAGGAGGCGGCACCGTGACGGAACGCGATCGCCGCGGCGCGGGCGCTCCGCGCCGCGGCACCCTGGGGACCCGGGCCCCGCTGATCGGCCTGATCGGCCCGATCGGCTGCGGCAAGTCGACCGTGGCGGGGTGGCTGGCTGCCCGAGGCGCAGCCGTGGTTGACGCCGACGAGCTGACGCGTGAGGTGATGGCGCCCGGCACCCCGGTCGGCGAGGCCGTCATCGCCCACTTCGGCGGGGAGTATCGCCGCGCCGACGGCTCGCTCGATCGCGTCGCCCTCGGCCGCCTCGTCTTCGCCGATCCGGTTCGCCTGGCCGAGTTGGAGGCGATCGTCCATCCTGCCGTCGCGGGTTTGCTGGAGGCTTCGATTCGCGCAGTCGATGGTCTTGGCCCGGCCGCTCCGGCCGCGATCGTGCTCGAGGCGATCAAGCTGGTCGAGGCCGGCCATGCGCCCTGGTGCGACGAGATCTGGCTCGTCGTCTGCGACCCGAAGGCTCAGCTCGCCCGTCTCAGCGCCCGTGGCATGGCCGAGCCCGACGCCCGCCAGAGAGTGGGCGCTCAGGCCGCCTCTCTCAAACTGTGGCGCGCCGCCGCCACCCGCACGATCCGCACCGACGGCCCGCCCGACGCCGTGGAGCGCGCCGTCGCCGCCGCGCTGGCGGAGGCCATGGCGCGGCGGCGCTGAAGGCCCCTGGCTGCTCCTTGCGGCCCCGCGCCGGCCCGTCGCGGGACTCCCGCCACCCCGTGACACGGCGTCGCTCAATCGCGTAGCGCCGGCCTTCAGGTTTGGATTCGCCAGTGCGCCTACAATCGGCAGGTGGTCGCGTCCCTTCCCTCACGTCGCCGCGGCCTTGTCGGCGGCGTTGCGATCCTGGCAGTCATCGCCATCGCGGCGGCGGCCGTTCTTGCAGGCTCGGGCGCCGGCGGGGGCGGATACAGCTTCTCCGCATCTGCGAGCGCGTCCGCCATCGCCGCCGGCACCTCGGTCGGCGGCGTCGATACGCCCGGTCAGCTGACGCCGGGATCCACCGCGAGCCTTTCGCCCGTTTCCTCGTTTCAGCCGATCGACATGTTCGCGCCGGAGCCGACACCCACGCCTGCCCCGACGTTGCGGCCCGGCACGACCAGCCGGCCGGCCAGGACCGGCCCGCCTCCGATCCCCCTCGTCGATCCCGGCCGGGATATCCCGGATCAATCGTTCGACTGGCTGACGCTCAAGGCGGCCGGCCGGATCGTGCTTTCGAATGGGCAGATCGGCCTCCTCGATCCTGCCGCCGACCCGCTCGCCAACCCCGTCACCGGTCAGGCATTGCCGGCCGCTCGAAGGCTCGACGTGAGCTGGACCCGCTGGATCGTTGAGCCTCCGGCGAGCGGATCGGACGCGAAGGGCAACACCTACCACGACCTCACCTACTGGAACCTGTGCGGCCCGGGCGCGACCACTGTGGCGCTGTACTACTGGCAGCAGCTAACCGGCCACCCGAACGTCACCGGCACCGCCGGTTACTTCCTCGATCCGTACGCGGCGGCCGGCGTGGCCTGGCCCAGTGGCGGGCCCACGTTCACGTCGCCGAACGGGAAGGCGGAGCACCTGGGCACGTACTGGTCGGGCTCGGTCAAGGTCAGTGGTTTCACCGCCCACG
This sequence comes from Chloroflexota bacterium, assembly GCA_003141955.1. Lineage (GTDB taxonomy): Bacteria > Chloroflexota > Limnocylindria > Limnocylindrales > CSP1-4 > Fen-1039. Next base: position 31,254 of record PLOC01000044.1, read on the forward strand.
CTCGCGGCTACATCCTGTACATGGCCATGGCCGTCCTGCCGGCCGGCTGGACCTCGCCCGGCATCGACATCTTCGTCGGGGGCACGGGCAAGCCCCTGTATCCGACGCGGGGCTCGCCCCAATCGGACATGCAGGCTGGACTCAACTGGGAGGCTTCCGGCCACGCAGCCGATTGGGCGCAGACTTACTACGCGACGGTCCATAGCTGGGACCCGACCCTGGCCCGCGACCTGACCGCGGCCGTGATGCTGGACGTGGGACGGGACGGCGTTCCGGTGGTCGCGGCGGTGGATACCTTCGACCTGCCGAACTGGCAGGCTGGCTCGAAGACGCCGCACACGCGTCACGCCATCTCCATCGTCGGCTACGACAACACGGCCAACCCGCCTACGTTCACTTACCTGGACACCTGCGGCCGCTCCTGCAACAGCCGCGGCGGCAACCAGAACGGCCAGATCCACGTCATCAGCCAGGCTCAAATGGTCAAGGCCCTGACCGATGGCAGCGGCATGGGCTTCGTCTGGTAGAGGAGAGGACGGCAGCCGAGGCGGGTCGAGGCGCGGTCGGGTTCGGGCGGTCGGGGCGCCGGCGGTCGATCGGCGCGGCAGCCGCACTGCAGGGTTCCCGGCCAGTGAACGCCATTCGCGCTCCGGAGTCGGTGTGACCGCCGTTGCCGGCTCCGGCGCCACGGCGCGCGATTTCCTTCACGCCTGCCGCGGGCGGAACTCGTTGGCGGGAAGCGATCGAGGGCCGCCCTCTCGCCACTGCACTTGCATAGCGCCCGCCGCACGAGAAATCTGCACAAACGCAGCCGACGGCGGGCGGCCGAAGCCGGGGCTCTGGCCACGGGCCCGATAATCGAGCCATGCGGTCGGCCGATCGGCGGTTCTTGGCCTGGGGTGCGGCGGCCCTGGCCGTCGTCCTGACGGGAGGTGCACTTTTCGTCGGGCTGCACGGCGGGGGAGGTGAGGCCGCCACTTCCTCGCCGACCGCGCTGATCGCCTATGGGTCGCCCGTGGGCTCGCTCGGCACGCCGGCGACGCCCACACCCAGTCCCGGTGTCACGGCCACGGCCAGCGGAACGCCAATGCCGACGCCGGTGGCGCCCACGTTCCAACCGGTCGACGTCTTCGCCACCCCCACCGCGGTCCCGTCCAAGGGTGCCCTGCCGACCGACCAGGTCGACTCGCCGGCCCCCCGCCGCCCCGTACCGGCCCAGCCGGCGGCGTGGCTGGCCCTCAAGGCGGCCGGCCGAATCGCCCTCGTCGACGGCAAGGCCGTCGTCCTGGACGCCGGCGTCGACCCGCTGCGCAACCCCTCGACCGGTGCTCCGGTCCCAGCCGCCCACATTCTCGACACGACCTACACCCGTTGGATCATCGAGCCGCTCGGCTACGGCGAGGATGAGAAGGGCAACAGCTTCTCGGATCGGAACCTCTGGAACCTGTGCGAGCCGGGCGCGACCACGGTCGCCCTGTACTACTGGCAGCAGCTGACCGGCCACCCGAACGTCACCGGCACCGCCGGATACTTCCTCGATCCCTATGCGGCCGAAGGCGCGGCCTGGCCCGTGCCCGGCCCGACGGTCGCCCGATCGAGCGGCGGCGCGCGCATCGGAACCTACTGGTCGGGCTCCGATCGGCTGAACGGCTACACCGCCCACGCCCGCGGCTACATCATGTATCTGGGGATGGCGGTTCAGCCGCCGGGCTGGCAGTCGAAGGGGATCGCCGTGTACGCCGACGCGAACGGCCGGCCGCTGTACCCCACGATCGGCGCTCCGCGGACGAACATCCAGGTCGCCCTCAACTGGGAGGCCTCGGGGCACGAGCCGCAGGGCTGGGCCGAGTTCTGGTACGCCTCGGTCATGCGGTTCGAGCCGACCGCGGGCCGCGATCTGCAGATGGCGGTCACGCTGGACGTGGGCCGTGACGGCGTGCCGGTCGTCGTCGAGCTGGACACTCACGGGTTGCCCAACTGGCAGGCGGGCTCGAAGACGCCGCATATCCGCCACGCGGTGACGATCGTTGGCTACGACAATGCGGCCACGCCTCCGACATACACCTACATCGACACGTGCGGCCGCTCGTGCAACTCTCGCGGCGGCAACCAGAACGGCCAGCTCCACGTCATCGCCCAATCCCAGATGGTCGCCGCGATGCAGGACACCGTCGGCTCGGGCTTCGTCTGGTAGGGCGCAGGGCGCGCCACTCCCGCCCCGGGGCGCTCGTGCGGGCCTTCGGTCACGTGGCGGGGCGATGGATGTGGGTCGCGTGGGGGGCCATTTGCTCGCCTCAGCCGTTGCCGGCGTATCATTTCGTCAGTTAACCGAGCGGCGAAACACGCTGCGAACTCCTGCGGTTTCGGCGTCCCGAGACGGTGAACCGAAGCCGACTCAATCGCCCTGGCCGTCCAAGAGCCATGAACAAGTCCTGGCGGCCTTTCGCCTGAAAGGATCTCGACATGCTTCTGCGCCGTCGCGCGGCCATCGGGTTCTCCCTCGTCTGCTGCATGGCCGTGGTCTCGGCGTGTGGCTCCTCGAGCACGGCCACTGCCTCCGCGAACGCGGCCGCCCCATCCAGCCAGGCCTTGAGCCCCACTTCGGGCGGCTTGTCGGGTGGCACCCACGAGTTCACCGCGACGCTCCAGGTCACCGGGGCCGTCACTCAGACGCTGAACTTCACCCAGTCGCTGTCGGTGCTGCCGGCGTGCTCGGTGCTGGCCCAGTCCGGCTTTTCGGGTACGTGGAGCATTCCCCAGCCCAACTCGACCGCGTTCGTGCTCAACTGGAACGTCACGCCATACACGGGCGCGGGGACCTATGCCGATGCTTCGACCTATCAGGGCTCCGTGGAGCTCGATGCCAATCAGGGCGAGGAGTTCGATCCGGTGGCGGCGAGCGTCATGTCCGTGACGGTGAAGGCCGATGGTTCGGGTTCGGCCACCTTCCAGAACTTGCAGGATGAATACACCGGTGCCTCCGTAAGCGGCAGCGAAACCTGGACCTGCAGCTAGAGGCTCCGGAGCCACCCGGTCTGATCGCGAGTCGCGTTCGGCCGCGGCCTCGGGCCGCAACTGGCTTCCCTGGCGGCTCGAAGCCGCCTTCCGCCACGTGGGTCGGCGCTGCCAGCCGCTGGCGAGCGAATATGCAGCGGGGCCCCAGACGAGCCAGAATCCCGATCACGCGAGCCTGAGCCGGGAACTGAGCCGGCCGGGGCGCGCTGGATCGAGCAGCGCCCAGAGACCCAGGAGAGACAAGATGGACCTGACGCTCATACCGGCGCGGACGGCGCTGGTGGTGATCGATCTGCAGCGTGGAATCGTTGCCGGCGGGGCCGGGCCCAATGCGGCGAGCGACGTGGTGGCGCATGCGGCGGCGCTGGCCGTCGCGCTGCGGGCAGCCGGCGGAACCGTCATTCTCGTCCACGTCACCCGATCGGCGGACGGCAAGGACGGACTGCGCCCCCAGACTGACACGCCGCCCTGGCGGCGGGGGCCCAGTCCAGCGGCGGATTGGGCCGAGATCGTCCCCGAGCTTGGCCCCGAGCCGGGCGACGTCGTGATCGCCAAGCACCAGTGGGGTGCCTTCTACGGGACCGACCTCGACCTCCAGCTCCGGCGCCGTGGCATCGACACGATCCTGCTGGCCGGCATCTCGACGAACGTCGGCGTAGAGAGCACGGCCCGCGATGCCTACGAGCGTGGCTACGAGCAGGTGTTCGTGGAGGACGCCATGGCGGCCCACAACCCCGAGGAGCACGCGAACACGGTCCGGACGGTCTTCCCGCGCATCGGCCGGGTGCGTTCCACGGCCGAGGTGCTGGCCGCGCTCGAGGTGGCGACCAGGCAGGCCTGAGCGCCGAGCCAATCGCCTTGGCGGCCACCTCTCGCTACCCGATCGGGAAGATCGTTGCCCAGACCAGCAGCAGCGACATCAGCGTCAGCGCGACCGTGATCGCCCAGCCGATCGCCAGCAGCAAGCGCCCGCTTGCGAGCGGCCCCAGCAGCCGGCGATCGCTCGACAGCAGCATCACGAATACGAGGATGATCGGCAGCAGCAGGCCGTTGAGCACCTGCGACAGGAACATGACCTGGAACAGCGAGATGTCCGGGATCAGTATGAAGAGCGCGGCGAAGCCGATGAAGAAGGTGAGCAGGCCGTAGAAGGCTCGGGCTTCGCGCCACTTCCAGTTCACACCCATCTCCCAGCCGAACGCCTCGCAGGCGGTGTAGGCCGACGAGAGGGGCACCACGCCGAGCCCCAGGAGCGATGCGCCGAGCAGCCCGGCCGCGAACAGCAGGCTGGCCATCGACCCGGCGAACGGAGCCAGGGCCCTGGCCGCGGTCGCGGCATTGGTGATGCCGGTGTCGCCGTGGGCCCACAGCGTCGCGGCGCAGGCGACGACGATGAAGGCGGCGATCAGGTTGGTCAGGAAGGAACCGAGGCCGACGTCGATCCGTTCGCCCGCGAGGTCTTCGGGGCCGAGTCGCTTGTCGACCACGTAGGCCTGGATGAAGCCCTGGCCCCAGGGTGTGATGGTCGTTCCGACGGTGCCGACCACCGCGAGCCAGTACGCGCTCGTCAGGGTGCCGTGCGGGATCACCAGTGACACGGCGGCCCGGCCCCAATCCGCGCCGGACTGGAAGGCCGAGATCGCGTAGGCGAGCGAGATGGCCGCTCCGAGCCCGACGAACAAGTACTGAATCTTGCCGAAGCTGCCCCACGAGATAAGGGCCACAACGGCAACCGCCGAAACGAGTGCGCTGACCGGCACCGGTACTCCGAACAGGCCCAGAGCGGCTCCGATGCCGGCGAACTCGGCGATCGTCGTGCCGAGATTGGCCACCAGCATCGCCGCCGCCGCCAGGGTTGCCCAGCGAACGCCAAAGCGCTCGCGGATCAGCCCGGTCATGCCCTGCCCTGTTGCCAGGCCAAGCCGCGCTCCGAGCTCCTGGGTGAAGAAGAGGGCTATCTGGCTCGCAAGGATGACCCACAGCAAGTCGTAACCGAACTGGATGCCGGCCAGGGAGTAGGTGGTGATCCCGCCGGCATCGTTGTCGGCGAAGCCACTGACAAGGCCGGGTCCGAGTACGGCGAGCGTGGCTGCCAGGCGGACGCGATTGGCTCTCAGGGGAGAGATGCGGAAACCGGGGCCGGTCATTGCCGATGTCCCACCGCTACGTCGACAGATCCCGCCGGCGCATACCCCAGGCACCGACGAGCAGTCCGCAGAGGGCGAGCGCAGCGAGCAGCGACATGCCGGGCCAATCGTAGACGCCGGCGAGTGGCTCTCCTATGTGGCGCGTGAGCGAGAGGGAGAGCAGATCCGGCGGCCTCGCGGTACCGGCGCGAAGGATCGAGGTCGAGCCGCTCGACGAGGCGGCGCTGGTAGGCACCCTCGACATTGCCGCGCAGGTGGGCGAAGTAGCTGATCGTCTCGCCGCCGGTCAGCCGGTCGTACAGGATGAACTCCCCGGGCAGATACCCCGTGCGGCGGTGTATGGCGACCGGGTCGCTCATGGTGTCGATATCGAAGACGAAGGCCCGACCGCTCGTAGGACGGATCAGGTCGAGCAGCAGGCGGATCGTCGTGGTCTTGCCGGCGCCGTTGGGACCCAGGTAGCCGAAGATCTCGCCCGGCTGCACCTCCAGGTCGAGCCCGACCACTCCGCGGTGGCGGCCGTATGACTTGGTGAGCGTCTCTGTGCGAATGGTGGCGGTCATCGGTTTGCGTTCCTTCCCAGATCCGTCCTTCGAGCAAAGAGCGGACGCTGGAGATGCGATCCTTAAATGCGCCGCCGCACTGAGGGCGACGGCGGCGGTGGCGGTCTCAGCGACGCGCAGGGCAAGGCGAGATCGATACCAGGGATATCGCGCGCAGGCACCCGACCGGGACTCGATGCCCCGAGGTGGCGCCGACGATCTGGCGTGAGGTCAGCGGCCGCCCAGGGAGGTCACGACGAGGTCGGGATCTGGTATCGGACCTGACATCTCGACCTCCCTTCCGCTTCTGGAGCGAGTCCCCGCAGGCATACAAAGACCACCGCATCGATCTGCTCGACCGCGGTGGTCACGCCGCATTGGAACAGCGCGAGCGCCTATCCGATGGGCGACCACCGCGTCGGGATTCGCGGGGCCACGACGCCGGAGCGTCGATGACTACGTTCTGGGATCTCGCTCACTGGACCTGCTGCTTCCGATGTTTCCCACGGGAGGACCGCTCCCGTAGACCAGCCGCAGAGTACGCCGCCTCGGCCCTGCCGGTCAAACCCTCCTGTCGGTCGGCCGGGCTGTTCCGGGCGGGCAGGCCAGGGGACGTCGCAGGCGCCGCCGAGAGCCCGCGGTCCGCGGTGGGTCTCAACCGTTGGGACACGAAGTGTCCGCAGGCCGAGTTGCAGCGGATGGCATAGAGTTGCCGATGCCATGCAGCCACGACAGGGGAACGGCCGGCGCGGCCCTCGGTACAGTGTTGCCGGTGCAGCGTTGGGCATAGCCGTGCTGGTGACTGCCGCCGGCTGTGCCGCTCTGCATGTGGGCGGCCCGTCAGGCACACCGCCGCCGACCCCTGGCCTGTCGCCGTCCACGGTCCCGAGCGCCAATCCAACCGCCACTCCATCTCCGACCCTGGAGATCACCGCGCCCCCCGCGACCGCTCCGCCCACGATTGCTCCACCTACCCCGCCGCCGCTGGCTGGGAGTCTCCCCGTGGTGGACAGCTGCAACCCGGCGTCCGTCCCCGGTGCCATTCCTGTGACGGCGCCGGCGAGCGGCACGGACAGCTCGTTCGCCCTGCGCGTGCCGATACTCGAGTACCACCGGATCGTGCCCTTCGCCCAGGCCGGGGATTCGCGCCGCAGCCTGGTCGTCCCGCCGGCGACATTCGCCGCCCAGCTCGACGTCTTCAAGAAGGCAGGCTGGCACACGATCACGATGGCGACGCTCGCCAACGACCTGCAGGCGCGCATCAAGCCCCCGGCCAAGACCTTCGTGATCACCATCGACGACGGCTGGGACGACGGCTACACCTATGCCCTGCCGATCCTCCAGCAGGATGGCTTCGTGGCGACGTACTTCGTCATCGCTGGCCGCATCGACCTGCCGGGCATCCTGACGAGCGCTCACCTCCAGGCGCTCGTGGCCGCCGGTGAGGAGATCGGCGACCACACCATGGACCACGTCCGGCTCACCCAGCAGACTTATAAGCAGCTGACCTACCAGATCGATGCGGCTGCCGCCCGGATAGCCCAGGTCACCGGCTACTGGCCCGAGTCGCTGGCCTATCCGTACGGCAGCGTGAGCGCTGGGGTCGAGGCCGGAGTCGCCGCCTGCCAGGGGCTGCGGATCGCGGTGGTCGAGAAGGGTGGGACCGCGAAGGTTGTGGTCCTCGAGACGTGGGCCAACCGTTTCGCGGTCCCGCGCATCGAGATCAGCTCGGGCACGAAGATGGCGACTCTGTTGGCCGACCTGGGAGGCTGACGAACGGACAGGAGGTTACGGCTTGAGCGAACGCGTCCGCATCGCCGCGATCGATATCGGCAGCGACACGGTCCACCTCCTTATCGCCGACGTCACGGGCTCGCCGGATGGCCCGCTCGTCCGCGACGTAGAGCAACGGGGCGAGCTCATCGAGCTCGGCCGGCTGGTCGCCACCACAGGAGCGGTCGGCAAGGGGGCCGCGACGCAACTGGAGGCAATTCTGGTCCGCTATCTGAAGCTCGGCCGTCGGGGCGGCGATCGGGTTGTCATCGGTGCGACCGAGGCTCTGCGCCGTGCCACCGACGGACCGGCCCTCGTCGACCGATTGTCCGGGGAGCTGGGCGAGCCCGTGCGCGTTCTCTCGGGAGCCAAAGAGGCCGCACTCGGCCTGGCCGGCGTGGTTCATCGGCTCGACCCAGCCGGATCGCAGCTGCTCATCGATTCAGGTGGCGCGTCGACCGAGGTGACCATCACGGACGGCCGCCGTGCCGTAGCGTCGGCGTCGCTGCCGGTCGGGGCTGCCCTGCTCGGTGCCGAGCTTCGCGGCGATCCGCCCGAGGCCCTCAGCTGGGCTCTGGCCGGCGTCCGCATCGGGTGCGCCGTCTCGTCGGCCCCGGCCGGCAAGCCGTCCCGCGCCTGGGCGACCGGCGGCTCGGCCCACAACCTCGCCGGCCTCGAGCGGACCAAGGGTCGCTCCGGTGATCAACGTCTGGCAATGGCCGAGCTGTCCACGCTTGCAACCCGTCTGCTGGCGGACCCGGCTCGCAAGCTCGCCCGGCGCAGCCAGGAAGATCCGGCCCGTGTAGCCATCCTGCCGCCCGGCCTGTTGATAATCGCCGCGATCCTCGCTCACTACGACCTGGACGAGTTGACGGTGGTGCCCGAAGGGTTGCGTGAGGGGATGGTCGCCGCCGCATTCGAGAACGAGGCCGGTTGGTGGCAGGATCCGCCTCCGAAGCGTTGAGCAACTCGCCGGCCGGCGCGACCCTAGAACGCCCGTGCTAAACGTGCCCGCGGCAGTATACTCGGGGTCAACGCCGAAGAGGTTCTCGTGCCCGACTTCCGGCTCGTTGCCGACTTCAAGCCGACCGGCGACCAGCCTGCCGCCATCGAGCAACTGAGCGAAGGCCTGGCCAGAGGTCTGCGCCACCAGACGCTGCTGGGCGCGACCGGCACGGGCAAGACATTTGCGATTGCCTCCGTGATCGAGCGGCACCAGAAGCCGACCCTCGTGCTGGCCCATAACAAGACCCTGGCGGCCCAGCTGTACTCCGAATTCCGGGAGTTCTTCCCGGACAACGCCGTCGAGTATTACGTCAGCTACTTCGACTACTACCAGCCCGAGGCTTACCTACCGCGCTCGGACACGTACATCGAGAAGGATTCGAGCCGCAACGACGAGATCGATAAGTTGCGGCACGCGGCGACGAAGGCGCTGTTCGAGCGGCGCGACGTGATCATCGTCGCCAGCGTGAGCTGCATCTACGGCCTCGGCGCCCCGATCGACTACGGGGCCACGATCCTGCGGCTGCGTGTGGGCGGGCAATACCGGCGCGACGCCGTTCTGCGCCACCTCGTCGACCTCCAGTATCAGCGCAACGACGCCACTCTGTCGCGGGCCCGGTTCCGCGTGCGGGGCGACACGCTGGAGCTGATCCCCGCCGCCGAGGACCGCCTGGTCCGGGTCGAGTTCTTCGGCGACGAAGTGGAGCGGATCACCGAGCTGGATCCGCTCACCGGCGAGCTGCTGGCGGAGCGCAAGGACGTGAACGTCTACCCGGCCAGCCACTTCGTGACGCCGGCCGACAAGCTGATGGCCGCCGTCAAGGCGATCGGCGAAGAGATGGAAGTCCGAGTCGGCGAGCTGGAAGCACAGGGGCGCGACCTGGAGGCGGCCAGGCTCCGGCAGCGCACGACCTTCGACCTCGAGATGATGCGTGAGCTCGGCTATTGCACCGGCATCGAGAACTACAGCCGCCATCTCTCGGGCCGCGAAGCCGGGTCGCGCCCGTGGACGCTGCTCGACTATTTCCCGCCGGACTGGCTGCTTGTCGTAGACGAGAGCCATATGTCAATCCCGCAGGTCGTCGGGATGTACAAGAACGATCGAACGCGAAAGGAGATCCTGGTCGACTTCGGTTTCCGGCTTCCTTCGGCGCTCGACAATCGCCCGCTGACGTTCGAGGAATTCGAGGCCAGCGTCAACCAGGCCGTGTATATGAGCGCCACGCCAGGACCCTATGAGCTCGAACGCAGCCAGCAGATTGTCGAACAACTCATACGTCCGACCGGAGTGGTGGATCCGCATATTACGGTGAAGCCCACCGAGGGCCAGATCGACGATCTGCTTGAGCTGATACGCGGTCGTGTCGAACGTAATGAACGAGCCATCGTCACTACGCTCACCAAGAAGATGGCCGAAGATCTCGCCGACTACCTACACGAACTCGGGGTGAAGGTGCAGTACCTCCACTCGGAAGTCGACACGTTGGAGCGCGTTCAGATACTCCGCGATCTGCGGCTCGGCGTATATGACGTCATCGTCGGCATAAACCTGCTGCGGGAGGGAATCGACCTGCCCGAAGTCACTCTGGTTGCGATTCTAGACGCCGACAAGGAGGGATTCCTGCGGAGCGCGTGGTCGCTCGTGCAGATGATCGGGCGGGCGGCCCGAAACATCGGTGGCGAGGTCGTGATGTATGCCGATCACGTCACCGACTCCATGAAGGCGGCGATCGACGAGACGAACCGGCGGCGCGCGATACAGGAGCGGTACAACCGCGAGCACGACATCGAGCCGGTCACGATAGTCAAGGGGATCCGCGACATCAACGATCGGCTGCGGGCGGTGGCCGAGGCTCACGGCACCTACGCCACCGGGCCCGGGCAGGAGCGCGCCTTCACGGCCATGGCGAAGGAGCAGGTCGGGAAGCTCGTCGCGCAGATGGAGGCGGAGATGCGCCAGGCGGCCCGGGACCTGGAGTTCGAACGTGCCGCGGCGCTGCGCGACGAGATCCAGGAGATCCGGCTGCGCGTGCTCGAGGAGGACGAGTCGGCGGCGGTCGGGCGCGCGGCCGAACGGGCGGCCGGCGCTCGGCCCACTGGCAAGGCGGCGGATCGGTTGGCACCGGCGCGCGCGGGTCGTACGATCAAGCCTGTCCGCCAGGTGGCGCGGAGGGTGTTCGAGTCCATGTATCTTGGTTCGAAGGAATCCGGCGATGAGACCGGCCGCCGGAAGGGTGGCGCGGCGAACGGGGGAGAGTTGGACGCAGCGGCACTCGACGTCACGGAGGTCCGCGTGGTTGCAGCCGTGGACTCGGACGAGACGGCAACGGCGGCGACCGCGTCGGATTGGCTTCCGGGTATTCGAGACGAGCACGAAGATGACGGCTGGGCCGCCAAGTGGATCGAGAGGCCGACCTGGGACCACACCGTCACACCGAACGTGATCAAACGCACGGGACAACGACCGCCTCGCGGCCGGCGGGGCCGCTAGGCGGCGGATGCTTCGGAGAACAAGCACAGGAGGATCCATGGACCCGTTGAGTGAGGCCTTCCAGCACCACACCTGGGCGACGGAGCAGCTGATCAGGCATCTCCGCAAGCTGCCCAAGGAGGCACTCAAGGCCAGCTCTCCAGGTGTCTACGGAGAGGTGCTGGCCACGCTTTCGCACCTCATCTCCGCTGACTCGCGCTACCTGCGCTACCTCGAGGGCACTCCGCCACCGCCCAAGACCGGACCCGACATCGTCAGGACGCTCGACGAGCTGTCCGACCTGCTGCGCGATCAGGCAGTCCGCTGGCGCGTCGTCCTGGCGCGCGCGGGCGAGCTCGACATCACGCTGCCGGCTCGCGGGACCAGACCGGTCCTGCCGCACGCGACGAATCTGCTCTTCGCCCAGGCGCTGCACCACGGCAACGACCATCGGACGCAGATCTGCACGATCCTCTCGTCGAACGGCTACGAGAGCCCGGACCTGGACGTGTGGCGCTACTGGATGGAGCGGCGCTTCGAGAAGCCGAGCTGAGGGACGCGGTCGGGTCGCCGGCCGGGGGGGGAGGCGCGGCGCCGCCCGCCGCCCGTTCCGCGGCGCCGCGCAACCCTACGGAACCTCCGTTGGGACCGCCGGCTCCGGGATGGTGATGGGCGCGCCCACGGCGCGACCGGCTGCCAGCGCCAGAACGACCAGCAGGGCGACCACCAGCCCCAGGGCCACGCGAAGCCCGGCCACGCCCGCGAGGCTGCCGATGATCGGTGGCCCGGTCAGCATGCCGGCGTAGCCCATTGTTGACACGGCCGCTATGCCGAACCCGGACGGGATTCCCGGCTGCGAGCCGCCGGCTCGCAGAGATATCGGGACGATCGCGCCCAGGCCGAGGCCGAGCATCGTGAAGCCCACGATCGTCGGCACGGCCATGTGAAGCGCCAGGGCCATCCCGAGGCCCGCTGCTCCAAGCATGGCCCCCAGGGTGACGAGCCTGCCCGCTCCCAGGAGCTCGGTCATGCGGTCGCCCACCAGCCTCGAAACCGTCATCGCCACCGCGAATGCGCCGAAGGTCAGGGCTGCCTGCTGCTCGGTCGAGAGGACCGACGTGCGCATGTAGACGCCGCTCCAGTCCCCGGCCGATCCCTCGGCCAGCATGCCGCAGAAGATCATGAAGCCGAGAGCCAGCAGACGTCGGGGTGGGCGACGAAGACCGGAGCCTTCGACGGCCTGCCGGTGCGGCAGCATGATCCGGGCGAGGACCGCCGCCGAGGCGGCCATCCAGGCCGCGAGCAGGCAGAACTGAGCGAGCACCGAGAGCCCTGCCGTCACCGCGGCGATGGTCACGAACGCGCCCAAGAACGAGCCGATGCTCCACGTGCCGTGCAGCCGGGACATGATCGGCCGCGTGCCGGCCTGCTCCACAGCCAGGCCGTTGGCGTTCATTGCCACGTCCATCGAGCCCTGGAAGGCACCGACGCACAGCAGGGCGACGGTCAGCGTGACGAACGAGTTCGCCAAGGCCAGCGCCGGCACGCAAGCCGCGTAGCCGAGGAGCATTGCCGGGGTCACCTTGTGGCTGCCGAAGCGACCGGCGAGTACTCCGGCCAAAGACATGGCGAGCACGGCCCCGGCCGAAGCCGCCAGCAGGGCAAAGCCCAGGTGGGTCGTGTCGAGGCCGGTGTGCGTCTGGACGTCCGGGATCCTCGATGCCCAGGCGCCGAACATGACGCCGTGGACCAGGAACGAATACGCGACGGCCAGCCGGGCGCGGCCGAGAGGCGCCGGTTTGGGCGGATGCGGCGGTCCAGGTCGAGAGTTTGCGACGGCCGGCGCCATCAGGCCGCCCCGAGCGCCCGGGCGACGGCCACCAGCAGGACGGCAGCCGCAACTCCGGGGAGGAGCAGGCGAGTCCGCGCGACGATCAGCACGCACGCGGCGACCGCGATCGGTTCGACACCCAGGAGGAGGCGCGGCTGCGGGTCTGAGGTGAGCAGGCAGTTGACGGCGGCCAGGGCGGCGAGCGCGGCCGGCCCGGCCAGGCGCAGGTAGGCAATCGCCCGGGGCGGAAGCCTCTCGATGCCGGGGGCGAGCATCGGCACGGCGCGGGCAGGGTAGGTGACGGCCCACATCAAGACGGCGAGGGGGATCAGGCCGAGGCTCATGGCAGACCGGCCTCCGCCGATGGCTCCGGCGTCTCCGGTGCGCTCGACTCCTCGGCGGGAGACGCGGGAACGGCCAGCCCGATGAAGGGACCGACCACGGCACCGGCCACCAGCCCGAGCGAGGCGCCCCCGACCAGCCCTAGCGGAACCGCGACTGCCACGGCGCCCAGGGCTGCGGCGACGTCCCGGCGCCCCGAAACCATCCCCAGCGAGAGTCCGGCCATGGCTGCCGGGAAGGCGACGTCCAGGCCGAGTCGGCGCGTATCGACCGCGCCCGCGGCCAGGTAGCCGATGGCCGAGCCGAGTGTCCACGGGACCAGGATCGCCAGCGCCGCCACCCAGTAGCCGCGCCCGTCGAGGCGCCCAATGCGGCGGAAGTGGGTCAGCGACAGCGCGAAAGTCTCGTCGGTGAGGAAATGGGCCATGAATGCCCGTTCCTTGCGCGGGCGCGCGGCCGTGTACGGCGCCACGGCTGCGGAGTAGAGCAGGTGCCGGGCATTGACCAGCGCGGTCACTCCCGCGATCGCCAGCCATGGGGCGCCGTCCTTGACCATTCCCGCCGCCGCGAACTGCGCCCCTCCGGCGAGCACCACGAGGCACGACACGACGACGTCGAGCAGCGTGAAATGGGCCTGCAGGGCGGCCAGCCCGTAGACGAGGCCCACCGGCAACGCGTACGCCGCGATCGCCAGCGCGTCCCGGATCAGTTGTCGCCGCGACTCGCCGACGGGATCGTTTCCCGTCCGGCCCCGCACCGACGCCGTGAGTTGCCCGCTCATCCGCTCTCCTCAACCTCCCGACCGCCGGGCTGGCCTCGGATCGTACCGGACGTGGCGCCGGAGCGCGGCGTCGACTGTCGCACTGCCGCCGGCTGCCGCACGGCCTCGCTCTCGCCGTGACCGGAGCAAGATGGCCGACCGGATACTGGCCAGAGCGGTTCGAAAGCTTGATCGGACAGCGAATCGGGAGACTAGAATGGCCGGGTCGGAGTGGGCCGGGTCGCGGCAGGTCGCCCAACGCAAGCCCGAAGTCCAGCCGGACCTTCACTATGGCCCACGCGACTGTCGGAGGGAAATCGGATGGAGACTGGATTCGGCTTCTGCCCCAGCTGTGGGGCGGCGCGAAGCGCCGAAGAGCAGAAGTTCTGCGCTTCGTGCGGCGCTGGCCTGTCGGTTACTGCCACGCCCGCTGCTCCGCCCGTGCCGAGTGCTCCGGTGGCCCCCCAGATGGGGGTGACCCCGCCGCCGCCCCCTCCGACGTGGGGAGCTCCGCCGCCCCCTCCGACGTGGGGAGCTCCGCCGCCCCCTCCGACCTGGGCTGCTCCGCCCGTGGCGAGTCCTCCGGCGGCCTCCGCCTATTCGGCGGCCGGGCCAGTCGCGGCCACTCCGGTGAAGACCGGGATCAGCCCGGCTATGGTCCTGATCGGCGTAGTCCTCATCGCGGCCATCTGCGGAGGGGCGTATCTGGTCACGAATAACGGCTCGAAGTCGTCCGGCCCCGGCAGCTCCAGCGCCCCGGCGTCCGTGGTCGGCACCTCGTTGAACGGCACGACGAGCCAACCGGGCACGACGAGCCAACCGGGTACGACCGGCCAGACCGGCGGCACCAGCGAGCTGAGCGGCGCGGTCACCGCCCTGTCCGACATCAACAGCTACAAGTTCAGCATGACCCTCGCCGGTGGTGACTTCGGATCCATGCTCTCCGCCCTGGGCGGCGCCGGCGCCAGCGCCAGCGGCAACGCCCCGTTCACTATGACCGGCACGATCGTCGAAAA